>JBMOIY010000111.1:0-6553 GCA_049317085.1 Rickettsiales bacterium | reverse complement strand
GAGCTCACGGCGGCGACGGGGCAGGGTATCAAGGTGACGGATGTGTATCACCCGATGTTCCAGACGGCTGGCTATGCTTTCAGCTCTACGGGCCAACTGCTAACCTCGACGGGTGAGGCGGTCAAAGGTATCTTCAACCTGCCAGCCTTTATCGGTATCGGTGCGGTGACGTCGCTGCTCATCCTTGGGGTGAGTGAATCGGCGAAGGTGAATAATATCATCGTGTTCATCAAGGTGGCGGTGGTGCTGGCGTTCGTGGTCATCGGAGCGTTTTATGTCGATCCGAATAACTGGCATCCGTTCATTCCGGAGAACACGGCGCCGGGGGTCTATGGCTGGGACGGTGTGTTCCGTGCGGCGAGTATTATCTTCTTTGCGTATGTGGGTTTCGAAGCGGTCTCGACTGCGGCGCAGGAAGCGAAGAACCCGCAGAAGGATATGCCGTTCGGTATTCTTGGGTCGCTGCTGGTTTGTACGATTCTTTATATTGGGGTTTCGGCGGTGTTGACGGGTATCGTGCCGTACAAAGAACTCGCAGTGGCGGACCCGATGGCGGTGGCGGTTGATAAGATCGGCCTTGGCTGGTTTGCGTTCCTGATCAAGATCGGGGCTATCCTCGGACTTAGTTCGGTGATGATGGTGCTGATCTATGGGCAGACGCGCATCTTTTACGTAATGAGCCGGGATGGGTTGATCCCTTCGATGTTCAATAAAATCCATGCGAAGTTCCAGACACCGCACATCAACACGATGGCTGTCGGGGCATTGGTCTCGTTTGCCGCTGGGGTGACGCCGATCGAGTTGCTGGGTGATCTGGTGAGCCTTGGCACGTTGCTGGCGTTCATGATCGTGTGCTTCAGCGTGCTGTACCTGCGCAAGAAGCAGCCGGATCTGGCGCGGCCGTTCCGCACGCCGGGTGCGCCGGTGACGCCGATCCTTGGGATTTTGACCTGCGGTTACCTTGTGTATTCCATCTTCTTCGGCGGGTTCTTCGACCTGACGGAGAGTGGCACGAAGGTGCTGTACTATACCGGACCGTACCTATTGCTCGGTGCCATCATCTACTGGTTCTACGGGCGCAAATACAGCAAACTGCGCCTTGCGCAGGACGTGCTGGTGGGCGAAGCTACGTTCATGGGGCATGGCTCGGGCAAGATCGACAAGAAGTAACACTTGCCATTCCGGTGGGTGGTGGATAAACCATGCCCGCTTTCATGTGCCGATGTAGCTCAGCTGGTAGAGCAACTGATTCGTAATTAGTAGGTCGCAGGTTCGAATCCTGTCATCGGCACCATTATTTTTCAAAAACTTATATTGATTTTCCAAGCCTTCGGCCGTAAACCACCGACTTTTAGTCGGTAAGCTGGACTTTAGCCCTTCTTATGCCTAGTCATTTTATGCTCCAAAAAAAGATCGTCCGCAGGGCGAAACCTTTTTAGGAGTCTAAAATGACGTATTCGACAGATGCGCACCCATGGTAAGCATCCATGGTCCCTTGCATCCAGCTTCGGCGGTCCTGCGTGATGTCGGCCATCGGCTCACGCTATCAAATCGACAAATTAGGGGCAAGCTAGGCCGGTTTTCAGTTGAATTTTCGGGGAAAGTCGGTAGGTTGGAAGGGATGCAGCAGCCCTCGACCATTCGGCCTAGGCCATCCGCTTTCTCCCTTGTCGAACTGTCCATTGTCCTCGTCATCCTCGGTCTTCTTGTGGGTGGCATTCTCTCCGGCCAGGCGCTTATTCGGGCTGCACAAATTCGATCACAGATTGCGCAGATTCAAAACTATCAAATTGCCGTCAACACGTTTAGAGGGAAATATAACTACTTGCCGGGCGATATTCCCGACCCGTTAGCAAGCCAGCTTGGGTTAGGTGCACGCGCGGCGGCAAATGGCAGAGGCAACGGTGACGGGTTACTAGAGGGACAGAATGGCGGCGGTGCAGCATCAGGAGCCTATGCTATGGGAGGCGAGGTGCTTACCTTCTGGTGCGACCTTACTGCTGTAGGCTTGACAACGCAGGCTTTGCAAGTGGCCAACAGTCCTCTTTACGTACAGACTGTTAACCCTGTGACTGCAACAACCAGCCCAAGTCTCAGCGACCTATTCCCTAGGGCAAAGCTAGAGAACGCCTATCTGTATGTTTGGAGTAGCCGTGTAGGCACGGATATTTCAGGATCAACCGATGGCGGCCGTAGTGGAAATTATTTTGGCCTGAGTGGTCTCGACTCTTTGACCGTAGGCGGTTCGTTGAATCCTAGCTATATCAGTGTGGCTGATGCATGGGCAATAGATAGCAAGAGGGACGATGGATTGCCCTATTCTGGAAATACCCAGGCCATTGATGTACGGGGCAACGTTGCATACCTAACAACTGGGTGGGCACTGACCTTGCCTGTGGGCGCGTCCGGCGGCTGCGTTAATAACGGCGGTTTTGTTGGTAACCCAATCGTGTACTCAGTCTCTTATCAGGACGGGAGTCAGAAGCTTTGTGCACCAAGCTTCAAGATGTATTGAGGAAAACTATGAACTCAAGCCCCGTGGGAAGTGCGAACATCGCATTGTAGCGCTCTACGGAAGCGCTTTTGTATTGAAAGCTGCTGTAGATTCGCTAAGTTTAGAGCGATGCACCAGCCCTCGACCATTCGGCCTAGACCGTCGGCATTCTCTCTGGTCGAACTGTCCATTGTCCTCGTGATTCTCGGCCTGCTGGTGGGCGGAATTCTCAGCGGGCAGGCGCTGATCCGCGCTGCTGAACTTCGGGCGGCCATCAAGCAGTTTGAAGGCTTTACGGCGGCAAGCCTTCAATTCCGCGACAAATATATGAATTTGCCTGCGGACGGCTGCAACAATAAAAACTTCGGCATGGGGTTTCGGTGGTGCGATGATTCGGGCGGCAACAACAATGGGCTCGTAGAAGAGCGCTATTGGCCTCGGGCGGATTCGCGGCAAATTAACGGCGATGAGTTTCTTTTGTTTTGGAATGACCTCACGCTAAAAGGCTTCATCTCCGAAGGGATAGATTCGAGTCTGACTTACACAAGCTGGTGGTGCTTTGGGCCTGCCTGTCAGCCCCGAAGCAAACTGGACGGCAATCTCATCGCCATCACCGAGAAGAACGCAACTAACTATTACTACATCGGTAACAACACGACGACCAGTTGGATCAATGCACAGAGAACTTTGACGCCGATGCAGTTGTATCAGTGGGATACCAAGATCGATGACGGGGCGCCATCTGCCGGCAGGGTGATGACAGTGTTGGCTCCAGGTCCTTGGAACTCCCTGGGTGCGGATGTTCCTGGCGCTACCGCCTGCACCACATCCTCGACCACCTACAACACCGTATCACCTTACGGCGATACAAAACTCTGCGCGGCCATTATTCATATGGGCATCAATTAAAAGCGCCGTTATTCTTAAATCACAATCCGCTCGACCTCATCGAGCGACACACGGTTGACGAGCCCGGTCATAGGGTGGTGCTTGCGTGCCATCGAGCGGGTCAGAGTCCTGTGAGCAGGGCGAATATCGCCCTGTAGCGCGTTCTAGGGAAGCATTTTTGCCTTGATTTTTGCTGTGGATTCGCTAGGTTGAAATAGATGTGGCAACCCTCGACCATTCGGCCCAGACCTTCCGCCTTCTCCCTGGTCGAGCTGTCCATTGTCCTCGTTATCCTCGGTCTACTGGTCGGCGGCATCCTCTCCGGCCAGGCGCTGATCCGCGCGGCGGAGCTGCGTAGCGTTACTACGGAGTATCAACGTTACTACGCTGCTAGCCAGGCGTTTCGCGATAAGTATTTTGCAATTCCAGGCGATATGACCAATGCCACGCGCTTTTGGGGAAACCTAGGTGGTGTAGGCTGCGTGAACAATGCAGGCACGGCTTCGGTCACGACAGGCACCTGTGATGGCAATGGCGATGGTTTTCTTAACACTGGTGGCGCAGTTAGTCAGACAGGGGAAATGTTTCAGTTCTGGCGCCAGCTGGCAACCGCTGGTTTAATTGAAGGGCAATTCTCAGGTATTGCAGGTGGCGCTGCTGGCTGGACAGGTGGGGACTCTATTGTCGGAACGAATGTGCCCCGCGCAAGACTTCAAGGTGGTGGCTGGACCCTATATTCTATAGGGGTCGGCGTATATCCGGGTAACAACTGGACGTATGCCATGGAGTACGGAAACCTGATGCATATTGGAGCACCAAATCCGGGAACGGTTACGGAAGTCCAAATTATACGTCCCGAAGAGGCATGGAACATCGATACCAAGATGGATGACGGAAAGCCTGGTACAGGCAAGATAATCGCCAAAGAAAATGGCAATTTCACGCTTGGGGTTGGCGTCAAATGTACGACGTCAACTAGCCAGACCGATTACGCAGGGCTTTACAGTCTGACCAATACGACCGCGATATGTGGTCGTCTTATGTTCCCAAAATTTATTTAGGCATCATCCCTCAAATCACAATCCGCTCGACCTCATCGAGCGACACCTGGTCGCCGCGACGGTCATAGAGTCCGGTGGTACGTGCAGACTCGTGATTGGTCATCGCCTGCGCGATTTTCAGCTTTCCGCGCGCTGAGTGGTGGCGATAACCCTGAGTTCTCGACTATTCTTAAAGTCGCTAACGCCTTGGGCGTGCGGTTGCGCGCGGCGTAGGAAAACTCACATCAGCGCGACTAGGAGAGACTCGATAAAGGGTGCCGAGATATTGGTCGGTTCCTTATGTTCCTCCGAGCCAATCTCCTGGAGGAAGTAGCCGTTGAAGTGGAGATTATCCCCGATGATTGGTTGCCGTCTGACGCTGCGTGTGCTCTTCCCATGCATCGGCGGCTTTGGCTGTTAACTGTGCCAAATCCACATATCCATCTTTAGTAAACGTTGGCTGAAGTTCTTCCCAGGCAGCGTTTAATGGCGTCTTGTTTCGCGCATTGTTAAACAGCGAAACCAGGTTATCTTTGTCTGTTAGTGACCCTTGAATTACCTCAGAATAAAACTCTTTGTTAGTGATGCTTTCGGGAACCCATTCCACCAACTCACCGTTTTGCTTCACAGCAGACTCATACATACTGCGGTCCATCAGATGCTCGGGAACCCAACCCAGCGCATTACCGTTTTGCTTCACAGCAGCTACGCACATGCTGCGGTCGCGTAGATGCTCGGGAACATGTGTCAGCGCCTCACCGTTTTGCTTCACAGCAGCTACGCACATGCTGCGGTCGCGTAGATGCTCGGGAACATATTCCAGCGCATAACCGTTTTGCTTCACAGCTGCCTCGCACATGCTGCGGTCGCATAGATGCTCGGGAACCGCACACAGCGCATCACCGTTTTGCTTCACAGCAGCTTCGCACATGCTGAGGTCGCGTTGATGCTCGGGAACCCCACACAGCGCCAAACCGTTACTCTTTACAGCGGCCACGCACATGCTGCGGTCTTGTAGATGTTCGGGAACCCATTCCAGCGCCAAACCGTTACTCTTCACAGCAGCTTCGCACATGCTGAGGTCGCGTTGATGCTCGGGAACAAATGTCAGCGCCAAACCGTTACTCTTCACGGCGGCCTCGCACATGCTGCGGTCAAGCAGCTCTTCGGGAACCCAATTCAGCGCCCTACCGTATTGCTTCACAGCGGCCTCGCACATGCTGCGGTCGCGTAGATGCTTTGGAACATATTTAAGCGCTTCCCCAGCTTGCCTTACAGCAGCTTCGCAGATGCTGCGGTCGCGTAGATGCTCGGGAACCCTTTCCAGCAACTCACCGTATTTCTTCACAGCAGACTCGTACATGCTGCGGTCACGTAAGTCTTCAGGTGTATATAAAAGCTCGCCCTCCAAATTCATATAGGGCTTCAATACCGTCAGAAGTTTTGGATATTGTCTGAGCAGTTCAGGTAAATCTATTTTACTGTCCCCCTCATCCATAAACTGCCCGGATTCGAAGTGTAGCTGGAAGCGTTGCTTCTTCCCATTTACGCCCGGTGTGGTGACCATCAATAATGGCCCCTGGATGGCGTATCCCCAAAAGTGGTTCGGTCCCTCTTCATAAGCAGTACACCACTGGGTTCCTTTCCCTAAGCGTTGAGCAGCGGCAATGGAGGTTGGAATACGTACGCTGAGACCATCCTGGTCATAAAGTGTCAGCACATCGCTTCTATTTGCTTCAGGTGCTTCCTCGTACACATGCTGCGGCATATGCGATGCAATGGCCGTAAACAAATCGGCAAGGTTTGTGTACTCATCGAGGGTTTTACGGCTCAGATTATTGCGATATTTGTAGAATATCGGCAGGTAGGTAGTCGCCTTCGGTAAATCCTCAAGCATCAGCTTGTTCGCGAGGAATAGCTTGCAGAGCCAAGGGACAGAGTTTTTTCGTTCCGACGGGTCTGCGTTGAAGATGCTCTGATAGGCACCTGCTGATTTCTTCTCCACCTCTTGCCGCAGCTTAGACATAACCACCCTATGACGTATGAATTTAAGTAATAGGGAGAATAATTTAATAAAGGGCAGTTTCAAGGATGAGTTGCAACACCTGAGAGCAGCATAGGATTTCTGGCA
>JBMOIY010000110.1:0-6842 GCA_049317085.1 Rickettsiales bacterium | reverse complement strand
ACGCATACTGGCAAAGGCATTTTTGCGGGCATCCCCTCGCCGTTGACGGCGACGCGTTACCATTCGCTGATCGTGGAGCGGGCGAGCCTGCCGGAGTGCCTCGAGGTGACGGCAGAGACGGCGGATGGCACCATCATGGGACTGCAGCATGTTGACCAGCCCGTATTTGGCGTACAGTTCCACCCGGAGAGCATCGCCTCTGAGCATGGCCACGCGATGCTGAAGAACTTTCTGGATGTATTATGAGTGGTCGCATCGATATGGAATCCCATATCGGCGCACTGCTGGATGGGACATTGGCCGGGGATGAGGCGAAAAGCTTTCTGAATGGCCTTGATATTTCACGCATCACACCCCACCAACTCGCAGGCGCGGTGGATGCGGTGATGGGGCGTGTGAAGCCCTTCCCGACCCATGCAGATGCACTCGATTGCTGCGGCACCGGGGGCGACAGGCGCTCGACCTATAATATTTCCACCGCTGCCGCCATCGTCGTCGCCGCGCGCGGGGTGAAGGTAGCGAAGCACGGCAACCGTGCCGTCACCAGCCAGAGTGGTTCGGCGGATGTGCTGGAGGCTCTCGGCATGTATACCAATATTCCGCCCAAGCAATCGGCGAAGATGCTTGAGGAGCATGGCATCTGCTTCCTTTATGCGCCGGTGTTCCATTCGGGCTTCGCGCGCGTCGCGTCCATCCGCAAGGCCATCGGACGGCGCACGATCTTTAATTTGCTGGGCCCGCTATGCAATCCCGCGCGGGTGAAGCGGCAGTTGATCGGCGTATTTGCGCCCGAATATTGCGCGCTGGTGGCGGAGACCTGCCAGTTGCTTGGCCGCGCCCAAGTGATGGTGGTGCATGGCGATGACGGAACGGATGAGCTGTCCATCACCGGCAACACGCATGTAGCGCACCTGTATAATAATACCATTCTTTACGCCACATTCCGGCCACAGGATGGAGGACTGACACCGCAGGACGGCCGCGCGCTGGTCGGCGGCAATGCGAACCAGAATGCGCAGGCGCTACGCGATGTGCTGCGCGGGCTCGACAGCCCGTACGCCGACGCGGTAATGCTGAATGCTGCGGCGATGCTGATGCTTGCAGATAAAGCCGCAACACTCGAGGACGGGGTAGCACTTGCCCGCAATGCCATCGCGCGCGGTGATGCCTACCGGAAACTGGATGCCATTATCGAAGCGAGTATACCCCATGACTAACACCTTAGCCGAAATCTGCGCCAAGAAGCGCCAGCATGTTGCTGTACAAAAGGCGACCGTATCTGAGGCAATACTGCATCAACGCGCACTGCGTGAAACGCCGCCGCGCGGGTTCCATAGTGCGCTCAAGAAGAAGGTCACGAATGGCGGTATCGGTCTGATCGCGGAGGTGAAGAAGGCGTCCCCCAGCAAAGGCCTTATACGCGCGGATTTTAACCCGGCGAAGCTGGCGAAGGCGTATGAACTGGGAGGGGCGACCTGTGTGTCGGTGCTGACCGATGGGCCGTATTTCCAGGGGGCGGATGAGTATCTCGTTGCGGTTCGCATGGCTGTGAACCTGCCGGTGTTGCGCAAGGATTTCATGCTGGATGCGTATCAGGTGCTCGAGGCGCGCAGCCTTGGTGCGGATTGTATTTTGCTTATCATGGCCGCACTTGGTGATGACCATGCGAAGGAACTGGAATCTCTCGCCCGTGAACTGGGGATGGATGTACTGGTCGAAGTGCATGATGCGCCGGAAATGGAACGGGCGCTGACCCACCTCACCTCGCGCCTTATCGGCATCAATAACCGTAACCTGAAAACGCTGGAGGTGAGCCTTGGCACCAGCGAAATACTGCGTACGCTTGTACCTGCGGATTACACGCTGGTGTGCGAGAGCGGCATCAGCTCCCCGGTCGATCTCGCGCGGATGCGGGCTCAGGATTTTCACTGTTTCCTCGTCGGCGAATCGCTGATGCGGCAGGAGGATGTGGCGGCGGCGACGCAGACGTTGTTGGGGAATTAATTAGATTTCGTCATTGCCCGAATCGTCTTCGATTCTAGGCAAGGCATAAATCAAGGCGATGCCAGCCGCGAAACAGGCGGGTACCCACAGGAAATGGCGTGTGCGCTCGCTTGTCCACCCTACTTTCAGTTGCTCAAACTTGCGTGACATCGCCATACCCAATGCTATAAGTGCCCGAAATTAGCACATCACTCAGGAATTGCCATGGCTGTCATTACCCGCTTCGCCCCCTCGCCCACCGGCATGCTGCATATTGGCAGCGCGCGCACGGCACTGTTCAACTATCTTTTTGCGCGGCATATGGGCGGGCAGTTCAAATTGCGCGTCGAGGATACGGATGCGGCACGCAATTCCGAAGCGGCGTATCAGGCGATACTGGATGGGTTGAAGTGGCTCGGCCTAAGTCATGATGGCGATGTCGTGTATCAGAACAAAAATGCTTCGCGTCACAAAGAAGTAGCGGAAGAGTTAGTGAACCGTGGCGGGGCCTATTACTGTTACACCACCACCGAACACCTCGCCGAACAGCGGGCGGCGGCGGAAGCCAAAGGCGAAGTTTTTAAATATGACCGCAAATGGCGGGATGCGAACATCGCGCCGCCGGAAGGAGTGAAGCCTTCCATCCGCATCAAAGCACCACTTACGGGCGAGGTGGTGGTGAAGGATGCAGTACAGGGCGATGTGACGTTCCCTACAACGGAACTCGATGACCTCGTGATCCTGCGTTCCGACGGTACGCCGACCTATAATCTTGCGGTGGTAGTAGATGACCATGATATGGGCGTGACGCATGTGATCCGTGGCGATGACCATCTCAACAATGCAGCCCGCCAGTCTGTCATCTATCAGGAGATGGGCTGGGATGTGCCGGTGTTCGCCCATATCCCGCTTATCCATGGAACGGATGGGGCGAAGCTGAGCAAGCGCCACGGCGCGACCGGGACGATGGAATACGCTACGATGGGTTACTTGCCCGAAGCAATGCGTAATTACCTTGCAAAACTGGGCTGGGGGCACGGGGATGATGAGATTTTCTCCGACGCGCAAGCCATCGAATGGTTCACGCTTGAGCATATCGGCAAGGCCCCGGCGCGTCTGGACTTCGCGAAGTTGAATCATGTGAATGCGCATTATCTGCGCCTCAAGAGTGGCGCGGAGTTGGCGGCGTTGCTTGGGTTGTCTGAGGCGATGGCTGCGGCGATTGAAAGTGTGAAAGTGAAGGTCAGCACCCTAGTAGAATTGAAGGATTCCGTACAATTTTACCTTGCTGCACCAACTTCGTATGACGAAAAGGCGGCAGGTGTGCTGACCAAAAATGGCGCCAATATTCCGCTTGTCCTTACAGCGCTTGAAGCTCTTCTAGAGCCATGGAGTCCGGAAGCAGTGAAGGCTGCCATCAACGATGTTGCCACCCAATCGGGCAAAAAAATCGGTGAGTTGATGCCACCGTTGCGTGCCGCTGTTGTCGGCGCAATGAGCGGGCCGGATATCCCCGATGCGATGGCAATTTTAGGCAAACAAGAAAGTATAAGCCGCCTAAAACATGCCATCGCTGCTTGATTTTGCGCAAATTTGGCGTACATTAGGCTTGTAAGGAAGCACCATGGCCATTCGTCCCCTTGTCATCGCGCCCGATGAGCGCCTCAACCTACCGTCAGAAAAGGTAGCGGTGGTGGATGATTCCATACGTACGTTACTTAGTGACATGCTCGAGACAATGTATGCGAATGACGGCATCGGCCTGGCCGCAGTGCAAATTGGCGTACATAAGCGCTGCATCGTGGTGGATGTGGGCGTGCGTGAGGGGCGCTACGAGCCGATGCAATTCGTGAATCCCGAGATCATCAAAGGATCCGATGTTGAAAATGTATTCAACGAAGGCTGTCTTTCTTTCCCGGACCAGTATTCCGAAGTAGTGCGACCCGAGGGTGTAACGGTGCGGTATCTCGATGAGAATGGTGTCGATAAAACTATCGAAGCGAAGGGCATCCTCGCCACCTGCCTGCAACACGAGATCGACCATATCAACGGCATCGTATTCGTCGATCATATCTCGAAAATGAAGCGCGACATCATTATCCGCAAACTGAAAAAAGCGAAGCGCCTTGGGCTCATTGAGGATGTGGTGGACCACTCCCCCCTTTAGCGTTGCCGCCGCAATCTTACGCTGCTAACATCGTTCGTATGCGCACTATTTCTACAGTCCTTTTTCTGCTGGTGATGCCGCTCGCTTCGGTCGCGCAATCCTATTCTCGTTCGCCAATTCTGATTCTCGGCGAGGATGGGGCGAGTACGGAGGAGCGCAAACCCCTACCGGGCGCCGGCACGCCGAATTTCCCAGCGAATGCGACTACACGCGCCGGTGAGAATACGTATGGCGAGCATCTCGATATGCCAGCGAACCCGCCCTCGCCGGTAGCGCCCACGAACCCGGCTGCGGCGCCAACACCGGCGAATCCCGCCGCTCCCACCTCGCCAGTGTCACCTGCTTCCGCTGCCAGCAAATTATGGCCAAGGGATACGGTCGCGATTTTCCTGCCACCCTGTACGAGTGGGCGTCCGCTGCTTCTCGGTGCTTGCAGTTGCGTCATCACCAAGCTGATGGTAGAGATGCCGCATGATGAATTCCTCGCAAAAAGCGAGGACGGCACCATCGAGCAAGATGTGCGGCTGCAGCGCATACGCTTGAACTGCGCGACAGAGGCGGCGGCACAGTTGCAGAAGAAGAACTAACATGCGCGTGATTTTCATGGGAACGCCTGAATTCGCGCTGCCTGCGTTGCGAGCGTTGATCGATTCATCGCATGAAGTCGTCGCGGTCTATAGCCAGCCGCCGCGCCCGGCTGGGCGGGGGATGAAGCTTACGCCATCACCAGTGCATCAGTTGGCGGATGCAAATCATATTCCCGTTTTTACGCCTACGAGCTTAAAGCCTGTGGAAGTACAAGCGGCGTTTGCTGCGTATAAAGCAGATATTGCAGTGGTAGCGGCGTATGGATTACTCCTGCCGCAGGCGATCCTCGATGCGCCACGGCTGGGCTGCATCAACATTCACCCGTCTGATTTGCCACGCTGGCGCGGTGCGGCGCCGTTGCAGCGCACGTTGATGGCTGGGGATACACATACGGCGTGCTGCATCATCCAGCTGGAACCCGGGCTTGATACTGGGCCGATCCATTTGCGTGAACCATTTACAATTCCGCACGAGATGAATGCAGGCGGGCTGCATGATATCATGGCGATGATGGGCGCGAAACTGGTGCTTACTGTACTTGATTATCTGGCTGCTGAGCAGCCCCCTGCTCCCATACCTCAATCTGCTCTAGGCGTAACTTATGCCGAAAAAATCACAAAAACGGACCGCGAAATGGACTGGGACGGCACCGCGCAGGAGGTGTTGAACCATATCCGTGGCCTGTCGCCCTCGCCTGCGGCGGTCACTGCTTTCAATCATGAACCAATTAAGGTTTTCGATGCCGTTATCGAGGCGGGCAATGCAATGAAGCCGGCGGGCATTGCACTCGATAATCATTTGCTTATTAATTCAAAAAATGGCTTGGCCCTGAGGCTTTTGGAGCTTCAGCGCCCTGGCAAATCCCGCCAGAATTCATCTCAATTCTTGCAGGGTTTCCCTGTGAAAGCTGGCACTTTTGCACAAAAAAGCGGCAATCGAGGCAATAAGGGCTAGAAAATTAGGGCGAGCTGTGTTATAAACGCCACTGTTAAGTGAGAAAATTCAATGATAACAAGAGGCAGCAAATCATGTACAGCCAGTGGCAAGTCGCTATGAATGACGATATCATAATTTTCAAACAACTCGACGAACTTAAAGACCAACATCGCCAGCTTGACGAGGAAATACGCCAACTGCAGCTCGCTGGCAACTCTGATGAAATGCAGGTTGCACGACTGAAGAAGCGCAAGCTTCAATTGCGTGATCAGATCATGACGCTTGAAGTCGAGATTTACCCTGACCAACCGGCTTAGGCTTTAGACACTTACAAATTCAAAAACTAGCTTTACGGCTGGTTTTTTATTCTCGTCATTCCAGCGAAAGCTGGAATAACAATACAAGGGTTAAGCTGCCAACCCCTTACTCAGGAACTGCCCCAACCGCCTAGCGAAGGCGGTGGCATCGGTCACAGGCTCACCTTCAGCGATGAGTGCCTGATCGAACAGTAACCACAGGGCATCCGCAGTTTGTGGTGTTACACCATTAGCAGCGATTTTCTCAGCTAACGTGGTGATGACGGGGTGCGTCGGATTGATCTCCACCAGTTTGGCAGCACGCCTTGGCAATTGTTTATGGTCGGCGAGAAAGCGTTCCATGCGCATATCCATTGCGCCTTCGGTAACACCTAGGCAAATCGGCGTATCGGAAAGTTTGCGAGTCGTACGTACCTGACTCACTGCGTCGCCAAATAACTCCTCCATCGCTTCGCACAGTTTCTTAGTGTCGGCATTTTGCTCCGCTTGCTCCTCGGCCTGCTGCTCGGCTTCATCGAGCGGGAATTTATCGAGGTCGGCTCCAGCTTTGGTGACGGAGCGGAACGGCAGTTCGCCGGTCTTCATCGTCACGTTCGGCCAGAAATCATCGACATGGTCGGTGAGCAGCAACACCTCGATGCCACGTTTGATGAAACCTTCGAGTTGCGGGCTGTGTTTCAACGCATCGAGTGTATCGCCGGTGAGGAAATAGACTGCCTCCTGCCCCTCTTTCATGCGTGCTTTGTAATCGCCGAGGCTGATGAGTTGCTCCGGCGAAGTACTGGAATAGAAGCGGCACGCATCGAGGATTTTTTCGCGCGGGCTATTTGCTTCGCACAAACCTTCCTTCA
>JBMOIY010000109.1:0-6875 GCA_049317085.1 Rickettsiales bacterium | reverse complement strand
TCTTTTACGGTGGGCTGGCTGGACTTGGGTTGCAACTTGCCTTTTTTGGCGCGCTCGCGGCGCGAAGTCTTTACTTCCTCCGCACCTTCCGCATTCTGTTTTTTACTACGTGCCAATGCCTTGTCGTCCCTAGAATTTCATTTGCGAGAAGGATTGATACAGCGGACCGAACACCGCTGCAATCACCCAGAAGATCAATCCACCGAGAACCAGTGTCAATATCGGCTGAATCATGCCGACGAGAGAATCAACGGAGTCGTTCACCTCGCGGTCATAGAAGAATTTGATATTGGTCATTGCGTCGGCCATGTTACCGGAATCCTCACCTACCTTGAACATGCGGATGACGAGTGTCGGGAATTGGTTTGAAATTCGCAACGAAGAAGTGAGATTGTTCCCCTCCACAATAGAGCGGTAGACGATATCCACCGATTCCTTGATGACGCGGTTTTTGACGACGTTACGTGCGGCGATGAGCGCTTCCGGGATGTTGATACCGCTGCGGAACATCACCGAGAAGAAGTGGGTAAAGCGCGCAAGGTCAATCTTGCGGATGGTGTTGCCGATGGCGGGAATTTTTAGGGTAAACGAATCGAATTTATAGGCGAAACCTTCTGAAACGCGGCGCAGGAGCGCAATCAGCATAAACGTGCCGATGGGCAAGCCGAAAATAATATACCAGTAATTCTGGAACGCTTCCGACGTAACAATCAGGGCGCGGGTGTGGATGGGGATATCGAAGCCCTGGTCGGTAATGAATTTCAACAGTTTCGGCACGACCGCCACCATGAGGATCGCGATCACGCCCGACATGACGACGAGCAGGACGATTGGGTAGGTAATCGCTTTTTTTACCTTACGGCGCAGGTCGTTCGACCATTTCAAGTGGTTGGCCATGTTGGAGAAGGCGTCGGTCAGATTACCGTTCTTCTCCCCAGCGCCGACGAGGCCGACAAAGATTTCGTTAAAGACGCGCGGGTAATGGCTGAGCGATTCGGACAAGGTGTGGCCGGTCTTCACCTTCTCGAGCACGTCGGTCATGATGTCGCGCATTTTGGTGGATTCGGTGGAATCGCGTACATCCGCCAAAGCTTCGTGGACGGGGACACCGGCGCGACTTAGTTGCTCCAGATGCAGGCAGAGGATGATCATATCTTTGAGTTTAATGCTGGCCTTTTTTGCTGTTTTGCGCTGCTGCTCGCGGTAATTGATGAGGTCGAGGCCGACTTCCTTCAGGCGTGTCTCTAGGTCGATTTCGTTGTCTGCAAGGATGGTGCCTTTGATCTTGCGTCCGCGCTCGTTCAGCGCGCTGTAGGTATACTGAGCCATAATACCCCGTTAGTGCGCGCACTTCCGCCCGCGTCATTTTCGATTTGGTGAAGCTATTACAAACGGTCGGTGAGGTCTACCGTATTAATTAGCTCGGGGATATCTATGAGCCCGGCGAGAACTTTACTGATGCCATCCTGCACCATGGGCACGAATCCGTTCTGCATCGCGTATTCCAGCATCTGGTTACGGGTCGCTTTGGTCGCGATCAGTTCATCCATGCCGTGATCAATGCGCAGGATTTCGTGCACACCCATTCGACCCTTGTAACCCTTGAAGCCACAACGTTCGCACCCGACGGCTTCGTAGACCATGGGCGGGTTGTTGGCGTCGACGCGCATGAGTCGGCATTCCTCGGCGGTAGCCGCGCGCTGGCGGCGGCAGATCGAGCAGAGTTTACGGGCCAAACGCTGGGCCATGGTGCAAATGAGTGAGCCCGCCAGCAGGTGTGGCGGCACACCGATATCGCCCAAGCGCGGAATGGTGCCGAGCGCGTCGTTGGTATGGAGTGTGGTAAAGACCTGGTGACCAGTGAGCGCGGCGCGCACGGCCATTACCGCCGTCTCCTCGTCACGGACCTCCCCGAGGAAGATGATGTCGGGATCCTGACGCATCAGTGATTTGATGCCGGACTGGAAATCGATGACGCCCTCGCGCACGTTGGTCTGGCGAATGAGCGGAAGCTGATACTCCACCGGGTCCTCGAGGGTCATGATGTTGACATCAATGGAGTTGATGAAGCTCAACACGGAATAGAGCGTGGTGGTCTTACCCGAACCGGTCGGGCCGGTCACGACGATAATGCCTTCGGGGCGCTTGAGGCAGCGCTTGAGGAGTTCGAGGTTATGCTCGGAGAAGCCCAACTGGTCGAGCTGTACGAGGGATTTAGATTTGTCGAGGATACGCAGGACGACGTTCTCGCCATGAACGGTCGGCTGGGTCGCCACGCGGAAATCGACCTCCCGGCCCAAGGCGACCATGCTAATGCGCCCATCCTGCGCAGAGCGGGTCTCGGCGATGTTCATGCCGGACATGATCTTGAGCCGCACGAGAATGGCGGGCCAGTAATCGCGGTGGAAGGAACGGATCTGCTGCAACGCCCCATCCACCCGGTAACGCAGGCGCAGGAAGGAGCCTTCAGGCTCGAAATGGATATCGGAACAGCCCTGGCGGATGGCATCGATCAGCAATGCGTTCACGAGTCGCACGGTGGGGTTAACATAGCCCTCTTCACGGCCGTCGAGCTGCGTTTTATCGCGGATGCCCGTCTCGATCTCGCGCAATACGCCATCGATCGACAGGTCGTAATCGTAGTAGCGCTCAATCAGTTCCGTGATTTCTGTCTCGGTACAGAAAATCGGGATGATTTTGATGGATTTGTCTAGATGGCGGCGCACCTGATCAATGGCCAATACGTTGTAGACATCGACCATCGCAAGGCGGACGGTGCTCCCGTCGAGTTCGACGGGGATCACTTTGTTGCGCACACAGACATCACGTGGCACCATGGCAAGGAGGTTCGCGTCGAGCATGGTGGATTTGGGATCGAACCGCTCTGAGCCTGAGCTTTCGGCCAGCACTTCGCCGAGTGCCGACTCGGTAATAAAGCTCATCGAGATTAGAATGGCACCGAGGAGTTTCTTCGATTTGGCCTGCTCGCGCAGAGCGATCTGCAGCTGATCTTTGGAGATGAGGCCAAGCGAAATCAGTTTTTCCCCGATGCGCATCGGTTTGGCGTTTGGGTTCGCGCCCTCCTTCTTGCCGAGGTTCGATTCGGCAGGCTGGCTCAGATTCTCGACCACCATGGAAACAAGGGGTGCCGGCTCCGCGCTCGCAATTGGTTGGGCAATGGAAATAGGAATGGGGGCTGGCGGCGGCGCGATGGGGACGATGGGCACGTTGCTTGTAGGTGCCCCAAGCGACGCCCTTGGCGTACGTGTTTGCGAGAGGAAATCGCCTTCTGATGCATCCGATGTGGTCATCTTGCTCCGGCCAGCTTACACAAAATCATGATAGCCATATACATAATGTATTTTTGCCGCATAGCTACCCCGCTTCGCAAGCAAAATCCCTTTATAGCACATCGATTTTTCATTTACGTGTCAATTGTGTGGCGTTTTTTCTGGAAGGACTCCGGACGATGCAGTAAACTGGCGCGATGGACCCCGAAAATTTCATTATTGCCGCTTACAGCATCACGCTGGTGTTGCTTGGTATGCTTGTCATTGCTACGTGGCGCGGCGCGGCGCGGACGCAGACTCAGCTGGCGCAACGCGACGATTCATGAAACCTAAGCACCAACGCCTTATCTTCGTGCTTGGCAGCTTGATGGTTATGGGCATAGCTGCGACGATCATTCTTTTCGCGCTGCGTGATAATATGGTCTTTTTTTATACACCAACCCAACTGATTGAAAATAAAGCGCAAGCTGATTTTGACACGTCGCGCGGGTTGCGTATTGGCGGACTTGTCAAACAGGGAAGTATCAAGAATTTGAAAAGCGGAGGAATACGCTTTGTCGTCACCGATCTAACCTCGGACATTGCCGTGGAGTATCAAGGGCTGGTGCCAAGCCTGTTCCGCGATGGTCAGGGTGTGGTGGCACAAGGTACGCTTGGGGCGGATGGCGTAATGCAGGCTTCGGGCATACTTGCGAAGCATGATGAGACCTATATGCCACGCGATGTCGTTGAGGCACTGAAAAAATCCGGGCGCTGGCAAGTATATGGTGGCGCTTACACGAAAGGGGAGCGCAAGTGATTCCCGAACTTGGGCAGCTTTGTCTGGTGCTGGCGCTACTGGTGAGCCTTATGCAGGCGGGTGTACCGTTGTTGCACCGCTGGTGTGCGCCACATTCGCTGCTGCATCTGGTGAAGCCAACGGCAGTGGCATTGCTGTTGCTGGTTAGCAGCGCGTTCGCGGCGCTGATCTATTCGTATATGGTGTCAGACTTTACCGTGCTGACGGTTATCCTTAACTCACATAGCGCGAAGCCGCTTCTTTATAAGATCGTGGGAGCATGGGGGAACCATGAGGGTTCAATGCTGCTATGGATGTGGGTCCTTTCCGCCTGTGGTTTCCTCGTCGCAATGTTGCGGGCGCGGGATGGGGAGTTGAAAGCGGTAACGCTTGCTGTGCTCGGCCTTATTTCGGCTGGGCTGTTGGCGTTCATCCTGTTCACCTCGAATCCGTTTCTGCGGGTGTTTCCGCCGCCGCGGGATGGGGAGGATTTGAATCCCATCCTGCAGGATATCGGACTGGCGCTACACCCCCCCACTCTCTATGTCGGTTATGTCGGGTTCGGAGTGGTATTCGCCTATGCGATTGCGGGGATGCTGCTAAAGCGCATAGATAGTGCGTGGGCGAAAGCGGTACATCCGTGGATATTATTGCCGTGGACATTCCTAACACTTGGCATCGCGGCGGGGAGTTGGTGGGCCTACCGCGAACTGGGCTGGGGTGGCTGGTGGTTCTGGGATCCGGTCGAGAATGTATCGCTGCTGCCATGGCTGGTTGGCACGGCGCTGCTGCATTCCAACATGGTACTGGAGAAACGTGGGCAGCTTGGCCGCTGGGTGGCATTGCTGGCAATTTTAGCGTACACACTCTCACTCATTGGTACATTTATTGTGCGTTCGGGGTTACTGACGAGTGTGCATTCCTTCGCGGCGGACCCGATGCGCGGGATGTTCATTCTTGGATATATCGTGGCGACAAGCGGCCTTGCATTGCTGGTGTATGGGTTCGCGGAAATGAAGCCAAGCAAGCCAGTGGCGCTGGTGTCACGAAGTGGTTTCATCCTCATCAACAATCTTTTGCTGGTAGTGGCATCGGCAATTGTGTTGCTAGCGATTCTGTATCCGCTGGTGCTGGAATTGCTGAAGCTGCCGAGTATTTCGGTGGGACCGAATTATTTCAATTCGACCTTCCTGCCAGCGACGGCGGCGCTGCCGATTCTGGCTGCGCTGTCGCCGTTGATGGCCTGGGATCGGGCGTCGAACGAGCAAATAAAAACGCTGTGCTACAAGCTGGCCCCAGCCCTACTGGTGGGCGCGGTGATTGCGCTAGGGCTATTCTCCTCGGTTAATGCGTTACTGGTGATCGGGCTGATGATGGCAGCGTGGCTCAGCTATGGCACGGTGCTGTATGTGCGGCGGATGGTGGTGGCAAAGGTGTCGTTGTTCTCGCTGGTGGGGTTACGGCATCTCGCAAGTGCGTTGGCGCATGGCGGGTTGGCCGTGTTCATACTCGGGATGTCACTGAGTGCAACGCTCAAACAGACCTACGAAATGCCGCTAAACGCTAAGTCACCGATGGTGATGGGGTCCTATAGCATGCGGCTGGTAGGTGCAGACCGGGTAACGCAGGATAATTATATTAGCCGCCGTGCAACGCTAGAGGTGTCGCGTGAGGGACATGTGGTCACCATGCTGGCACCGGAATTACGTTATTACCCAGTGCGACTGATGCAAACGGCAGAGGCAGCGCTTTATTCTACCTTATGGCGCGATGTTTATGTCGTGCTGGGCGAATCGACCTATGCGCAAAACAAGGAAGACAGTGTGCTGGGCGTGCGTATGTACGTCACGCCTGGGCAGCAACTGATCTGGCTTGGGTTCCTGCTGGTTGCGGCGGGTGGCGGATTAGGCTTACTGGTAGCATTGAAACGTGCGGGAGAGAAATGATGCGGGTGATTCCGTTCGTGATATTTTTGTGTTTAAGTGCGGCGCTGGCGGTGCTGTTGCTTTATAGGGTCAGCAATGATGCACCGAGTGATGCGGATAAACCGTTTCCAGCGCTCAGGCTGATGTCGCTCGATGGCAAGACGGCATGGAAGCAGGATGCGCTGCAAGGGCGCGTGACGATTGTTAATTTTTACGCGAGCTGGTGTTCGCCCTGTGCCCTTGAGATGCCGGAACTGGTGGCACTTAAGAAACAATACCCCAAAGTGCATATCGCGGGTGTGGCATGGAACGATGAAGCGGCGACGTTACAGAAATGGCTCAAGCAGCATGGCAACCCGTTCGATAGTTTGTGGCTCGACAAAAATGGTGATGCGACGATCGACCTAGGTATCAAGGGTATTCCCGAAACGATAGTGGTGGATGGGAAGGGGGTGGTGCGTGCGCGGCTTGCGGCGCCGCTGACGCAGGAGATGCGCAACGGGGAATTCGGCCAATTGATAGCAACTTTGCAGGGTGATGTTGATGCGCAGTAAGCTGATCATCCTACTCGGTGTCTTGTGGTTTAGCGTTGCACAGGCGGCGGTGATTGATCAGCCACTGGCAGATGCTCCCAAAGAGCAATTAGCGCGCAAGTTGTTCCGTGAATTGCGTTGTGTGGTATGTGAGGGGCAATCGCTGGCGGAATCGGACGCGACCCTGGCGATACAGATGCGGGCGCATGTGCGGGGGATGGTAGCGGAGGGTAAATCCAAGGACGAAATTCTCGCTTATTTCCGCGCTCGGTATGGCGAGCATATTTTGCTTACGCCGCCGATGGAGCCCTATACGGCGTTGCTGTGGCTTGCACCATTATTGTTGCTT
>JBMOIY010000108.1:0-6953 GCA_049317085.1 Rickettsiales bacterium | reverse complement strand
CGTAGGCTTGGTAGGCCATTACCCCACCAACTACCTAATCTCACGCGGGCTGATCTTATAGCGATAAATCTTTCCCCCGAAGGGCGTATGCGGTATTAGCTTCAGTTTCCCGAAGTTATTCCCCACTATAAGGTACATTCCCACGCGTTACTCACCCGTGCGCCACTATGTATTGCTACATCGTTCGACTTGCATGTGTTAAGCCTGCCGCCAGCGTTCGTTCTGAGCCAGAATCAAACTCTCATGTTTTGATTCATACCATAGGACGTTAAATCACTATGGTGTTGGTCATGACTGAAGTCATGACCGAAATTGATAGACTCACACAAACCATACCAAACAAAACTTGCGACAAGCGACTTACTGTTTTGTTGGATACTTATCTTGCGTTCGGCGCAATGATTGCTCACTACGCTAAAATTACTTGCATGATACGCAGGTATAGTTCGTGGATTTTTTTCCACTCACACCCACCTGCGCTTAAACGCTCTTCACAGTATCATTCAACAGAATGTTCTTGGCGCCATTCGTCTGGCGTTGAACGCATTCGCTTCTAAAAAGAAGCCCTGATTCGATGGTGTTTCACATCGCGTCGGGATGTGGGGTATAGGGATAAGGCCTGGCAACGTCAACAATAAAAAACAACTTTTTTTACTTTTTTTTGATAACTTCGCAAAAGCCACAGTAACTGCCGTTTTCCTGAGGAATTTTTACGTGAATAGTACAGCGCTACCTCCCTGCCCCTATATCTCTAATTCAGCCCCAACATACCGTATAGTTCTTCCTTCGTATTGACGAAGGTATAGAACTGGCGTGTTTCGGGACGTGCGAAGCCGACGGAGACCATATGTTCCAGCAGCAGCGCGAGGTGATCCCAGTAACCGTTATGGTTATAGATAATGACGGGCTTCTCGTGGATCTTGATCTGGCGCCAGGTGATGACCTCGAACATTTCATCCAGCGTGCCGCAGCCGCCGGGGAGGATGACGAACATGTCGGAATGGTCGTACATAAGCTGTTTGCGCTCGTGCATGCTATCGACCATGATCATATTGGTGAGGCCTTTATGCTCGACCTCGATGCGGCCTAGTGAACGCGGGAAAACGCCGATGGCCTTACCCTGCCCTTCGAGTACGCCGTTTGCGACCGCGCCCATCAGACCGCAATCGCCGCCTCCGTAAACGAGTTGTTTGCCGGCTTTCGCCATGTCGATCCCGAGTTCGCGTGCCATGTCGAGATGCGCCTTTGGCACCGCATTCTGGGCGCCGCAGAAGACGCAGATGGAGTTCATGTTTTGGGTATCCTGAGTCATAGTATTGTTCCGTTTTGTTGTTTTTGGGACTGTTGAGTCGTTAGTCTTTAAGCGGCGGCACCATAGAAGGTTTGCCGTTGATTGCAAGTAAGCTGCAATAACGATGCCGGGAAGTGGTTACGCAGCTGTAACGGGCCGTCCCACATCACGCTATGTTGGTAAGCCTGCTTGCCGATATAAGTGCCGAAGCTGGTTTCCTTGTTGATATCGATGGAATCGTGTTCGTTTGTCATGACCACCTCTTTTTATATGATGATTATAGCCAACTCCTGCTAAACCCGCATGACAGTTGCACGACAACTGATTTTAACTAAAATGCTGTATTCATTATAGTTTATCTCCGCATTCTCTGGACCATCGGGCGCGTTTGAGGGAGAGATTCCTTGGGCCTGGTAGTAATGCGATACCGGATTATGAGCTGCTTGAACTCATCATTTTCTCCGCCCGTCCTCGCGGGGATGTAAAGCCGCTGGCGAAGGCATTGCTCAAGCAATTTGGAAGCTTTGCAAATGTTATCCAGGCCGAGGAGCCTGCGTTGCGCTTAAAACTGTACGGGTCTCCACCGAGCGGCTTCTTGAATTTGACATCAGCGAGCAGCCTATCATTCAGTCCTGCTAAGCCTTGATCGATTATTGCAAGCTGGCGATGGGGAGAAAAAGGTGGAGAAGTTCCGGGTGCTATTCCTCAATCACCGCCATATGCTGATCGCCGATGAAGTGATGCGGCGCTGGACCATCAATCATACGCCGGCCTATCCGCGCGAGATCGTGAAGCGGGCGCTGGAATTATCGGCATAGGCCATTATCCTGCTGCATAACCAGCCTAGCGGGGACTCTATTCCCTCCAAGGCGAATATTGATATTACACTCAAAATCGTCGAGGCTGCAGGCACGGTGAATGTGGCGGTGCATGACCATCTCATTATTACCGCGACCGGGCATTATTCGTTTAAAAGTTTTGGGATTATTTAACCACTGCATCTTTCTTCGTGCGATGCAGGGAATAAATGACACCAACTGCGAGTAGTCCAATCGTCACTGATAGTGAGATGGATGAGGGTACTTTCTCGAAGCCGAAGAGGCCCGGAACGATCACTTTACCCCCGATAAAGATAAGTACCGCCGAGAGCGAGTATTTCAAATATTCGAAACGGTGGAGCATGGCGGAGAGCGCAAAATAGAGTGCCCGCAGGCCGAGGATGGCGAAGATGTTGCTGGTGTAGATGATATATTCATCCGTCGTCACCGCGAATATAGCGGGCACGGAATCGATCGCGAAAATGAGGTCAACGAACTCGACAACTACCAGCGCCATGAATAGAGGGGTGGCAAACGAGCTGCGCTTGCCGGTATTCGCATCAATCTGGCGGACGAAGAATTTATTGCCATGCAAATCATTCGTTACCCGCATGTATTTTTTTACGAAGCGAATGACCGGGTTGCTGCTGATGTCATGTTCCTCATCTGTGCCGAATAGCATTTTGATGCCGGTGAAGACGAGGAACGCGGCGAAGAGATACAGGGTCCATTCGAACCGGTGTACAAGTTCCGCACCTACTCCGATGAGCAGGGCGCGCAGTATAAGTACCCCAATAATACCCCAAAACAGTACGCGGTACTGGTATTGGCGGGGGATGGCAAAATATGAAAAAACCAAGGAGATAACGAAGATGTTATCCATTGAGAGTGATTTCTCGATAATGAATCCAGTGTAATATTCTTCTGCAGCCTGCTGGCCAAGTTGCAGCCACACGAAGATGCCAAAAATAAGCCCTATGCAAATATAGAACAGGCTCAAGCGCAAACTTTGCTTGACGGTAATTTCTTTATCCGTGCGGTGAAGGATGCCAAGGTCGAAGGCGAGCAACAGCATAACGCAGCCGAGGAATGCACCCCACATCCATACCGGGGTGTTCATGACCGTGAGGTCGAGGAATTCCATCATGTCGATTCACCTTTGGTTCGTTGCTTGGGCAGGAAGTGCTCTTCAATATCAAGTGTGCTGGATTTACCAAGATGTTTCTTATGAGCCTTCAGCCAGTCGTCCATCTGTTTATAACCTACTTTGTACAACAGGTTCAGGAAATCCCAGCTGGCGTTCATCTTGCTGGCGGCGTTCATCTCGCGCAAGTCGGCGGGTGGCATGACCCGGTGGATACGCATGTCGGAATATTCGTGGGAGCTCAGTTTGCCCTTTTTGATGAGCTTCTGCACGAAATGAATCGCACGCATCTCGGCAATGAGGCTGGAGTTGAAGCTGATCTCGTTCACGCGGTTGATGATGTCGATGGCGTGTTTGGGCGTGCCTGCGCGTTTCAGCGGATTGATCTGTACGAGCAGCACATCCTCGCAGCCGGTCTTATAAATCAGCGGCCAGATGGCGGGGTTGCCCATGTAGCCGCCATCCCAATAGGGCACGCCGTCGATTTCCACGGCTTGATACACGAACGGCAGGCAGGCGGAGGCGAGCAGAACATCGATGGTGACTTCTTCGCCTTTGAAAACGCGGGCTTCGCCGGTCTCCACATTCGTCGCGGTGACGAACAGGGGGATGGTTTTATGCAAATTCTCTGGCTGCAGCACGCGTTCGAGCACGCTGCGTAGAGGGTTGTAGTTTAGGGGGTTGTATTCGTACGGCGAGAAGACGCGGGTCACCATATCGAGCGGATTCAGTGCCGAGAGCCATTCGGTGCCGGGAATTTGGGTTACCATGTCGCTCGGCAAGGTTTGGCCGAAAGGCGCGAAGCTGGTCGCGATAGTGCTTATTTCCTGCCAGAATTCGCGGAGTTGTTCTTTGGCGCGGGCGCGGCCGCCTTCGTTGTAACCTTCGACCAGCACGGCGGCATTCATGGCCCCGGCGCTGGTGCCGCTGATGCCGGATATTTGGATATCCTCTTCATCCAAGATACGATCTAGCACGCCCCAGGTGAAGGCCCCATGAGCGCCACCCCCTTGCAAAGCAAGGTTCAGCTCCAGCTTCGGCTTTTTGACCGAGGCCTTCTTCGGAACGACAGGCTTCTTGCGTGCGGATTTTTTGGCAGCCATGGGTTATTCCGCTGTCCAGCCGCCGTCGATGGAATGGGTGGTGCCGGTAATGTTCACCGCCGCATCCGAGCAGAGAAATACTGCCAGCGCGCCGATCTGCTCCGGCGTTGCAAAACGCCCATTGCTTTGTTTCTCGCCGAGCATTTCCTTGGCGATGGCATCTGCGCTCTTTCCTTCTTTCGCGGCGCGGTCGTCGATCTGTTTTTGCACCAGAGGTGTCAACACCCAGCCGGGGCAGATGGCGTTGCAGGTGATTTGTTTGTCACCCATTTCGAGCGCCACCACTTTGGTCAAGCCGACAATGCCGTGCTTGGCGGCGACATAAGCCGATTTGGTGGGGGAGCCAACGAGACCATGGGCCGAAGCAATGTTGATGATACGGCCCCAGTTGCGTTTTTTCATGCCGGGCACAGCTGCTTTGGTAGAATGAAATGCGGAACTAAGGTTAATGGCGATAATCGCTTCCCATTTCTCTTCCGGAAAGTCTTCGATATTCGCAGTGAACTGGATGCCTGCGTTGTTCACGAGTATGTCGAGCGTGCCGAATGTATCTTCGGCCTGTTTTACCATCGCGCGGATGTCGTTGGCTTTACTCATGTCGGCGGCAGAATAGGCGGTCTTTACGCCGAATTTTTTTGCAGTGTCGGCAACCACTTTATCGATCTGCGCCTTATCACCGAATCCGTTGAAGAGGATGTTGGCCCCCTCGCCCGCCAGCGCTTCTGCGATACCAAGACCGATGCCGCTAGTGGAACCTGTTACAATCGCCGATTTACCTTTGAGCATGCTGAGCCTCTTTTATGAAATGAAGTGCTTCACATAGCGCTTATGGGCGGTGTTTACAAGTAAGGCAGAGTGGATTGAGGTTCAGCGATAACCGATGCACGTCAAGTGTGCTTTGTGGATATACGGCGGAGGCTATAGCCAGCAGACAGGAAACGCGGGAATTGATTAAGGCGTTTCGCGCGCTTGAGGATGAGATGTTTTAGGTATAAGTATTTCTAGTCTATAATATTAAGCAACTCTAGGGACAGGGAACATTAGATGCAAAACGTTTCAACGCGTGTTCTGTTAACAATGCTGGCTCTGCTAGGTGTATCACATGCCCACTCTGCGAACGCTGGCCAACTGGCAGCTACAATCAGCAAAACAAGGAAACGAAAAAGCCCAGATAAATTTGGGATTTGCATACTACAAAGGCAATGGTGTTGAAAAAAATATCCCTGAGGCAATTAAATGGCTAAAAATTCCAGCCGAGCGCGGCAATGCTAATATCCAATTGTATCTAGGAACGATATATTCAGATGGGGGCGGCGTTGCTCAAGACCATAAAAGTGCTTCAGATTGGTACCGTAAGTCTGCGGAGCGAGGAAATACTTTGGCTCAATATTTTCTGAGCTTAAATTATGCGAATGGCAAAGGAGTGCCAAAAGACTACGAATTAGCATATATGTGGGCAAATATTGCAGCAGCGCAGAACGACCAAAAAGCTATCGAACTTCGAGCTACTCTTGAGAAAACAATGACTCCGAAACAAATTGCGGAGGGTCAGAGCTTGTCACGAAATTGGAAGCCCAAAAAAGAAGCTGAATAGAACTTAGTCAATTTTTGAGCCAAGCCGAAGCGAAGCGGCAGCCAAGTGTTCGGGTAGAGCCAACATATCTTCAGAGGTGTCGATAAGAAAGAGGCATGCCGCTTTAGGGGGATATTTGCCTTCAAATATCGCTCCCAAATCATCTTCAGAAAGCCCGTGCTTCATTGCTTGTTTTGTTAAAATCAACTCTATGGCGCCCATAGTCTGAGCTTCCAGCTTATCAGAAACAGGCGCAACTATCGTATCACTCGCCAAAATTACACGGTTGAGAGCTTCTGATGATGCGGAGAACGTGGCTGGCTTTATGAATTTTGATAATTCTTGCGTGGGTTTTCCAAGAATTAGAGAAACACATTTATCTGGAGCCGACTCACTCAAATCTTTTGCCACTCTTAAATCAGAAGAAACAAATTGAATAACTTCTTTATCTGATACTGAGGAAATTCTCTTTTTTGCATAGTCGGACATAACTTGTCTTGTTTCTGACTCAATCTGAGCGTTGCTTAACTTCTGTATTACTCCACGTTCCACAATAGATTTTATTTTTTGGTAATCCTCTGGAGAACGCATTCTAAGTGCCCCAAAAGCTGGATGAGCCTTTTCTAAATCTTTGAGGATTTTTGTTGTGCTAGGGCGTTCACGATAATTCTTAACCACTGTTGCAGTGGTTGCTCCAACAGATACTACCACAACAAGCCCAATAGCTGATTTGGCAAACGCTTTAACTTTTGGAGAGAAAATAGCCCTAACAATGGCTTTAATTGCACGCATGATGTAGCCAAATCCCCAAATCCATACCCCTGCCCAATAAATGGTGACTGGCAAAGAAATAAATATAAAAAAGGCAACGGAGTCGGCTTCATTATTTGCGGCAAGCAGACAAATGACAAGCCATGCAATAGATAACAGCACGATTGCTTTTTGAGATTTTGCTAAGCTGATAGCCATTTAATACCAAAGCAACTAAGTAACATTACAATGTAAGTATGGGAAATTGGTGAGG
>JBMOIY010000107.1:0-7121 GCA_049317085.1 Rickettsiales bacterium | reverse complement strand
CGCGAGGGCACGGGCTGGCTGTGGCGGATGATGGAGCGCATGGTGGTGGGCAACGCGACGCGCGCGGATATCGACCATATGCTGGATGTGGCGGGCCGCATCGAGGGCCACACGATCTGCGCGCTGGGCGATGCGGCGGCGTGGCCGGTGCAGGGGCTGGTGCGGCATTTCCGGCCGGAGATCGAACGGCGGATCGATGAGTTTTCGCGGAATCAGACGAGGGTTGCATAGCCATGCCAATTTTGAAAATAGACGGCGTCGAACATGAATTCACCCCGGGTGAGGCGGTTATTCAGGTGTGTGACCGGGCGGGTGTGGAGATTCCACGGTTCTGTTACCATGACCGTTTGAAGATAGCCGGGAACTGCCGGATGTGCCTGGTTGAGGTGAAGCCGGGGCCGCCAAAGCCGCAGGCTTCGTGTGCGTTGCCAGCGGCGGACAAGATGGAGGTGTTCACCAACACGCCGATGGTGAAGAAGGCGCGCGAAGGGGTGATGGAGTTTCTGCTCATCAACCACCCGCTGGATTGTCCGATCTGCGACCAGGCGGGAGAGTGCGACCTGCAGGATGAATCGATGGCGTATGGCGCTGGCGTGAGCCGCTACCATGACCATAAGCGGGCGGTGGAAGAGAAATATATGGGGCCGCTGGTGAAGACGGCGATGACCCGTTGCATCCACTGCACGCGCTGTGTGCGGTTCGTGGATGAGGTGGCCGGGGTGCCCGAGATCGGCGCGCTGGGGCGTGGCGAGCATATGGAGATCACCAGTTACCTCGAACGGGCGCTGACGAGTGAGTTGTCGGCAAATATTATCGATCTGTGCCCGGTCGGAGCGCTTACCAGCAAGCCGTATGCGTTCACGGCGCGGCCGTGGGAGTTGACGAAGACGGAGTCCATCGATGTGCTGGATGCGGTGGGGAGTAATATACGCATTGATTCAAGGGGTGAGGCGGTGCTGCGGATTTTGCCGCGGTTGAACGAGGAAGTGAACGAGGAATGGCTGGGCGATAAGTCACGCTTTGCGTGTGACGGGTTGCAGTCGCAGCGGCTGGACCGGCCGTATGTGCGCAAGAACGGCAAGCTGGTGGAAGTGAGCTGGGAAGAGGCGCTGAATACCGTTGCTGCTAAGATGAAATCGCTGAAACCGGCGCAGATGGCGGCGGTGGCGGGAAACCTCGTCGATGTCGAGGCCACGGTGGTGCTGAAAGATGTGATGACGGCCATGGGCTCGCCGCATCTGGAATGCCGCCAGGATGGGGCGAAGATCGATGCGACGGACCGGGCGTCCTACCTGCTGAATACGGGCATTGCGGGGCTGGAGCAGGCGGATGTAGCGCTGTTCATCGGCACGGACCCGCGTCATGAGGCTCCGCTGGCGAATACGCGGTTGCGCAAGGCATACCTGAATAACGGCATGCAGGCGTTCAATGTGGGCGCGGCGTTCGACCTGACCTTCCCGGTGACGCAGCTGGGGGATAATCCGCAGATCCTGTCGGAAATCGCGTCGGGCAAGCACCCGGTGGCGGAGGCGCTGAAAAATGCGAAGAACCCGATTATTATTTTAGGAGCCGGAGCGCTGGGGCGTTCGGATGGGGCGGCGGTGCTGGCTGTGGTCAAAACGATTGCCTCGACCTGCAATGTGGTGCGTGAGGGCTGGAATGGCTTCAACATGCTGCATTACGCGGCGGCACGCGTGGGGGCGCTGGATGTCGGGTTCGTGCCGCAGGCTGGTGGGCTCGATATGGCGGGCATCATCGATGCGATCAGCAAAAAGGAAATCAAGCTCGTGTATCTGCTTGGGGTCGATGAGATCGACATGAGCTACTTTGGTGATGCCTTCGTGGTGTATCAGGGGCATCATGGCGATATCGGCGCACACCGGGCGGATGTGGTGCTGCCGGGGGCTGCTTACACCGAGAAGAATGCGCTGTATGTGAACACGGAAGGCCGCGTGCAGGAGACGCGCCGCGCGGTGTTCCCGCCGGGGCAGGCGAAAGAGGACTGGTTCATTGTGGCGCAGCTGGCTGCGAAACTTGGGGTGATGTTGCCGTATGAATCGCAGGGTGCATTACGGCTTCGCATCGCGACGGAGTTCGCGAGCTTTGCAGCAATCGATACGCGCGTGATTGCCACATGGAAACCGCAAAAGGATGCGAAGGCTGTGATTAAGTCCGAGAAGTTTGACTATCCCATCCATAATTTCTACATGAGTGACCCTATCAGCCGCACGAGCAAGACGATGGCGCAATGCACTGAATCGCTTCGCGCCACCCGGGAGAAAAAGGCCGCATGAATGAATTCCTGACCAGTGACCTGTGGGTGAATGCGCTGTTGCCGACGCTCGTCGTCGCGGGCCGCATCCTGCTCATCACGGTGCCGCTGCTCATCTGCATGGCGATGCTGACCTATTTCGAGCGCAAGGTCATCGCAGCGATGCAGTTGCGCCGGGGGCCGAATGTGGTCGGCCCATTCGGGTTGCTGCAGGCGTTCGCGGATGGGCTGAAACTCTTCATGAAAGAGACCATCATCCCCACAAGAGCGAACCGGGTGATGTTCATGCTGGCGCCGATGATCACGTTTGCGTTGGCGCTGCTGGGCTGGGCCGTGATCCCGTTCTCGGCGGATTTCGTGATCGCGAATCTGAATGTGGGGATACTGTACCTGTTCGCGATTTCGTCGCTGGGTGTTTATGGCATCATCATTTCCGGCTGGGCGTCGAACTCGAATTACGCATTTTTGGGCGCGATTCGCTCCAGTGCTCAGATGGTTTCGTATGAGGTGTCCATAGGTCTCGTGATTATTACGGTGCTGCTGTTTGTTGGGTCGCTGAATCTTGGTGATATTATTTTGGCGCAGTCGGGGGGCATCACCCATTGGTTCGCGTTCAATATTCTTTCCGGCCAGTTCCCGCTGCTGCCGATGTTCGTGGTGTTCTTTATTTCGGGCCTTGCTGAGACCAACCGCTTGCCGTTCGACCTGCCGGAGGCAGAGGGTGAGCTGGTGGCGGGTTATAACGTGGAATATTCGTCGATGGCGTTCGCCCTGTTCTTTCTTGGGGAATATATCAATATGATCCTGATGTCGGCGATGACGACCGTGCTGTTCCTTGGTGGGTGGCAATCGCCGTTCGCGGGGGATTTTATGGCGTTCGTGCCGGGGCCGATCTGGTTCATCATCAAAATCTGCGTGTGCCTGTTCGTGTTCATCTGGGTGCGCGCGACGTTCCCGCGGTTCCGCTATGACCAGTTGATGCGCCTTGGTTGGAAGATCTTCCTGCCGCTTTCGCTGCTGTGGGTGGTGCTCACCTCCGGCTGGCTTGTTTACACCCACAATTTACCGAGTTAACGCATGGCTTCTGTTTCACAGTTCACCCGTTCCTTTCTGCTCGCCGAGTTGCTGAGCGGCATGGCGCTGACGTTGAAATATTTCTTCCTGCGTAAGTCAGTGACCATCAATTACCCGCATGAGAAGGGGCCGCTCTCGCCGCGTTTCCGGGGTGAGCATGCGTTGCGGCGCTATGCGAATGGCGAAGAGCGTTGCATTGCGTGCAAGCTTTGCGAAGCGATCTGCCCGGCGCAGGCGATTACCATCGAGGCGGAAACGCGCGAAGATGGCAGTCGCCGCACGACGCGCTACGATATCGACATGACGAAGTGCATCTATTGCGGGTTCTGCCAGGAGGCGTGCCCGGTGGATGCGATCGTCGAGGGGCCGAATTTTGAATACGCGACGGAAACGCGTGAGGAACTTTTCTACGACAAGCAGAAGCTTTTGGAGAACGGGGACCGCTGGGAACCAGCGATTGCCGCCAACCTGAAGCTCGATGCGCCGTATCGGTAAAGGAATCTATGTTCGCTGATGTAACCAGTTTGCTCTTCTATGTGTTTGCCACCATCCTGATGGGTGCTTCGCTTGCGGTGATTGCGGCGAAGAACCCGGTGCATTCGGTGTTCTTCCTGATCCTTGCGTTCTTCAATGCGGCAGGGCTGTTCGTGCTGATCGGGGCGGAATATATCGCGATGACGCTGGTGATTGTGTATGTGGGGGCGGTGGCGGTGCTGTTCCTGTTCGTGGTGATGATGCTGAACATCAATTTCGAGAAGGTGCGGGCGGGGTTCACGAAGAATTTGCTGCTGGGTGTCGGCGTGGCGGCGGTGCTGTTCGCGGAGCTGGCGGCGTTGTTGTATGATTCCATTCTGTCGCCAGCACCGCTGGCAGAGGCTATTAGCCCGATTCCCGCTGTGGCGGAAGTGAGCAATGCCCATGCGATTGGCAATGTGCTGTATACGCATTATCTGATTGCGTTCCAGCTTGCGGGGGTCATCCTGCTCGTTGCGATGATCGGGGCGATTGTGCTGACGCATCGCCAGCGGCTGGGTGTGAAGCGGCAAAAGATCAGCGCGCAGATGGCGCGGAAGCGTTCCGAAGCGGTAGAACTCATCAATGTGAAACCCGGGGAGGGTATCTGATGGAAAACGTCGCTACCGCTGCTGTGATAAACGCTGCCCCTGCTGCGCAGGTGCTGTTCGGCTCTATTACCATCGGGCATTATGTGATGCTGGCGACGTTGCTGTTCGTGACGGGCATTGCGGGGATTTTCCTGAACCGAAAAAATATCATTACGCTGCTGATGAGCATTGAATTGATGCTGCTGTCGGTGAATATCAATTTTGTCGCGTTCTCGGTGAAGCTGGGCGACCTTGGCGGCCAGATATTCACGATTTTCGTGCTGACGGTGGCGGCGGCGGAGGCGGCCATCGGCCTTGCCATCCTCGTGGTCTATTTCCGTAATCGCGGCACGATCGATGTCGAAGATATTTCGTCGCTGAAGGGATAACATGCTGTCGTTGAATGAACTGATTGTCGCTACTGTCTTCCTGCCGCTCTTTGGGGCATTGGTGAGCGGGCTGTTTGTGCGCAAGATCGGCGATACGCGCTCCCAGCTGGTGACGTGTATTCCGATGGTGCTGTCGGCGGTGTTCGCGCTGGTAGTGTTCCTCAATATCGCTGGTCATGAAGTGGTGCGCACGGTGCCGGTGCTGACCTGGATCGTGTCGGGTGATTTCCGCACGCATTGGGCGTTGAAGGTGGATACGCTGACGGCCATCATGCTGGTGCTGGTGACGTGGGTGTCGGCCATCGTGCATGTGTATTCGGTCGGCTATATGAGCCATGACCATCATAAGCCGCGATTCATGGCGTATCTGTCGCTGTTCACGTTCAGCATGCTGATGCTGGTGACGGCGGATAATTTCATCCAGCTCTTCTTCGGCTGGGAGGGCGTGGGTTTGTGTTCCTACCTGCTGATTGGCTTCTGGTTCGAGAAACCAAGTGCTTGTGCGGCGGCGATGAAGGCGTTTATCGTGAACCGGGTGGGGGATTTTGGGTTCGCGCTTGGCATTGCGGCGATCTTCCTGACATTCGGTTCGGTGGATTTTGAGACCGTGTTCAATGCCGCAGCAGGCACGCAGGATGCGCGCTGGGTGCTGTTTGGCTTTACGGTGCCGGTGATGGATACGATCTGCCTGCTGCTGTTCATGGGGGCGATGGGCAAGAGCGCCCAGTTCCTGCTGCACACCTGGCTGCCGGATGCGATGGAGGGGCCGACGCCGGTCTCTGCGCTCATCCATGCGGCAACGATGGTGACGGCGGGCGTGTTCATGCTGGCGCGCTGCAGCCCGTTGTTCGAGCTTGCGCCGACGGCGCTGATGGTGGTGACCTATGTGGGGGCAATCACGGCGTTCTTCGCGGCGACGGTGGGGCTGGTGCAGAACGACATTAAGCGGGTGATCGCGTATTCGACCTGCTCGCAGCTGGGTTATATGTTCTTTGCGTGCGGGGTTTCGGCCTATAATGCGGCGGTGTTCCATCTTTTCACGCACGGGTTTTTCAAGGCGCTGCTGTTCCTTGGGGCGGGCTCTGTCATACATGCGATGAGCGGGGAGCAGGATATGCGCAAGATGGGCGGTATCTGGCGCAAGATTCCGTATACGTACGCGTTCATGTGGATAGGCTCGCTGGCGCTTGCCGGGATTCCACTGTTCGCCGGGTTCTACTCGAAGGATGGGATTCTGGAGGCCGCGTATGCGGCGGGGTCGACCCAAGGTTATGTGGCGTTCACGCTCGGGATTGTGGCGGCGTTTATGACGGCATTCTATAGCTGGCGGTTGCTGTTCATGACGTTCCATGGCACGCCGCGCGCCGATAAACATACGATGGGCCATGTACATGAATCGCCACCCATCATGCTGCTGCCACTGGTGCCGCTGGTGTTGGGTGCGATATTCGCGGGGGCGATTGGGTATTATGCGTGGGGGATCCTTGATCCAGAGTTACATTTCTGGAATGGGTCGATCACGATCCTTGCCCATCATGCGGAGCATCACGCGCCGTTCCTGATCCATCATGCACCGCTGATTGCGGGTGTGTCGGGTATTTCGCTCGCGTTCCTGTTCTATATCCGCCGACCGGAATTGCCGGTGATGCTGAAGATGCGGTTCACGGGGCTGTATCAGTTCCTGCTGAACAAATGGTATTTCGACGAATTGTATGACCGTATCTTTGTCAAACCCGCGCTGGCGTTGGGAGGCTGGCTGTGGCGGTTCTTTGATACTCGCATCATCGATGGGCTCGGGCCCAATGGGGCAGCGTTTGTTAGCCGCATCGTGGGTCGCCGCGCGTCGCAAGTGCAAACTGGGTTCCTCTATCACTATGCCTTCTCGATGATTATCGGCCTACTCGTGCTGATGACATGGCTGGCTTACACGGTACTTCGCTAATGTCGCATCTGCTTACATCGCTCATCGTGCTGCCGCTGGTCGCGGCGGTGGTTACGTATTTCTCCGGTCGCAATGAGGTGACGGGGGCCAATGCAGCGCGTTGGGTTGCCTTAATCTCGACCGTTGGTATCTTCTTGTTGTCATTGATGTTGCTGATCGGGTTCGATGGGGCGAGTGCGGATTTCCAATTCGTTGAAAAAGCGCCTTGGTTTGCAGGGTATAAGATCGATTACCATCTCGGGATCGATGGGATTTCGCTGTGGCTGATTTTGCTCACCACGTTCCTGATGCCTATTTGTGTGCTGTGTAGCTGGAATTCGATTGAGAAGCGCGTGCCTGAG
>JBMOIY010000106.1:0-7281 GCA_049317085.1 Rickettsiales bacterium | reverse complement strand
AAGGAATATCTTCGCATCAGGCAGGGGAGTAATGGGGTTTTCTGCATCACTCATCACGCTGCCTGCTTGTTTGCGCCCCAGACGGGGAACGGATCAGGCAGCTGCTTCCAACCGATTTTGCCTTTTCGCATTTCTTCATTGGTGAGCAGGCACGCATCGAACATGGCGGTGAGCTTTTCCTTATCCATGCCCACGCCGATCAGCACCATTTCCTGCCTGCGGTCGCCATGTTCGCCAGCAAAGTATTTTTTAATGCCAGACCGCGCTTCGGGGTGTTCTGGCCAGTTTTCCTTCGGCACAGCATCCCACCATTTTCCGGCCATTTCGTTGCGGCACACCGCGCCAGCTTGCGACCAGTTCCCCGCATAATCATAGCGGCTGGCAAGCCAGAAAAATCCTTTGGAGCGAATCACGCCTAGCCACTCGCTATCAATCAGCCGCTTGAAACGCTCCGGGTGGAACGGGCGGCGTGCGCGATAGACGAAGCTGGAAATGCCATATTCCTCGGTTTCTGGCACATGTTCGCCGCGCAGTTCTTTCATCCAGCCCGGTGCTTGCTCGGCTTGCTCAAAGTTAAACAGGCCAGTGCCAAGCACTTGATCTAAATCCACCTTGCCAAACTCGGCGGGGACAATCTTGGCGCGTGGGTTCAGCGTATTCAGTATAGCAATCAGCCGCTGTAAATCATCACCACTGATCAGATCAGCCTTGTTCACCACGATGACATCGCAGAATTCAATCTGCTCGTTAATCAGGTCAACCACGGTGCGCTCATCCGCTTCACCCATCGCTTCGCCGCGCTGAATGAGTGTATCTTGCGACCCGTAATCGCGCAGGAAGTTAAACGCATCCACCACCGTTACCATCGTGTCGAGCTTGGCGATGTGCGAGAGGCTCTTGCCATCCTCACCCTCAAAAGTGAAGGTTTCCGCTACTGGCAACGGTTCGGAAATCCCCGTCGATTCAATCAGCAGATAATCGAAGCGATTTTCATTAGCGAGGCGTTCCACCTCCACCAGCAGATCCTCGCGCAGCGTGCAGCAGATACAGCCATTGCTCATCTCCACGAGTTTTTCCTGCGTGTGGCTGAGTTCCGCGCCACCATTCTTCACCAGCTCCGCGTCGATATTCACCTCGCTCATATCATTCACGATGACTGCCACGCGGCGGCCTTCGCGGTTGTTGAGAATATGGTTCAAGAGCGTGGTTTTCCCGGCTCCTAAAAAGCCAGAAAGGACGGTAACGGGTAACATGCTTGCCTCTATTTGTTATAGTGTAACAAAATAGGATTACTAAGACGAAACCGCTTGCATGTAAAGTTATTTGTTATAGTGTAACAAAAATCTTTTAGGAGGATTGCAATGGGACGCCCATCATCACTATCTGCGCCTGCTGCTGAACTGGTTCTTAAGGTTCTACGGAAATCGGAAGAGCCGATGACAGCGTACACGTTGCTGGAAAAACTAAAGAAAAGCGGCATCAAAAGTGCGCCGATTATTTATCGCGCATTGGAATCGCTCATGAAAGAAGGCGCGGTGCATAAAATCAAGGAACTCGGCGCGTATGTGGCGTGTGACTGCTCGAAAGATCACAAACACGCGCTTTCGGTGCTCACCGTCTGCCATGATTGCCACAAAGTCTCAGAACTTCACGATCACACCGTGATTCACCAGTTAGAGAATCTTCGTAAATCTGGCATTCGGCTCACTGAACACGCAGTGATCGAACTGCCTATCACCTGCAACGCTTGCGCTGCGTAAAAATAAAAGGAGAGTTATGCTAACCATAAAAAACCTAAAGGCAGGCTACGACGGAAAGGCAGTGGTGGAAATAGCTGAGCTTTCCCTTTCTGCTGGCGAACATTGCTTAATTCTTGGCAAATCTGGCTCGGGTAAAACGACGCTACTTTATGCGTTGGCGGGTATATTGAAGCCGCTTGCGGGTGATATCACACTCGGCACTCAGGCAATTACTGCGCTGTCTAGCTCGGCGCTGGATAGCTTCCGTGGTAAGAATATCGGCATTATCTACCAAACGCTGCACATGGCGGCAGCTCTCTCGGTGCTCGAAAACATTCTACTTGTGCAATATGCCGCTGGTGTGCCGCAGGATATGGCAAAAGCCGAGAAGTTACTCGCCAGCCTTGGCTTGCTCGACCACCGCCATAAAAAGCCGGAAGAACTGAGCGTTGGCCAGCAGCAGCGCGTGGCGATTGCACGCGCGGCGATCAATAACCCCACGCTCATTTTAGGCGATGAGCCGACCTCCGCGCTGGATGATGAATCCTGTGACGCAGTAATGAAACTGTTGCTCGATACTGCTAAAGCCTCTGGTGCAAGCCTTGTGATTGCTACCCATGACGCACGCATCAAAAAGCACTTCACGAAAACCATCACCATCGGAGGTGCAGCATGAACAGTTTTTCCCTAAGCCTGCGCTATCTGCACCACAAGGCATCCTCCACCTTGCTGCAAATCATTACCTTCGCCGCTGGTGTGGCGATGATTGTCGCGCTGCTGCTTACCAATGCCCAGCTGAACAACGAATTCACCAAGAACCTGCAAGGGATTGATCTGGTGGTGGGTGCGAAAGGCAGCCCCATGCAGCTTATTTTATCGAGCGTGTTTCATCTCGATATTCCAAACGGCAATATCCCGCTGGATGAAGCGGAGAAAATTCAAAAGCATCCGCTGGTGAAATCCGCTATCCCCGTGGCGCTTGGCGATAATTACAACGGCTTCCGCATTGTTGGCACCAAACCCACCTATGCCGAGCATTACAAGGCCGAGCTCGCCGAAGGCGCATTCTGGAATAAAGAAATGCAAGCCGTACTTGGTGCAGAAGTGGCCGCAAAGTCTGGTCTGAAGTTGGGCGATACCTTCTCTGGCTCGCACGGGCTGACCGCTGGTGGCGAAGCGCATACGGATTTCCCTTATACAGTGGTTGGAATCCTCAAACCCACTGGCAGTGTCGTGGATCGCTTAGTGCTGACAGGGGTGGAAAGCGTCTGGTACATTCACGAAGCGCACCATCACCATGAAGGCGAAGAAGATCACGACCATGAGAAACATGCGGATGAACATCACGAGGAGCATGACTCACATCACCATGATGAAGATGAGCATGAAGAACACGGTAAACATGCCGATCATGATGAGCATGACGAACATGAAGGCGAGCGCGAAATCACCGCATTGCTGGTGACATACACCTCGCCTATGGCAGCCGCCACCATGCCGCGCATGGTCAACAGCACATCAAGCCTGCAAGCAGCCAGCCCTGCTTTTGAAGTGGCGCGGCTTGTGAGCTTTATGGGCACAGGCAGTGAAGCGCTACGTGCCATTGGTTATTTCCTGATTGGCTTGGCGGCGCTTGGCATGTTTGTGACGCTTACCAATGCCATGAATGAGCGGCGTTATGATCTGGCACTCATGCGTTCGTTCGGCGCGTCACCTGCCAAACTGTTCGGGCTGGTCATCACGGAGAGCGTTATCATGGCAATGCTGGGTGTATTGCTCGGCATTTTGTTTGGCCATATCGCAGTGGAGCTTCTCGCTTTATGGTTGGCAGATGCCAAACACATCACCATCACTGGCAAGCTATTCCTTGCCGAAGAAAAATGGCTTCTCTTGGTGGGGGTGATGATTGGAGTGGCAGCGGCGGTGATTCCCGCGTTGAAAGTGTACCGCATCGACATCTTCAAAACCTTGGTGAAGCGATGAACTCGCGGCGGGATGTGATCGCATTTTGCGTGCTGGCGGCTCTGAGTGTAGCCGCCACCATTCCGCTCGTGATGCGTAACCAGAAGGAGGTGCAGCATACACAAAGCGATGTGTGGCCAAAACTCACCGCATCCAAGGTAGAGAAACATTACCTCGAAATGCAATACAGCATTGCCTACACGCCTGAAATCAAGGCGTTGGAAGGCAAGGAAGTCACTGTTGATGGATTTGTGATTCCGCTGGAATCCAAAGATTCCTTCCAGCATTTCCTGCTGACGATTCGCTCGCCCACATGCTCGTTTTGTCCTTCTGGCAAGCCGAATGAAATGCTCGAAGTCTTTTCCACTAAGCCACTGAAATGGAGTGACGAGCTGGTCAGTATGCGTGGCACGTTGGCGTTGATGCCAGAGAAAAGTGCCGAAGGGATTTTCTTTCAGTTGAAGGATGCAGAACTGGCGAAGTCGCATCCTGTTGAGCAACAGCCGCAGGCAGCCGAGGCAAAATCCATCGGCGCCTATCGGTTTATCGAACTCAGCGGCGATCATTACCGGCAAACTAAGGAAATCACGCGGCAAGAAGCGATTAGCAAGCCGATGCTCGTGGCTTTCTGGCGTTCCGACTGTGCGCCGTGCTTGCAGGAAATGAAGCTGCTGCCAGAGATTGCAGCAGCGCATCCCGAACTTTCGATTGCGCTGATTTCGCTGCATGACATCGAGCACACCCGCAATCATCTGGCCGTGCTTCCGGCCAATGTGCGTGTGTTGGTGGCGATGGATGATGCAAAGTTGCTGCTTCAGGCGTTTGGAAATGAGCGAGTGCTGGCCTTACCCTACAGCCTGATGTTGGATGCAAAAGGAAATGCTTGTGGTAAACATAACGGCATTCTCTCACCCGATAAGCTCAAGGAGTGGCGTGCCGTATGCGACTGAACCCAATCCTCACCTGCACATGTTTGATTATTTCTTGGCTAGCGCTTTCTGGCTTCAGCGTACAAGAATCCACTGGCCAGCCGCTGGATGAGCGCAAAGCGCAAGATGCGTTGCCAAAAGCAAACGATCCTATGTGGGATATACTCACCAAATGCAAAGTGCATCTGGATCAGAAGAAATATAAATACAGCATCGACTATACGCCGGAAGTAAAAGCGATGGAAGGCAAGCAGGTCACGATCAGTGGATTTGTGATGCCACTGGAATCCGCAGAAACCTTCTCGCATTTCCTGCTTTCTAAACGCACACCCACCTGCTTCTTCTGCCCTCCGGGTGAACCTAACGAGATTATCGAAGTCTTTACCAAAAAACCGATCACATGGAGCAGCGGCATCGTCGTTGTCACCGGCACGTTCAAATTTACTGCCAACCCCGATCTGGGTTTGTTTTTTCAGGTAAAAGATGCGGATAGTATGGATATGCAGCCGTTTGATAAAAACAATTTACCGCCTGTTTGATATAGGTTCATGGGACACTGGCGGGACATTTGCTCACGAAAAAGGCAATTTCTGACAAATCACTGCAAAATGATAATAGTAACAAGCGTTTGATAGTTAGCGTTATATTGCGTTGCAACCGATTCTAATTTATGATTTATATTAGCCCTAAGCCTTGCTCTTCTGTAAGCCTTCGTGGGTTCGAATCCCACCCCTTCCGCCACCGTTACGTCTTAAAAAGACAAAACGTGGACAAATTTGGGACACTAAACCACAAGCAACCACAGCAATTGGATTTTTCCTCTGTACCCTAACTTGTACCCTAAAAAAGGTAGGCTGGCGATGCGAGGGATCTAAAAATCCCCTATGTTGTATGCACACACCAGCAAAAGCTCCCCCCTATACCCCTCTCATGGGCAGTTCAAAAAACACATTTCGTGTGGTCACTGGCCCATTACTGTCCACGCTTGTGATTTTCGGTGATTTATTGCGTTGTCTTACATAGGCTTTATTCCTTTAAGACAACGGTTTAGATGTCCATTGCTTTGTATCCGAACCTATCTTACGCAAAGATATGTTCACCCTTTTACGGAGCAAAACATGGCTACCATTCAAAAACGATTCTCCCAGAAAACCAACACAGAAAGCTATCGCGTCAAGATACGCATCAAAGGTCATCTACCAGTTACCAAAACATTTGATCGTCTCACAGATGCAAGACGTTGGTCTGCACAAACCGAGACTGAAATACGCCAAGGACAGTATTTCAAAGCTGCAAAGGCTCAGAAGCACACCGTAGCTGAAACTATTGATCGCTACATCAGCGACTATTTGCCAAGCAATCCAAAGCGTGAAGAAGGCTTGCAAGCAAAGCTGCTGTGGTGGAAGCAACAACTCGGGCATTACACGTTGGGCGATCTGTCCAAATCACTTATTATCGAAAAGCGTGATATAATCCTCAAAACGCCCAAAACGAATGGCAAGGCTCGTACACCCGCTACGGTTAATCGCTACATGGCCGTTTTGAGTCATGTGTTCTCTGTCGCTACCAATGAGTGGGAATGGGTAGAAGGCCACCCCATGAAGAAAATATCGAAACTTCAAGAGCCAAGAGGCAGAGTGCGATTTCTTGATAATGATGAGCGCGCTCGGCTGCTAGATGCCTGCCAGCAATCGCGAAGCCCCCATCTCTATACGGTTGTCATGCTTGCACTCAGCACAGGTGCTCGTCACGGGGAGATAATGGGCATCAAATGGAGCGACGTAGACTTTAATCGTAGGGTTATCACGCTACACCACACCAAAAACGGTGAACGGCGTATCCTGCCTATCTCAGATCGCATTCTACCGCTATTGCAGACGCAGTCGGATAAGCGCTCGCATCACTCGGACTATGTGTTCCCCTCACCGCGCTATGATCGCCCACTAGACACAAGAATCGCATGGGATAGCGCTGTAGAGAAGGCAGGAATCAAAAACTTCCGCTTCCATGATCTGCGCCATAGCGCCGCCTCGTATCTCGCCATGAACGGTGCGACAACATCCGAAATCGCAGAAGTGCTTGGCCACAAGACCTTGGCAATGGTAAAAAGATACGCGCACTTATCTGAGCTGCATGTCGCATCAGTAGTTGAGCGTATGAACCAGAAGATTTTTAGCTATGCCCCAACTCCCAGTATATTACGATCTGAAAACAGCGCAGGCTAAATCTCCTTATCATCCACGAGAGATTCTAACTCTCGCTGAGGAAAGAAAAACTAAAGTTGGTATAACAGTTAAATGTCAAACCATCTTGCCGTTACAAGATGGACTAAATAAGAACTGCAAAACAAAGTTCTTCAAAAATGCCTTTGATGGAGCAGTCATCTACAATGATTTTTTAGGCATATCGGCCGCGCAAGCTCGCGCCTTATTAAACTCAGGATCAATAAACACTTCGATGTTTGAGCTGCATGACTCTGAGCTGGGAAACGAGGCGATGTTACTGCATAATGATCGTGCAATGACGATTGAAATTAGCATTAAAGATATTCGAATTTCTCGAACTGATTTGGAGCTGCTGCTTTACCATCCAGTTCCATTCGGAAAAACGAAAAAACAAGTTACTGGAGAACGAGAATCTTACAGCTGATC
>JBMOIY010000105.1:0-7311 GCA_049317085.1 Rickettsiales bacterium | reverse complement strand
TGTTTGGTTGCGGTTTCTTGCATGCCGGTCTCACCGTAATGCTCATTATCAAGAACAATGATTGCAAGATTGGGTGGGTGCTTAGTAGCGATTGTTGCTAAACTGCCAAGTCCCATTAGCATCTCACCATCACCTGTGATAACCAAAATCTTACGCTGTGGTTGGGCAATAGCTAGCCCTAGCCCAATCATTGCAGCACCACCCATCCCACCCCAGAGTGGAAAATTTTCACTACAGTCACCAACTGCTGTTATATCCCAAGCGGAGGCCCCAAGCCCGGCTATTACGAGCATATCATCGCGATTTTGTAGTATAGATCTGCATAATTCTCGGCGGTCCAAACGAACAGATTGTCCAAAAGATGTCATTTGATTAATCGCTCCCAAATGTTTTAGCACCAAGAATTCTTTGTCCAATTAATGTAGCTGTAGGACGAAACGTATTAAATGCAAGGCGAAGCGTTGAGTCTACTGATGGCACGATATCTTCAGGTCGATCTGCACGGTTTACAATTGTACCCATGGCCTCGAGTACAGTCTGGGTTGCCTGCCCCATTGGAATTTGTGCTGGATTGAACTCGCCGTAATCGCCGCGCATTGTCACGATCATGGGCATAGGAGTGCGATGGTTTGTCGCAAGCGACAACATATTGATGCAATTACCAACTCCGGAACTTTGCATCAGCAAAACACTTTTATCACCGCCAAGCCATGCACCTGCCATCAGCGCAATACCTTCTTCCTCAGTTGTAAGTGTTATAACGTGAATGTCGTTATCATCAATACATCTCGTTATTAATCTTGAAAGGCCAGCGTCAGGAACAACCGAAACTTGACTAATATTATGGACTTTGAGCAAACTATATAATTCATCAGGCCATAATGAAAAATTATTTTCCATTTTAATCTCCAAAATATTTTACTTATGTTTCGATTTTTACTAACTATTAAGCTATATTATAGCCTCACATTAAATTTCACTTTAATTTTATCATTTCTCACGCAATGTATTTCAGAATCTCTGATATACATCATCTAGATAATATTTAAGCTGCTTTTAATTGATACTGCAAGCGACGATTTATAATAGCATGAATTTTATTTTTCTCCCACGAAGCCATAATAACATCAACGCGGCTAAGATAAACATAGGCTTGGGAAATATTATTGAGAATATCTGTATTTATCGTGATGTTGCAATATGTTTGGTTGCCTGGAAGGGGATACAACGCATGTACAGATTATGTGCTTTTACGCAGAGATCGTGGCGTATCGCCGAATGCAGCCTTGAAATCGCGCGACAGATGGGCGCTGTCGGAGAAGCCAGCGCCAATGGCTATATTGGTAAGTGAACTTTTACTATTTAGAATTTGCCACCGCGCATATTCGAGCCTAAGTTTGCGCTGGAAGGCTGCTGGGCTCTGGCCTAATGAGGCGACGAAAAGACGCTGGAGCTGCCGTGGGCTGATCCCAACATAACGTGCTACAGCAGCGATAGGCGGTGGTGTGTCCAGTCGTTGCTCGATGAATTGCGCGGCCTGCTGTACCCTTACGTCTAGGTGGGGGCTGATCTCGGCATAGAAGTGTGGCTGCGGCATATTGGCTGGCCGCATGTCCTGTACCATCATGTGCCGCATAGCCTGTTGGGCCTTGTTCCGACCGCAATGGCGGGCGACCAGATAAAGACCGAGATCGATCGCGGCAGTTGAGCCTGCGCAAGTGATCAGGTCGCCCTCGTCTATAAAGAGACGCTCGACCCCAACCGAGACCTTTGGAAATCGCTCCTTGAAAGCGTCAAGCACGTTCCAGTGAACGCAGACTCTGCGAGGTCCCGCAAGGCCCGCATGAGCGATGGCGAAGGTTCCGGTGCAAATGCCAAGTAGTCGTACACCGGAGGCGGCGGTTCGGCGCAAATAGCCAAGCAAATTATTGGGTAGTGCGTCATTGAGGTAATCATTGCCGCCGCAGACCGCGACATAGTCGAAACCGCCCGGATCAAGCAGGCTAGAGTTTGGCATGACGGAGACACCGCAGCTTGAATTCCGAGGCTCACCATCGAGGCTCATCACCGTCCAACTAGCATGGAGTTTGCGGCTCCTCCCGCCATGATCTGACGCTAGCCGCAAAACGTCAATCAGCCCTGCAAAGGCAGCGAGCGTGAACTGGTCGAGCAGGAGAAAACCAATTCTCAGCCGCGAACCGGGGGCTACCACTGCGTTCGTGCTATCGCTCTTCGCTTGGATGACCTCAATAGTAATCATGTCGTGATTATTCAAATTTCAGGCCGGATCATTCTATTACTATTCACCCTTCACACGCAAACATTTCATTACAGTAAATCTAGACACTTAGGCAGAGGAGAATGACGATGAAGCGAAATATCCTGCTGGCCACGACTGTGCTCGCCACCAGCTTGTTCACCGCCCCGACATTAGCTCAACAGCCAACGTCGATTACGGTCGCTTGGTATGGCGGTAACTGGGGCGATGCTTTCCGCGCCTGCGTAGCCGAACCCTTCACCAAGGCGACCGGCATTACGGTAAATGCAGAGATAGGGACTTCGACCGTCACGCTGTCTAAGCTGCAGCAACAGAAGGCTGCTCCCACAATTGACGTCGCATGGATGGACGGTGGCATAAGCGAGCTTGCCCACGCCGCGGAGGTGACCGATACTCTCGACTTGGCGGCGATTCCCAATCTCGCGAACACATTACCGGAGGCGATCTATAAGAGCGGTGCTACGACCTATGCGGTCGGAACCGGCTATTATTCACTCGGGCTCACCTACAACACTCAGAAGGTTAAGACCGCCCCGACTTCATGGAACGACTTATGGAAGCGAGAGTTCGAGGATGCAGTCACTATTCCCTCGCCATCGAATTCCGCCGGTGTCCCTTTTATAATGTTCTTGTCTAAGATTTGGGGGCATCCGCCAGGCGATCTAGACCCGACCTTTAAGAAGATCAAGGAGTTGAAAGCTGCATTGTTCTTCGATTCCTCCGGGGCAGCTACCAACGCATTTCAGAGTGGCGAAGCAATCATAGGCGCGCATTTCAATGTTGGCGCATGGGACTTAGCTGACAAGGGCCTACCGATCGCCTTCGTCGTTCCGAAGGAAGGCGCTTGGGCTACCGATGCCCGATTGCATCTGGTCAAGGGTACCCAGAAGAAGGAGGCAGCAGCCAAGTTTATCAACCAGGCTCTGACGCCGGAAGCCTCCGGCTGCCTCGCAGAGAAGCTCTATCTCGGCCCATCCGTGAAGAACGTAACTGTGAAACCGGAGACCGCTCGTAAGTTGCCATGGGGTGAGACAGGCTCTGTTAAAAACCTGCAATTGTTTGCCTGGGGTGAGATTAACGCGTCGCGCTCCCGCGTCGTCGATGATTGGAACCGTCAGATAGCTCGCAAGTGAACCAACTGCCCTGAGCATCGCGAGCCGAAGCATGAGTGCACCCATCCTCGCCATACACGGTCTGTCAAAGAATTTTGACGGGCAGCCGGCACTGGTGGCAATTGAGCTTAAAGTGGAGCAGGGTGAGTTTATTGTCTTGCTGGGGCCGTCGGGCTGCGGCAAGACAACATTGCTGCGTTGTATCGCAGGCTTCCTGACACCAGAGGCTGGTACTATAAGGCTAGCGGGTGAAGATGTGACACATCTGCCGCCCTACAGGCGTCCCCTCAACACTGTATTCCAGAACTACGCACTCTTCCCGCACATGAACGTTGCCGAGAATGTCGCATATGGCCCGCTCAGGCAGGGCGTAACAAAGGCAGAGGCGAAGAATCGCTCGGTAGAGGCGCTCGAACTAGTTGGTTTGACTGGCTTCTGCGATCGTCTTCCGACCCAGTTATCCGGTGGCCAGCAGCAGCGGGTGGCCCTTGCGCGCGCTATAGTGAACCGTCCACAATTGCTGTTGCTCGACGAGCCCCTGAGTGCGCTAGACATGAAGCTTCGCAAGAAGATGCAAAATGAGCTCAAGCAGATACAGCACCAACTCGGGATTGCATTCCTTTTCGTAACGCACGACCAGGATGAAGCGATGACGATGGCAGACCGCATCGTGTTGATGAACCATGGCCGCATTGAGCAGGTCGGCCGGGGCAAGGATATCTATGAAAACCCCACTACCCGCTTCGTGGCCGATTTCATTGGCGATGCCAACCTACTTGAAGTTGAGCGGCGAGGTGACGGTAGTCTTTCTATTCTGGATGGCGCTGTAATGCTGACGGCTACTAATGCGCCTAAAGGCAGCCTTACAGGTGTGCTGCGGCCGGAGTCGATCCTTGTCACTACCGATCCTGTTGCTGATTATATTGCTCTGCCGGCCTCCCTCTCCGAAATAGTTCATGTTGGTAGTCATGCCTTGGTCACCTTGACTGTCGGTGGCTCCACTCTGATCGCCCGGCTCGCTCCATCGGCTCTCGTTGGTCTGGGTATTAGCCAGCCAGTCTTCGCCAACATCCGTCTCTCGGATTTACACTTCTTACCAGGGAATGCGTGATGAGTGGAGGGAAAGGTTCCGTTGTGCTGCTCTGCGCCCTTCCGACAGCATTTTTTGCCGCTTTCTTCTTGGCCCCGATGGCAGTCGTTCTTATTGTGAGTCTGACAACACCCGCGGGCCATCCGACCCTCGCTTATTATCTGCATATTCTCGCCGACACTTACCACTGGGACGTGCTTTGGGTAACCTTCCGCATAGGCGCGCTAGCAACATTGACCTGCGTAATGATAGGCTATCCTCTCGCCTGGTATCTCGTACGTGTTGTGCAATGGCGACCTTGGCGCCGGTTCTGCGTCATCCTGCTGGTCTTACCGTTGTTCACTAGTAATATTGTCCGCTCGTTCGGTTGGATGGTGCTGCTTGGTCGAAACGGATTAATCAATGACGGGCTTATTGGGCTCGGCCTGATCGAGAGGCCGATGCGGTTCCTCGGTACCGAGCTAGGTATTTTGATAGGCCTGACTTACATACTGCTACCCTTCATTGTTCTGGCCGTAGGGAATGCTTTGGCCAAGGTCGATCCGGATCTCGAGCAAGCATCCGCTGATCTCGGTGCGACGCCGGCCTGCACCTTCAGGACTATAATTTTCCCACTCAGCTTGCCGGGTTTGATGGCAGGAGCCGTTATGGTTTTTATGCTGGCGGTCAGCGCCTATGTTACGCCCGCGTTGCTAAGTGGCGGGAAAATTACCGTATTCTCGATACTTATTTTCCAGCAATACAGCTCTGTCTTCGACTTCCATTATGGCGGTGCGCTCAGCATCACCATGCTGGTACTGACACTGGCCCTTATTGCACTCGCGGGTCGACTCAGTGAACCTAGGAGGGTCTGAGGTGGTCACTACTCTCGTCCGTATAATGTCTTTTGCCGCGCTGGCCTATCTTATATTACCACTCGTCGTTCTCGTCGGAGTGTCACTGACAACGACCAGTTTCCTCGCTTTCCCGCCGAAGGGGCTTACGCTTGTTTGGTATGGCAAAATGCTGAGCGATCCTACCTATACCTCGGCCTTCCTGAACAGTACGATACTTGCAGTCGTCGCCACTATGATCGCGGTTCTACTGGCGGTTCCCGCTGCGATCGCGATCGCCCGCTATCGCTTTACCGGACGTGGCCTCCTTGCAGAAATGCTAAACTCTCCGCTGATCCTTCCTCATGTCGTGCTCGGTGCGGCCCTGCTGCAATACGGTGGTGCTATTGGACTCATCCGGAGCTTTCCTGCCCTATTGGTCGGACATGTTGTGATTATTATGCCTTTTGTACTGCGTGCCGTTCAGCCGCAATTAAGTGATGAGCAGCTTATCTTGGAGGAGGCCTCTGCCGATCTCGGGGCTAAGCCGCTGACGACTTTCTTCCTGGTAACATTGCCGCAGATCCGTAGCGGGTTAGTCAGTGGCGCGATCTTTGCGTTCATCGCCTCCTGGATCAACGTAGAACTCAGTATCTTCAACACTACTGCTGATCTGTCCACGATTCCGGTCAAGTTGTTCAACTATGTCCAGTACACTATCGATCCGACGATCGCGGCGGTCTCAGGCCTGACCATCATCGTCGCCGCCGTCGTGATCGTCCTTCTTGACCTCACTATCGGCCTCGACGTGCTATCAGAGCGCCGCCGATAGCATTAACTACCAACTTTATACAAAGGAGCCTAAAATGCGCCAGCAGAACGTATTCGACGTCATCTATACTCATACAGAGGGCGAGCCCCTCTGTATCATACATAGCGGAATTCCGTACCCTGCTGGATCTAGCATCCTTGAGAAACGGCGCTTCCTAGAGGAGAACTATGACTGGCTACGTTGCGCGCTGATGCGCGAACCGCGCGGGCACAAGGATATGTTTGGTGTGTTCCTGACGCCACCGTCGAGCCCGGAGTACGATGCAGGCCTAATCTATATTGACGGAACGCAGTATTCCCATATGTGCGGCCACGGAACTATCGCGCTCGGAATGGCAATGGTTGCGCTCGGCTTCGTCCGCCGAGGCGAGAACGGCCGTACCACCATCCGCTTCGAAACTACAGCAGGGCCCGTAACCGCCGAGGTAGCGAATGAAGGTCCTGAGGTGCTTTGGACCCGCTTCGAGAACGTACCCGCCTATGTCGAGGCTCAAGACGTAGCGTTCGACCTGCCGGGTGTAGGTTCGCTTAAGGCCGATATAGTCTGGGGCGGTAATTATTTTGGGATCATCGATCTGCGCGGAACTTCGCTTAAGATTTCTCCGGATAATGGAGCAGAACTATCTCGACTTGGCGTGATCGCCCGCGAGCAACTTCGTCAGAAGGTAGCGATTCAGCATCCGGCCTCGAGCCATATCAACAACTTTAACTTCGTCACCTTCTGGCACGAGCCAACGATCGAAGGTGCCTTCTACAAGAACGTACACGTTTTCTCGGCTGGCCAGCTCGACCGTTCGCCCGGTGGTACAGGCACAAGTGCGATGATGGCGATGTTCGAGGCACGTGGTCTTATGAAATTGCAACAGCCTATTCTCTCCGAGGGTCTACTGGGATCTGGCACTTTCGAAGGCTGCCTGATCGGCGAGGCCACGCTGAACGGCACTAGAGCGGTACGTCCGACCGTAAAGGGAACAGCTGGTCTCCTTGGTACCGCGCGCTGGACGATCAACCGAGACGATGCAGTTGAGGCTGGATTTCTTGTCACCTAACCAATGGGTCCAACACATTTGATTTGGGATTTAATAGAAAATTGCTGGCCTTCAAAAGGATAATTAGTGCAGTAATCTAGGTCTTTAGAGCAGAATCCGATCAGGTTGCATCGTAGCCTGCGGCGCTGAAGTAGTTTGC
>JBMOIY010000104.1:0-7330 GCA_049317085.1 Rickettsiales bacterium | reverse complement strand
GGGGCGGACGAAGCGAAGGTGCGCGTGGCGGCGCAGAAACTGGCGCAATCCGCCCCGCAGGATAAACGCCTGCTGGTGCTTGGCCCCTCACCCGCCCCACTCTCGAAACTGCGCGGCCAATACCGCTACCGCCTGCTGGTGAAAGCCAAATCCAGCATCCATCTGCAACGCACCCTGCATAACTGGCTCGATGGCCAGAAATTCAAAGGCGTGCGCGTGAAGGTTGATGTGAACCCGTATTATTTCATGTGAGGCTAGCGCCCGCGCTGACTCGGGCCCATCCGGCTATAATCTGTGACGCGATTCCCCCAGCGATCCATCTTGTAGGGTAACGCGTCCTCAACAGGTAACGTTTCAACAGGCGCGGTTTCAACGGGTGCAATCTCTGTAACCACTGGCAACTCCTTGGCGAATTTCTTCAACGATAACTGGAAGCGTGATGCCGCGACACGGTGCTCTTTGTCGAACTCGCCTTTCGGTCGTCCTTGTTTGTTATATTCTCCCGCATACAGTGCGAGGTTCAACCCATCGCCCCGCGCCGTGTCGCAAAACCCCATTAGGGGCGCAATATCCGAATTGCCGATTTCGTTGACGAACACACTGGGCCGCACCGCCTGCGTCTCGTTCGACAGCTTGCGCAGGCGCATGGTCAGCCGGTTATCGCTCGTCAGCACGACGACATTTTTTGCACGCAACAGGTCGGGTTGCTTGCAGAGCGAAACAATAGCGCCGTCGCCAAAATCTTTCTTATCCTTCCCGAACAGAAGGCGCGCGTCGTTGTGCTTTACGAGGCGACTGCCCGGCTGCGCATGCAGTTGATTCGCTTCGGCACAGAAGGCGTCGATCTCGTTCGGCCCGGTATTGGGCATGATTTCCATGCCCGGGAGCTCCCCTGCCGCGACCGCCTGCATGAATGGCTTCAAGCGTCTCGCCATCGCGTTGCTATTCTCCTTGAACAAGCTGCCGATATCGAACCCGTTCGCGCAGATCTGTGCCGCCTCGAGTGCCACCATCTCGGGGATGATCACCCGGTATCCACGCGCCGCGAGATAGCTCAACATATTAAGATAGGTCGCGGGCGTTACACCATTGGCCTTGAGCCGTGGGTCGATCTCCTTGCTCATATCGAACAGGGCGCAGGTATCGACGATGATGATACCGCGCGAAACATCAACTGAAGCGATCGATGGCCCGCTCATCTGGTGCGTCCGAAACGAGCGTATCGCTTGGTGAATTTTTCGATAGCGCTGCCATCGCTGGAGACAGACGGTGGGGGCGGTGCTGTATCAAGCTCGGCCGCAAGCTTCTGCAGCGATTTCACGAACGGCGTCTCGATGCGTGATTTTTCGGTATAAGGCTGGCTTGTATCAGCGTACGTACCAAGCTTCTTACCACTTTCAAGCTGGTCCCACAGCACCTCGCCCGCCGTGATGCCCGCCTTGAAACCCGCCTGTTCGAGCAACCCCGCATGACTGAGCCCTTGCAGGAACAGGCCTGTATTACAAGTCTGCGCCGGTGGGGTGACCTCCGCAAGCAATGCGCGGGTATCGGATAGTACGACGAGATTTTTTTCACCGGTGAGCGCAAGGCGCTTGGCCAGAGAAAGAACAGACTGAAGGGCAAAGTCAGTACGATCCTCCCGGAACGCATTTATGATGGCGCGGCGCGCTTCGGTATGGGGTTTGGGCAGCCGCTCCGGTGCCTTCACGCGGCCCCACACTACGGTCTTCTTGTCCTTAAGGGAAATAGCCTCATGCACACGCGTACAGAAAGCATCGACCATTCCAGGCCCGGTTGCGCCAAGCACGGTAATGCCGGGATGCTCCTTGAGCGTATTGCGTTCGTCGAGCCCAGCATCATGCATGAAGCTTTTAAGTCGTGCTTCGGACTTGAGTACACCGGACCGCTGCGTGAACAAATGCGTGAAATCATACCCACCCGCGATCGTCGAGGCCGCATCAATCGACACCATCTCTGGAACGACGATGCGGTAGCCATGCTTAGCAAGGAAATGAAGTGTCGAAAGATACGTGACGGGAGTAATGCCGTCCGCCTTTAGCGATGGCGCAATCGATCCGCACAGATGCTCAAGCGCCGCCCCATCAACAATGATGGTTCCCCGCGATAACGGTGCTGAATGATGATGGTACCCGAACAAAAACGCTCCCTGTGAACAAGCACCATAGCCGTGATATGTTAAGCTTTTATGACGGAAAGTGTTTTTATACGCTGAAACACTTGAAGGGAGCCTTGGCCCCGGCGCAAGCGGCTCGCTCCGTAACGCGCTACGCACCGCTACCAAGCGAGCACAAAAAGAAATGAATAGCCGATAATTGGCCGCGCGTAGCCCGTGAGGGCGAGCCGCGAAGCGAGGGGGAGCGGTAACGGGGGAATGTTAATTCCCCCACGCGCGACAGCACTAAAAAATAAGACGCAAAGCGAACGCTAATCCGTCCGTAAGCCCCTACCTACGCTTCGCCGACAGTGTCCAATAAGGCAATCTCGAGCGCCTGTTCTACAGTATTCCCGCCCCACAGCACGGACTGGAAGGCCGGGTAGAACCGGTTGCACTCGCTCATCGCGATGTCGAGCAGATCGTCGAGCTGTTCGCTGGTAACGCCCTGGCCGCCGCGCAGTAGCAGGGCATGGCGGAACATCACCATCCCGTCCTCAGAACCAAGGTCGAAATGGCCGAGCCACATTTTTTCGTTCACGGCCGCGAGCAGCGGGTGGATCTTAGTACGGGACTTCTCAGGAATCTTTGAGTCATACGCGCAGGAGAAGATAAGAGCGCCAAGGTCGGGCTGCCAGGCGAACCAGATGCGGAAATTGCACCAGCTGCCCTGCACTTCGGCCACGAGTTCTTCATCCACCGGGCGGTCGCACAACCAGTCACGGTCAATGATGAGTTGTTCGGCAAGGTCGAGGGGATTGTTGGAGGAAAATTCGAGGTCGGCGAGTTGGACTGCGGACATGGTATCTCCTGATGTGAATGACGCTCAAGGTACTTGCCATTCATGCTCTTCACGTTTTGCGTGCGGCACAGGAAAAGAGAAACACAGCGCGAATTAAAAATCTATCAAAATGTAGTGGGGTAATAAAAATACATCACTAGCTGTGGTGGGATTGAGGCTAACCCTCCCTAACCTCATCTTAACCACTGAAGCACTAAAATGGAGTTGATAACGACATGACAGCGACCGCGCCATGAATGAGAAAACACCCCCAATAAAGTTACCCTGAAAGCGGAACAATGTCTCGAAGAAGCTAAATCTTTAGCTCGAGACCTTACCCGGGATGCCCTCATCTGGGGTGCGGGACCGCTGAATGTTGACCCAAACAATACTCAGCATCTTGCCTTTGGCGTTCTCGCTGGCAACATAGCCTATACCGATACGTTCAAAGAATGCATAGACCGTGCTCCTGTCACCAACCGCGGTAAAAAGAGCGACAAACCGACGCCACAGCGTTAGACCTTGAGCTTCTCGATCTGAACTTTCAGCGCCTCATTCTCCGCCCGCGCCTTCTCGGCCATGGCCTTCACCACCTCGAATTCCTCGCGCGTCACGAATTTGCCGCGGCTGATGAGGCGTTCGATCTTGTCGGCGACCATCGCCTCGAGTTCCCGGCGCATATCCATCACACTGCCTGCCGCTCCGGAGGCGAATTTGGCAATATCCTCGAACAGCTTGGAATCTTTTTGCATGGGCCGCGTCCTTGTGACTGAGTTGCCACTTGCTGAGTTGCAAATGTTAGGGGATATATAAGGACCATCACGCCAACTGACAACGGGTAACGGCTATGAAACGTGTATTGATCACCGGGGGCGCCGGGTTTATCGGCAGCAACATCGCGGGCACCTTGGCCGACCATACCGATTACCGTGTCGTAGTCGTCGATGAATTCGGTAGCAACGACAAATGGCGCAACCTCAGCAAACACCGTATTTATGAAGTGATTTCGCCAGGTGAGATCTTCTACTGGCTTGAATCCAACAAGAATGAACTGGATGCTATCATCCATATGGGTGCCGTCAGCAGCACCACCGAGACCAATGTCGATTTGATCCTTGAGACCAATTTCACCTTGAGCCGCAGTCTGTGGAATTGGGCCGCGCAGAACAAGCGCCGCTTTATCTATGCTTCCTCAGCCGCGACGTATGGTGCTGCCGAAGGCGGCTTCAGTGATGAAAATACCCACGAAGCCCTTGCCAAGCTGCACCCGCTTAACGCCTATGGCTGGAGTAAGCACCTGTTCGACCAGTTCGTGCTGACCGCAACACAAGGCACCACCGATAAGGTGCCCAGCCAATGGGTCGGCCTCAAATTCTTCAACGTGTACGGGCCCAATGAATACCACAAAGGTGACCAGGCTTCCGTCGTCGAGCAGATTTTTCCGCACGCGAAATACGGTCGCCCGGTGAAACTGTTCAAGTCCTACCGTGACGATTACAAGGACGGCGGCCAGCTGCGCGACTTCATTTACGTGAAGGACTGCGTACGCGTCATCATCTGGTTGCTTGGCACCCCTTCGGTGAATGGACTGTTCAACCTCGGCACCGGCAAGGCCCGCAGTTTTGCTGACCTTGCGGCCGCGACCTTCGCCGCTGTCAGCAAACAGACCGCCATTCAATATATCGACATGCCCGAAGAGATTCGCGATAAATACCAGTATTTTACGCAAGCCGACATGAACCGCCTGCGTACCGCCGGTTATACTGAGCCGTTCCATTCGCTCGAAGATGGTGTGAAGGATTACGTCGAAAAATTCCTCACGAAGGACGACCAGTATTTCTAGAATCACGTGAATGGTGAGTAGTGAATAGTTCCTACACTCCACCACTCACTATTCACTACTCACCTTTCACTGCTACATCAGATGACCTTCCCTGACATCTCTCCTATCGCTTTTGAGATCGGCCCGATTGCCGTGCGCTGGTACGCGCTCGCCTATGTCATCGGAATCCTCCTTGCCCAGCGCAGCATCAACTGGTTGGACGATCAGCGACCACAACCCCTGCTGGTGCAAAAAGCCCGTGAAGACCTCATTCTCTATGGTGTTCTAGGCATCATTTTGGGCGGTCGTGTCGGATATGTAACGTTTTACAACCTTAGCTATTACATCAATAATCTATTTGAAATCACTCACATATGGCAAGGGGGCATGTCTTTCCATGGTGGCTTACTCGGTGTACTATTCGCCTTTTACTTTTTCGCGCGCAGGTTTAAAATCAGCTGGTTGAAATTAATGGACCTGATGGCCGTCGCTGCCCCCATCGGCCTCTTCCTCGGTCGGCTAGCCAATTTCGTTAATGGAGAGCTTTACGGACGCGTAACGACCATGCCATGGGGGATCATCTTCCCGAACGGCGGACCCATGCCCCGCCACCCTAGCCAACTCTATGAAGCAGGCCTCGAAGGCCTACTGTTAGGGGGTGTATTATGGCTCGTCGCCACCCGCACTAAGGCACTGAATCTCTGCGGGGTAACCAGTGGAATCTTCGTCGCTGGATACGCCCTCGCTCGCTTCACCGTCGAGTTCTTCCGCGAACCCGATTCCCAGCTCGGCATCTTCGCCCTCGGCCTTTCCATGGGGCAGCTTTTATGCCTGCCGATGTTCGCCATCGGCGCCTATGTTTTGGTCACCGCGAAGCGGCGCAGCTGTGAATAGTTTCGCTTGGAAAATGTAATCTAATTGTCACACACGAACATGCTATACAGCATTTTAGGGGGTGCAAAACCAGTATAGCAGGATCATTATAGGTGACACTCACACCATACCCAAGCCTCAACCGCCAAAAGAACCCGAACGTCGTAAATGGCTAATGCATGCGGGCATTGGCATTATTACATTGGGCCTTGGGCTGAAATCCTACCAGCAGACGCTGGAAGAGGGCGTGAAGAACATAAACCCCACATGCAATTACCGCCGGAACCCTCGTTACTCTCGACCAAGGATGGAAAAGTCTTTACGCTGACGGATGCAATGATCGGTGATGTCGGTGCTTAATACCGCGTAACGGAAATAAAAGCCCGCGAACGCTACGCGCAACGGGTGACCCCCAACAGCAATCGCCGGATGCAGCCGTAACGTCGCCCCCGAGACCTTAGCCGTGACATTCCGCGCTAAACGCGATTCGCGTGACAACCACCCCCGCACCCGTGTAAATTAGCGGGATGAACCCACTGACGGCCATCATCCGCGACAAGATCACCGCTTCGGGCCCCATCAGCATCGCCGATTACATGAACCTTGCGCTAGGCCACCCCGAGCACGGCTACTATATTAAGCGCGACCCGTTCGGCGTGCGGGGTGACTTCATCACCGCCCCGGAAATTTCGCAGATATTCGGCGAGATGATCGGCCTCTGGTGCGCGCAGATGTGGCTGCAGCTGGGCGGTGGCCCATGCAGCCTCGTCGAACTCGGCCCCGGCCGCGGCAGTTTGATGGCAGATGTGTTGCGCGCAACGAAAACGATGGCGGGCTTCCATGACGCCATCAGCATCCATATGGTGGAAACGAGCCCGACCCTCGCCAACGCCCAATACATGCGCCTGCGCGACGACCACCCGCGCATCGAATGGCTCGACAGTGTCAACGAACTGCCCGACACCAAAACCATCCTCATCGCCAACGAATTCTTCGACGCCATGCCCATCAAGCAATATGTAATGACGCAAGAAGGCATGCGCGAAAAACGCGTGAGCTGGAATGAAGAAATAGAAGCATTTGATTTCGTGCTGGCAGACCCTGGCCTAAGCCTTGCCAAATCCGGCCATACGATTGCGAGCGGCACCATCATGGAACATTCGCCCGTAAGCCGCAGCATCATGCGCCATCTCGCGCAGCATATCCATGCATATGGCGGTGCTGGGATCATTATCGATTATGGATATTTAGGTGAGGCACATCACGATACCCTACAAGCGCTCAAATCGCATTTGTTCCAGCCCGTGCTAAGCGACCCCGGTGAAGCCGACATCACCGCCCATGTCGATTTCACCAGCCTGATGGACATCACCCGCGACGCAGGCAACGGCGTCGCCCCGCTCATCAACCAGGGCGAATTCCTCGTGCGCATGGGCGCGCGGTTACGCCTCGAAATGCTGCTGCGCGGCGCCACCCAGCCGCAAAAAGACAGCCTCATCTCCGGCCTCGACCGCCTGGTCTCGCCCCAGGCTATGGGCGAGTTGTTCAAGGTCATGGGCTTCGTCAGCGATGCACGGCTTGAATTACCAGGATTTTCCTGTTGAAGTGGTGACAAGAATTTGCTACAGGGCACCTCTATAAACTGGCGGCATAGATTCTGAGGATGTGTTATAAGGCTTGA
>JBMOIY010000103.1:0-7418 GCA_049317085.1 Rickettsiales bacterium | reverse complement strand
TTACATCGACCGTCTGAAGGCTAAGGACCCAACGCTCACCTCGTTGGCTCTCGGGAGCAACCACATCGGGGATGTGGGGGCGCGGGCACTTGCGGCAGCCTTGCCAACCAGCAACGTAACAGAGTTGGCTCTCGGGGCAAACCAAATCGGGGGTGTGGGCGCGCAGGCACTTGCGGCAGCCTTGCCAAACAGCAAGGTTACCACGTTGGATCTCGGGGCAAACCAAATCGGAGATGTGGGCGCGCAGGCGGTTGCGGCGGCATTGCCAACCAGCAACGTTACAAAGTTGTATCTGTGGGACAACCAAATCGGGGATGTGGGGGCGCAGGCGCTTGCAGAGGCCTTGCCAACCAGCAACGTTACAAAGTTGTATCTGTGGGACAACCAAATCGGGGATGTGGGGGCGCAGGCGCTTGCAGAGGCCTTGCCAACCAGCAAGGTTACCACGTTGGATCTCGGGTACAACCGAATCGGGGCTGTGGGGGCGCAAGCGCTTGCGGCGGCCTTGCCAAACAGCAATGTTACAGAGTTTTCTCTCGGGGAAAACCAAATCGGGGAAGACTTGCTGAAAAAGATAGACACTATTCTTGATGCCAACAAAGCACGTGGGCCGATTAAGCGCTCGCCACCAGCCGCCACCAACCCAACCACCATTATCAATGAGGCTGAAATCATCGCTGCTCAGCGCCGTGCTGCGACAGAACGTGGGGAGGGTATTTAGCCCATGCAACACCGGTCTGAGCATCGCCGTGATTCTATTAAGACATTGCCGCTTAGTGAAGTACAGCAGGCATTTGTGAACTATGCCAGCCACGGCACGATGAACGATGTAGCACGGGCAGCATTGATCAAGATGCTAGATGCGCGGGTGAGTACACATGCGCTGCCGTTCTATCAGTTCGAGAAAAGCAATGCCGAGGCGGCAATGGCAACTGGGGTGCTTACGTCCAAGCCGTCGATCAACCTGCCGGAAACGTCGTTACTGTGGGCAATCAATCTGGCTTACAACGCGCAGAGTGACCCCAAGGGTTTTTATGATGGCGAGTTGTGGAAACAATTTTCCGGCGTTGATGGTGTTGCCCAGCCCGAAAAAGAACGCCTTGGCTTTCAGGTTGCCAGCACCGGGCTCTCCGGTGATACACGTATTGGCTGGGGTAAGCTGGGCAGCAGTTACTATTACGACCCCACCAACGCACGTATCAATCTCGATTTGATTATGTCACTTGGTGTTGGGTTTGATGTTGCGGCTGGTGCGGCTTTCCATGAAATAGGCCACAGCATTCTAACGAAGGATTTCGGGCCGAAGCTTGCTGCGCTGGATGACCAGATCGCCACATTTCGGCAAAAGAGCCGTGGCTCAAAACTGACACCAGATGAATATAAGCAGCTGCAGCGCCTTTCGGGTGAGCGGCATTTCCGGTATTTAATCAAGGATGAGGCCGAGAACAACACTGTGGATCGCTGGACGGTGAATCATGGGCGCCGCATTCGCCGCGACCACGTGTTTTCGCGCAACGCCACTGAAGCAGTACTGGTAGATGGTCTGCTGGGCGATGGGCTGGACATCGTGAATGATACGCCCGAGAATCGCTTCCGCAATGTGAAGCATGCCATCCGCTATTCCTTTTTCCGCAATAATGGTTATTTTCCTGATACTGAGGCCGGCTGGCGCGCAGTCGGTATCAATCCCGATTGGATCAAAACGGCAGATGGTAAATCAGGCCTCGATGCGCTTGAGGAGTTGAAAGAGCTGTGCGGTGGCAAGGATGGGGTCGAGAACCTTCAGCCTACAGGCCTTGATGCTATGCAGGGAAAAGTAAAGCTGCAGGCTTCCATTCAAGAATATTCTGACCGACGCAACGCGCGCATTGAAGAAGTCTATGATCGCTTCATTGCTCATACCGTCGCACCAATGCTCGATAAGCAGCAAGAAAAGCTCGATGAGCAGATGCAGAAAAAACAACAGGGCCAGGGTCAGGACAGCGAAGGTCAATCGGGTGATCCTAGTGAAAATCAAGACTCGACGCCGCAAAAATCACAAGGTCAGGATTCGGGTGGCGAAGATGTTGGATCACCATCTGCCGGTATGCCCGGTGGCGAAGGTGGTGGAGGCAATCCAATTCAGGTCGAAGATGTCGGCGAGATGCCGGATGTTGAATCCGGCCCGAACTCGGTGCAGCCGGAGATGGGTAAGCCCCGACCAGAGGCAGCGGAAGATCATGAAGCAGAGCCCGGGCAATCGTTGGACGAGTTGGAGGCGGGGCGTGAGGCCAGAAAAGAGGTGGCTGAGAGCGAGGATAAAAATTCCACTAGCGATGATCCTTCAAAGCCGAAGCCTAAGACCCAACAAGGTTTTCGCTCACCGCGCGGCATGGGCGGCACTTCCGATATCGAATCCAAGCCTGTGGTGGGTGACTGGAGCGATTATCAGGAAATGGCTATTAAGTTTTCTGCACAAATCCGTGAACAGCAACGCCATATTGACCAATTGCGCGCCAAGCAGGTTGAGGAGCTAGAAACCATTTCTCCTGGTCTTACATTGTTGCCCGAAGACGGTGATATGGCGCGACTAGATCGCGGTGCGCATGCAACGATGGTTAAAAAGATACTTCGCGGCCAGAGCATTACTGAAGACGACGCCGCGCGCTTCCAAACGGATGCTATCGCTACGCGGCCGAGCAATATAGACGTTGTGCTGCTTCTCGACGGTTCAAGCAGCATGCATAGCGCATTCAATGAAAGTGGCGGCAGCTGGCCGTTCTCTCCAATTCAAGCCGGCATGCATGCTGGATGCGTACTGAATGAAGCGTGCAAAAATGATGTGACGGCTGAGCGCGGCACACGTTTTTACATGGGGCTATGGGGCAATGAGACACCCATGATGCTTATTAATCCCGGCGATAAACCTCAAGAAGTGGGTAAACGTATTGCGGGCTTAACGCAAAGTCATGGATGGGGAACCAATCTTGCGCCCTCGATTAAAGATACGACCAAGCAATTGGCGCAGGCACAAAAGGCTCAAAGTGGGGGCCAAGAAAAAACTGGCTATAGCCATTATATTGTCATATCCGATGGCGGCATCAGCGACGATAATGCTTCGTTCCAGACCGTTAGCAAATTTCTGGATAACTGCCCACTAGCCAGTGTGGATTTTGTTATCATCGAAAATGGCAAGACCAAAATGGATAGTCTGGCAGAAAAGCTAGAGCGGGCCTATCCCGGCCGCGTTGCCAAACATCATCATAATTCGCCTACAACGGTCGTCGCAGGTATCAAAAACCTACTGCTTGGACGCATTCAGCACACACCTATAACCGAGGCTGTTTCTGTTGACGTTAAACGTCGCGCACTAGAGCGCGCTGGCGATGCAATGAATCGCTAGTCATCGATTCAACCAAGAGAAAAAATGATCGCATAACACGCAGCCATAAAATTCATGGGCAATTACGAATCAGTTGCTCTACCAGCTGAGCTACATCGGCACTGGTACTTCCTTCGACCTTCTTATAGCCTTGTTACAGGCGGGAGTAAGATCGTAACTCCTTTTTCTAGCACCGCTATTCTCAGCTGACCCTCAAACTACGAATGATGTGCTCTACCAGCTGAGCTAAGGCGGCTTTTTTAGACAGAGTCTTCCTTTCCTGATTGATAGCTCGCTCCGTCCTCTCTCATCGGGCTTTTGACCGAACGCGTCATGCTTTCAACGCGGCTCGCTTCCGCGCCTTTGGCTTGTGCAGCTCCGCCCCGCTTACGCGGCGCCATAGGTGCGACGTGTGAAACCCTGCCTGATGCTTTCGGTCTTTTGTGCCCCATGAGGTCGCAATCACGCGGCCTCCACATAAAGGGACAGGCCATGAAACAATGTTTCGACATTCACCAGCATATCACCAATCAGATCATTGCAGCGATTGAGCAAGGTGCAGGACATTTCTCACTTCCATGGCATCGTCGTGGATCCATCATGCATTCGACGAACATCGCTTCGAAGAAGCCGTACCGTGGTATCAATATCGTCGCCCTTTGGGCAGCCTCCGAGCATCACGGCTTCACCTCCGGCGTCTGGGGAACCTACCGCCAATGGGCTGATAAGGGTGCCAATGTGCGCAAAGGTGAGAAATCATCCTACGTCATCTTCTATAAGGAACTTGAAGTCGCGGCTGATAGCAGCGATCAGGACACCGAGACCCGTTTGATTGCACGGGCAACGCCCGTTTTCGCAGCGGAACAGGTAGATGGGTTTGAACTTCCGTCTCTTCCTGCGGCAGAGCCGGTTGAACCCGTGACGGCTGTGGATAGCTTCGTCAAGGCAACCCAAGCTAAGATTCAGCATGGTGGGTCTCAAGCCTTCTATCGCCCTGCGAGTGATTCGATCCAGCTGCCATTGCGTGAAGACTTCATCGGCACCGCGACCAGCACGGCTAAGGAGGCGTATTACTCAACCCTCTTGCATGAGCTGACCCATTGGACCTCCGCTCCACATCGTTGCAATCGCCAACTCGGCAAACGCTTTGGGGACGATGCCTACGCGATGGAAGAACTCATTGCTGAACTGGGTGCTGCGTTCCTCTGTGGGGAACTCGGTATCACGCCCGAACCGCGCAGTGATCACGCTCAGTATCTGTCATCCTGGCTGAATGTCATGAAAGGCGACAAGCGCGCTATCTTTACCGCCGCCAGTGCTGCCAGCAAAGCGACCGATCATCTGCATCAGTACAGCGACGCGATGCGCATTGCCGATCTCGTCACGGACTATGTCTCCCCATCCTAGGGGAGGGGACATCGAACTCCAGATTTAATGGCAACGGGTTCAAGAGCTTATCGTCGCGTGACCGCGTCGCTCAGAAATCACGCTTGACGAAAACCGATCCCGCGCGCATTTTTGAATAACGGCGCAGAAATCAAGATAAACAAACTTGATTCGTATTCGGTAGCAAACATAGGAGCAGAGATCATGGCAGAATGCATGCGCATGAACGAAGGGTTGGTCACTGATATAGGTCGTAATGGACTTATCTCATTTCCGATATCAGGGGATGTGCTGGCAGGGACAACCGGCTTTCAAAGCCCGGCCGATGATTATGTGGAAGACCGAATAGACCTCGCCAAGGAGCTGATCACTAACAAAGCCAACGTATTCTGTTGGCGCGTCACCGGTCAGTCCTTCAGCAAACGCAACATACCGCATGGCTCGATCGCTGTTATCGATTATGCACTCAAACCGCAGCCCGAGGACATCGTCATGGTGCGGCTGGCCGATGTGAACGTCCTCAAGATCATCGTGTGTCAGGGCGGCAAACGGTTCCTGGCAGCCGCCGACGAAACCTACCCGCTGATTCCCATCGATGAAGATGAGGGGATCCATGTGTACGGCGTGCTGATCCACTGCGTCATCAGTAAATTCCGGGGCTGATCATGTACGGGCTCGCCGATTGCAACACCTTCTATGCCAGTTGCGAGAAGGCGTTTAAGCCGCATCTCATTGCTAGGCCGGTCGTGGTGCTCTCCAACAACGATGGCTGCGTCATCGCGCTCAGCAAGGAAGCCAAGGCGCTCGGTATTGTGATGGGCACGCCGTATTTCAAGGTGAAAGAGCTATGCGCCCTGCATAGCGTTGTTCAATGCTCATCGAACTATGAGCTGTACGCCGATATGTCGAACCGTGTCATGGAAACGCTGAAGGAACTCGCTCCGAAGGTCGAAGTCTATTCCATCGATGAAGCGTTTCTTGATTTCGACCGGATGGCTGGGGTGGATGTGCCTGCGCTAGCGCGGCATATCCGCGCGACGGTCACCCGCAATACCGGCATTCCCGTATCGGTTGGCCTGGCGCAGACGAAGACCCTTGCCAAAGCGGCCAACCGCTATGCGAAGCGCCATACCAAGGATTTTGCCTGGGCGCTGGATACGGATGAAGAGCGCGAGCGGGTGCTTCGTGGCATGGATACGCAAGATGTATGGGGCATCGGGCGTCGGCGGGCACGCCAGTTATCGGCGCTTGGGGTTTACAGCGCTTGGGATTTTGCCAACTGCGACAGCCGGATGGTTCGCAAGAAATTCAGCGTTGTCGGCCAGCGCGTCCTTTGGGAACTGCAGGGAACGCGCTGCATTGGCCTGCTTGAAGAGAAGCCCAAAAAGGAGATCATCTGCTCACGCGCCTTCGGTAAGGTTGTCTATCACTGGTGGGAGCTGGAACAGGCGATTGCCAAATACGTCGCCCGCGCCGCTGAAAAGCTGCGGGCGCAGCAGGGTTTCACCCAATCTATCCGCGTCTATATCGAGGGCTCCAATAGGTTCAAAGACAACCGCATCAGCGATTACGGCGTGGAAGTCCGCCTGCATCGCCCAACCTCGAATACGGGTGAGATGATTCGCGCCAGTGTCGATGCTGCCTATGCGATCTATACCGCCATGCCGCGCAACCCCAATCCGTTTGACGTGACCTCCGGTTTCCGCAAAGCTGGGGTAACCCTGACCGATATCACTTGGATGGGCCATGCACAGACGGATCTGTTCACGGCGCTACCCTCAGCAAAAAACATGAAAGCGATGCAAGTAATGGATGAACTCAACCGCCGATTCGGGCGCGACACTATGTTCCATGCGGCGCAAGGCATCAACACGACCTGGAAGATGCGCCGCGAGTATAAGTCGCCTAACTATACGACCCGGCTAGCCGACATCCCGACGGTGCATTGCTGATGTGCGGGCGCTTCGCAAACAACGTCCCGGCTGAAACGCTGATTGCTCGTTACCAGGCCAAGATGAGTGCTGCTTATTCGCAGAACTACAACATCGCACCGACCGATCTGGCCCCCATCGTCATCGAGACCAAGGGCGAACGGGATATTCACATGGGCAAGTTCGGTATCCCGATGACGATGGGGGCGAAATCCTTTCCACTGATTAACATCCAGTCAGAGAAGGCGGCGGGCAGAAAAGACTTTTCTGAACGCCGCTGTATCATCCCGGCGTCCGGATTTTTTGAATGGGTGAAAGTAACACCCAAGGATCGCCAGCCCTATTATTTTACCCCGAGCAATGACAGCTTCTTTTCCTTCGCCGGTATCTGGAAACAGGTGGGTGAAGGATACGCTTTCAGCATCCTCACCACGCAGGCGAATGAGCTTGTCGGTCCCATCCATAACCGGATGCCGGTCATCCTGGGCCATAACCAATTGGGATCATGGCTGGGGAGCGCAACTCCGAAAGACGAACTCGCATCACTGATGGGTGCTTACCCTGCCAACCTGATGCAGGTGATGCCGGTAAGCAAGGCGGTCAACAACGCCCGAAACAAGTCGGAGGAATGCATCAGACCTGAATAGTTGAGCCGATTTGGCTTGCTAGCAGCTATGCCAAATTCCCGGCTGACTCAAGTTTGAAACGCAACACCTATACTGTAACGAGTATAGGAGGTT
>JBMOIY010000102.1:0-7443 GCA_049317085.1 Rickettsiales bacterium | reverse complement strand
CTGGACGAATTTTCTCGATGACCGCCGCATATCCGCCGGTAGGCACGAAACAAATATCCTGCGAGTCCGGCTTATTCGCCACCGCGAGGCCAAATTTGTCTGCCAGCGCCCGCGTCTGCTCCTTCTTCAATCCACCCAGCGGGAAGCGCAGGAACTCCAGCTGCTCCTGCGTCGTCGCGAACAGGAAATAGCTTTGATCCTTATCCGGGTCCGCCCCGCGATGCAATTCCGCGCGACCATTAGCCCCAACCAACCGCTGCACATAATGTCCCGTCGCCATGCAATCCGCACCTAAATCACGCGCCGTCATTAGCAAATCCTTGAATTTCACGGATTGGTTACACCGCACGCACGGAATGGGCGTCGCCCCGGCGAGATACGTATCGGCGAAATCCTCCATCACCGCATCTTTGAAACGCGATTCGTAATTCAGCACATAATGCGCGATACCGAGCGAATCCGCCACCCGCCGCGCGTCATGGATGTCCTGACCCGCACAGCACGCACCCTTCTTGCCCACGGCCACCCCATGATCATACAGCTGCAACGTAATACCGATGACCTCATAGCCTTGGCCATGCAGCAGCGCCGCCACGACGGACGAGTCCACCCCGCCGCTCATGGCAACGACGACGCGTGTCTGGCTTTCAGGCTTGTTAAATCCGAGGCTATTCATGGGTACGCTATAGCGTTTCTAACACTGGCTTTCAATCGTCATATTGTTATGCTGAACCTGTTCTGGCATTCACCAAATGTACGATTAGCGTCAGCATGACACGTGAAAATTCTTTTTCCCCGCCAAACGATGCTTAAATGGATCCTCGCATGCACGAGGATGACGAGTAGCGAGGGTCAAAATCAGTGGAATGTAGGGGTGCTGCTTGCAAGAACAGAGCGTAGCGGCGCCACACGAGCATCTGGGCACAGACACGACAACGCCGACCGCTGGTTTTTTACCCTTGCGCTACTTCTCCACATTCCCCTTCACACGCGCCGCCAGGCTGGCATTGATGAATACATCAATTTTCCCATCCAGCACACCCTGAGTATCACTCGTCTCGGCCCCGGTTCGTAGGTCCTTCACCATCTGATACGGGTGCAGCACATACGACCGGATCTGGTTCCCCCAGCTATTATCCATCTTATGGGCGTTGAGGGCGTCCGTCGCCTCCTCCTGCTTGCGCAGTTCATGCTCATAGAGCCGCGCGCGCAGCATGTTCCATGCCTCGGCGCGGTTCTGGTGCTGGCTGCGCTGGTTCTGACACGCCACCGAAATGTTGGTCGGGATATGCGTCAGCCGCACCGCCGATTCCACCTTGTTAACGTTCTGCCCGCCCGCACCGGAGGAACGGAACGTATCCACCCGCACATCCTTCTCCTCGATGACAATATTGATGTTCTCATCCACCACCGGATACACCCACGCACTCGCAAAACTCGTATGCCGCCGCGCGTTGGAATCAAACGGCGAGATCCGCACCAGCCGATGCACGCCCGATTCCGTCTTCGCCCAGCCATAGGCGTTGTGTCCGCTCAGCCGGATGGTCGCGGACTTGATGCCGGCCTCATCCCCCGTCTGCTCGTCGATGATTTCTGTTTTAAAGCGGCGCCGCTCACCCCAGCGCAGATACATCCGGAACAGCATGAACGCCCAGTCCTGCGATTCTGTCCCCCCCGCTCCGGGGTGAATTTCAATGAAGCAATCATTCGCATCCGCCTCGCCGTTCAGCAACGCTTCGAGTTCAAGCTGCCCCACTTCTTTGACCAGCGATTCCATTTCGCGCTGCGCGTCAAGGCGCGACGCCTCATCACCCTCGGCCTCCGCCATCTCATGCAATTCCAGCGCATCCGCGAACCCGCTATCGATGCGCTTATAAGTCCCCAGCACATTTTCAACGCGCGTGCGCTCCCGCATCGTCTTCTGCGCCTTTTCCTGATCGTTCCAGAGATTCGGGTCCTCCGCCGCGACGTTCAGTTCGGCAAGCTGCTTCTCAAGCGCTGGAACGTCAAAGACACCTCGCGAGCAAGGCCTGCGATTTGTCGAATTGGTCTTTAAGTGCAATGATTTCTGCGCGCATTAATACAACCCCCCCGTACCCACACCCGCACCCGCGTTGGGGTCGAACCCTTGCTGGTCCACGGGGCGCTGATAGGGCGCCATCTCGCCCGCACCCGGCTGGTTATAATCCTGCTCGCCGTTTACACCGCCGATATCCTCAGGCTCTGCCGTCATCGGCACTTTCGCATCCTTATCCTTCAGCTCTTCCTGAAGCTCGTTGAACGGCTTGAAAATCGGCCCGCCGGTGAGGAATGTCTCGCGGATGATCGACGCCCCCGCCGCCTCACCGTCATACAGCGGCTGCCCGTTGCTGCGGTTGATGGCCACTTCGCGGATTCCAGGCGGCGCACGGAAATCCTTCACCGACAGACTGTCCGCCGCCTGCTGGAAGAACTTGATGAACCCCTGAATGGCAACGCGCCCCCCCGTCTCTTTCTCACCCAGCGTCTTGGGCGTATCGAACCCGACATAGGTGCCCACGACCAGATCCGGTGTATACCCCACGAACCATGTATCGCGCGAATCGTTCGTCGTCCCTGTCTTACCCGCAACGGGCCGATTCAAAACCTTTGCCGCAGTGCCAGTCCCGCGTTGCACCACACCTTCGAGGATGGAAGTAATTTGATACGCCACCCGCGGATCGATCACCCGCTCGCGCTCATCGCTCAAGGTCGGCGCCGCGTTCGTCAGCCCTTCGCCTTGCAAGGTGCAGGCTTCGCACGAACGTGTATCGCGGCGGAAGATGGTCGCACCGTTGCGATCATCGATGCGTTCGATGAACCACGGCGCCACCCGGCGGCCACCATTGGCGATCATGCTATAGCCATTCACCAGCTTCAGCAGCGTCGTCTCCTTCGCCCCCAGCACCATCGAGTAATTCTCATGCACATCGTCTTCGTAGATACCTAACCGCTTCGCCACCCGTTTGATGCGCTTGATGCCGATCATAGAAGCAATCCGCACCGTCACCGCATTTCGTGAATGCTCGAGCGCCGTACGGAACGTCACCGGGCCCATATAATCGCCTTCGTAATTCTTTGGCGACCACATCGGCAACCCCGGCCCCTGCGGCAGCGAAATCGGCCCATCAAGAATCACCGACGTCGGGCTAAACCCATTCTCAAGCGCGGTGAGGTATACGAACGGCTTGAACGCCGAACCCGGCTGGCGCTTCGCCTGCGTCGCCCGGTTGAACTCGGAACCGACATACGAATACCCTCCACTCATCGCCAGCACTTTGCCCGTATGCGGGTCCATCACCACCAGCGCCCCGTTCACTTTCGGAATCTGCAGCAGCTTGAATGTCCCGGGCATACCAGCAATTGGCTCCACCAGCACCACATCCCCTTCGCTAAACTTCACACCGCCCCAGCCTTCCGCCGTGAGTGTTCCCTTGTCCCCATTCAGCGTCACAATCTCCGTCTTAGGGCTCAACCGCTGCACCGCCGCCAGCGCTTGACTATCATACAGCGTGATTTGCTTCTCTTGTTTGATGCGCTCAAGCGACTGCACCCAGTCGCCCTCTTCGTTCTTTAACGTCGCGATCGCCCCTCGATACCCGTGCCGCTGGTCATACGACATCAGCGCAAACCGCAACGCCCGGTCAGCATAATCCTGGAATTTCGGGTCAAGGGTTGTCTTCACGAACAGCCCACCCTCATACAGCACATTGCTGCCATACATCGCCGCAAGCGCGCGCCGCACTTCCTCGGCGAAGAAATCCGCATGCGCCACCTCATCCCGGTTGCGCGTGCGGATGATGATCGGCTCCCCCTTCGCCCGCGCCGCCTCTTTCGCGTCGATATGCCCATCCTCCGCCATCCGGTTGATGACATAGTTGCGCCGCTCTAGCGACCGCTGGTAATTCTTGCCCGGGTCATAATACCCGGGCGCTTTCGGCAACCCCGCGAGGAAAGCCATCTCTTCCGTCGTCAACTGGTCGAGGGATTTACCGAAATACCCTAAGCTCGCCGCCGCCACCCCATAGGTGCTTTGCCCGAGATAGATTTCGTTGAGGTACAGCTCCAGTATTTTCTCTTTACTGTAAAGATTGCTGATGCGGTACGCGAGAATGGCTTCTTTGATCTTCCGCTCGAACGACTTTTCCGAACTCAGCAAAAAGTTCTTCACCACCTGCTGTGTAATGGTCGAACCACCCGCTAGGCTATGCCCGGTTCCCGCTTTCAGCAGGTTATTGCGAATGGCCCTGAGCGTGCCCATCATATCGACGCCTTGATGCGAATAGAAATTCTTGTCCTCCGCCGCGATAAAGGCCTGCTGTACCTTGAGCGGAATCGCCGAAAGCGGCAGGAAGAAGCGCTTCTCCTTGGCATATTCCGCCATCAATTTCCCATCCGCCGCATAAAGCCGTGTCACCACAGCCGGGTTATAATTGCTTAACTGGTCGGTTGAAGGCAGGCTCGCGCTATAATGTTGGATAACCAACGCCACCACAATGACCAGCGAGATGAAACCGAGCAGCATACTGCCGAACAGCCACTGCACAACGCGCACCGAACGCGGCGTTTTGCGCCGCGCCAATGGCGACGTAAAGTGCGGCGTCTCTTTCGGTGAGGGCAAGTCGGTCATGGGCTATCCCTGCTACTCTCCCGCATGGAAACGGTCAATGCCCTTGACGACCGAGTTAACGACCAGATCACGATACTCCGGCGTTAGCAATAGCCGCTCGTCAACCTCGTTGCTGAGGAAGCCAAGTTCGATAAGTACGGACGGAATATCCGGCGCCTTCAGCACGCGGAACCCGGCGAAGCGATGTACCTTCTGCAATTTGGTGATACGCCCGTTCAAACTATCCACCACCGCATCCGCGAACACGGCGGATTTGTTCATGGTCTCCCGCTGCGTCAGGTCGATGAGAATGCTCGCCACATCCGCATCCGCCCCGCGCAAGTCAATGCCCGGTAAAATATCCGCCTTGTTCTCATGTTCCGCAAGCGCTGCCGCCTCATCATCGGATGCAGTTTCGGACAATGTATAGATAGAAAGCCCCCGCGCTTCAGGCCGCGGGTTCGAATCCGCATGGAACGAAATAAAAATATCCGCTTTCAGCTTGCGTGCGATGGCCACCCGGTCAGGCAGCACCACGAAAATGTCATTATCCCGCGTCAGCGCCACCCGGTAACGCCCCGTGTTCAGCAGCGCCTCTTTCATCGCCCGCGCATAATTGAGCGTGACATCTTTCTCCCACGTGCCATGCAGCCCCTTCGCCCCCGGATCCTGCCCCCCGTGCCCCGCATCAATGACGATGAGAGGCTTGGCTTTCTCCACAATGGCCTTTGGCGATTGCTTGATTGGCCCCGTCGCCAAGATCTCCACACTGAACGGGTTGCCCGAGGTTGTATTCACCACCTTCGCCGGCCCATTCACATCCAGCACAATGCGCGAGGTCCTGGCATCGAACTGCCCGAAGCGGATGGCCCGCACCAGCCGCCCGTCATAGTCCTTGGGCAGCTTCACATCGCCCGTGGATACTTTAGCAATATCGATGACCACCCGGTTCGGCTTATCCAGTGAAAACGACTTAATCACGGCAATGGGTTCATTGCTCTGGAATTTCAAAAGCTCAGAACCGCTTTCCGTGGTGGCGATCTCCACCGAGATCGGCGCCAGTTGCGCATGGGCCAATGGCGCGCACACGCCCAGTAGCACAGCGGCAACCACGAAAATGGGGAGAATCGGCGACTTCGTCATACACTCATTAGTCACGCCCCCGGTTTTTTTTCAACTTGATATCACCTATCCACACCCCTATAGTCGGGGTACGGAAAAGAATTCGGTTGCGGCCTGGACCATGCACGACATGGTATGCCGGGGAGCGCAGCAGGGTATGATTAACAATTGCAATGAAAGTGTATAGTTGCACCTCGATGGCATCATTCGAAACAATCTCAGAGAATAACAAACCGGGCGCATCTGGCGCCGCAACGCGTTGTTCTTTTAATCAGTTACCTGTAGAACTTGGGTGGGGGTCGCCCCGCCTAGCGTTACGTGGGGTGTGCAGCTGATCTGCTGCCACGCCGCTTTTTGATAAGCGGCTGATTTCGAATGGTCCTGTCGTGCGATCAACGCGCGAAACAGGAGAAACTAATGACAAAACGTATGCTGATCGATGCGGCCCACGCGGACGAAACACGCGTCGTCCTTCTCGACAACGATGTGGTCTATGACTATGACTTTGTGTCCTCATCGAAAGCCCAGAATAAGGGTAATATATACCTCGCCAAGATCACCCGTGTCGAGCCGTCGCTACAAGCGGCGTTCGTCGAATACGGTGGCGGCAAACAGGGGTTCCTCCCCTTCTCGGAGATCCACCCGGATTACTATCAACTGACCGCCGACGACAAAGCCAAGCTGCTCGCCGAACAGATTGCCGAAGCCGAAGCTGAAGAAGCGGCCGAGGACGAAGCGTTCGAGCGCGAGCAAGCCGCCCGTGAAGCCCGCCGACGCGGTGGCCGCAGTGGCAGTGACACCGAGAACGAAGGCGAGGATGACGAATTCGTTTCGGACGATGACAGCCTCCTCATGGAAGCTCCCTCGGTCGAGACCGTGGTTGCCCTCAACGAGATGGCCGCCGCCGATTCCGCCGTGGTCGCGTCGATGCCGGAACTGCCACCCGTTGTAATACCCGCCCATAGCTTTGACACCACCCCGGCGAACCAGGCCTACAATGTCGAGCCGCTAAATGCCGAAAGCTTCGCTGTACATTCCGATCCGCTGCCCGAAGACACCCAGCCCATCGACGAGCGGAACACCGAAGCCACAACGGCCGAAGAAGGCACCGACAGCGAAACCACTGCCGAAGACGGCGAAGAGACCCGCAAACGCGGTGACCGTGGCGAGCGCAGCACAGGCCGCACCGCCTTCCACCGGCGCTACCGCATTCAGGAAGTCATCAAGCGCAACCAGATCGTCCTCGTGCAGGTGATTAAAGAGGAGCGCGGCAACAAAGGCTGCTCCCTCACCACCTTCATCTCGCTCGCTGGCCGCGCCGCAGTCCTCATGCCGAACTCGCCCAAAGGCGGTGGCATCAGCCGTAAGATCACTGACCGCGAGACCCGCAATCGCCTGAAGGAAGTCGCCGCCGAAATGCGTACCCATCGCGGCATGAGCGTCATTATCCGCACCGCGGGCATCGACCGAACCAAGGCCGAAATCCGCCGCGACTATGAATATCTCGTGAAACTCTGGAACCAGATCCGTGAGCAGACCCTGGCAAGTAGCGCCCCGGCTCTTATTTACGAGGAAGGCAACCTCATTAAGCGCTCTTTACGTGACCTCTACACCAGCGACGTCGAGGAAGTCATTGTCGAAGGCGAACCCGCTTTCAACGAAGCCAAAGACTTCATGAAGATGTTGATGCCAAG
>JBMOIY010000101.1:0-7457 GCA_049317085.1 Rickettsiales bacterium | reverse complement strand
TTGCCAGAAATCCTATGCTGCTCTCAGGTGTTGCAACTCATCCTTGAAACTGCCCGCTATTTTTCATGAACGGTGGCAACCATTCTTCCAGCTTACCAAACCCATCGCGCAGCTTAGCTTTAGCCTTCTCGATCTCCATCACATTCTCGACACGCCGCCGTAGGAACGCTTCCGTGTCGGCCAAGTCCTCGCTCGTATCATCCAGCCAGACCCGCACAGTGGAGGTGAACACCGCCGAAAGCAGCGCGCGCTTGGTGTAAAAATTGTAATCCGTCGAGGTATCCCCCGCCGCGCGCCACATCGCATCCACCGTGGCATAGAGGGCGCTCAATCCCGCCAGGGCATTCCACGGCAGCGCATAGAACCCAAGCGCCCGCCGCACCGCCTCGCGATGGGGCGTATTCTGCCCCAGCCGCACCAGCACACAGGTCGCGATACGCTCACGGATTTTCATTTTAGAAAGGTCGTGGTCTGCGGTAAGGCTTGCCAACATTTGTTCATCCGCACGCGCCGAGAACCGCGCCACCGCATCTGCCGCTCCATTGGGGAAGGCGCGTTTAGCGTCGAACGCCGTTAATCCGATGGATTCCGCCGCCTTCTCAAGCGTCGCCATCGTCCACCCATCGAACACGATGGCGGGCAGGGCAGCATCAAGAATGCGGTCGGCGAGGTCGGTCATGGTAGGACATTACACTTAAAATACAGCCATGTCATGCCGTGTTTAGTGGCCATCCGTCACAAAAACTTCACACTTGCAACGTTGGAACTTCGCGAAAAATAAGTTAAATTCAAGCATAACAACCTTCGAGAGATATCATGCCCCAGCCACTGATACCCTTAAAGAACTGCGATGCAGAAGCAGATAAGCAAGCGCAGAAACATAATCCACGTGTGGAGAATTTCGCAACCGGGGGTGCCTTAGGCGCGTTAACGGGATTGACAGCAAGCTTCTGGACGGGGAATCTGCTGCTTACATTCGTCTCAACAACCGCTGCCTCTACAATTGGTGGTCGCCTCCATAATGATAACGTCAAGGGTCACATCGCCGACGCTGTGCGGGAATCCTGCAAGGAATTCAATCAAAGCATCATGGATGCAACGAACGCTTCAGCAGAAAGCAGCGGTGCCTTAGCTGCGCCACAATTTCGCAAGGTTGAATCGGCTGCGCCTAGTCATCAAAAATAATTGGCTACTGCATCCGCTTCCGCTTTTGCGGCATGCCGCTCATCACCCGCGCGGTCGGCAAGATCATCGACACCACCGTGCCGCGATGGCGCACCGAATCAATCATCACCCGGCCACCATGGCGCTGCACCAGTTCCTTGGTGAGGGACAGGCCGAGGCCAATACCGCCAGATTCGATCTTGAAATAGGCAATATCGGAATTCAGCGCAGTGCGGATGATCTCGAGCTGCCCGGTCGGGATGCCTTCGCCCGCATCGCGCACGCTGATGATGATGCCCTCATCATACTGCACCCGCACACTGACGGTCACCTCTGCACCTTCCGCCGAGTGGCGCAGCGCGTTCGTGATAAGATGCGAGGCCGCGCACATCAGTTTCGCGCGATCACCCATGATTTCAAGCTTCAGCTTGCAATCCAGTTTTAACGTCTGCTGCCGTGCAAATGCGGTGTGATTATGAATCTCGATGGCCTCGGCCAGCATACCCTCAAGGCGGAAATCCTCTTCCTGGATTTCAAGGCCATTCGCATCCATGCTTGCAATGTCGAGCAGGTCGTTTATTTTCCCCAGCAGCGTGCTGCCCGAATCATGGATATGCTTCGCATATTCTACATAGGTCGGGTTGCCCAGCTCACCGAATACCCCGGATTTCATCATCTCCGAGAAGCCCATGATGGCATTCAGTGGTGTGCGAAGCTCGTGGCTCATACTGGACAGGAACGCCGCGCGGCTACCTTCACTCATCGCAAGGGCAGATTCCGTCTGGGCAAGGGCTTCCTCGAGTGCTTTGGTTTCAGTAAGGTCGCGCATCAACACCATGATGCAGGGCTGGCTCTCGCTCGGCGCCTTGATATCTAGCATTAGCCAGCGTTCCTCAGCATCTTCCTTCATGCGCTTCGCCTGCACGAGGCACCTTCCGTCCGCGCCTTCAAGCGCTGCCAGCATCGCCTCGTTCACCGCATATTGCTGCGTATGGTGAATCATATGGATCCATTCATGCCCCGCACATTCGCCAGAAGACAGACCTGTGACCCGCTCGAAATTTGCCGAGAACATACTGAAGCCCGCCTCTTCATCCCACACCGCGAATGCGTGCTCGCCATCCACACTCAGGCGTTGAAGATAGCTGTTCAGGGGTGGAGTGGCAGCAGAAGGCTGGGCTGCGGCAGTACGCCCAAAGTCTGGCTCACTACGAACCACATAATCAACCTGCCGCTTGGCAGCACTACGCTTGGTGGCAACAGGGGCCGGGTTATTCTCGGGTGGTTCACGAAGTACAACAGTGACGATCTGCGGTGGTGGGGTCTGGCGTTGGGTTGCCTGCGCCCCCATTCCAGAATGCATGCCAGCCGGGGTGCGGTAAAAATCGCGAGCGAAGTACAACCAATACATTCAGCCATCCATTACTTCGTTAATACTTGAAGTGTTAGAGGCGTGTTCCTGAAAAACAAAAAAAATAATGGATTCTTAACGCATAGCAATCATTCATCCGCCCACTGCGGCGCAGATGTCACAATAGGTGTGTGTGAATTGTCGAATGCGTGTGTGAATTGTTACGCCGACAATAAAGCGTCGAGTTTTCCAGCCTTCTCCAGCGCGTAGAGATCATCGCACCCGCCCACATGCGTTTCGCCGATAAAGATCTGCGGCACCGTGCGGCGCCCTCCCGCTTTTTTAATCATGTCCTCACGCACCGCATCATCCTCAGCTCTAATTTCAGTGAAGCTTTGACCTTTGCGTGTCAACAGCTCCTTCGCGCGCACGCAATAAGGGCAATAATCGGTGGTGTAGATGGTGATGGCTTGCATAAAAAATCTCCTTTTACTCGATATAGAACACAATAATACCAACGCAAGCTATGGAGTGTTGCAGCCGCGCGAAGAGCCAAGGGTTTTTTTTTGATAGGAAGCCCAGTCACGCAGGAACCGTTCTATGAAAGAAGCCTCAATCTTGATAATGTAATCAAAACCCTGTGTGTCATAAGAAGACACAAGTGTACAGGAAGGATATTTAGCCTGAATGCCTTGAGATAGAGGCCTGCACCACCGAAATTATTGACGGCCACGCGGTCGAGATACACATCGAGAGTGCCACGAAAAGTATCGGCAGAATGATCCACATAGGCTAGCAATAGATCGATGGCGAGTTTGTCATCCATCGTCGCTAGTTTGCATTTGATATGTTCACGGCAACTCATGGCCGGCAAGTTAACAGTAATCCGGGCTAGTCAAAAGCTAGAAATCCGGGTCCGCATAGTGCGATGGAGCCTTGAATCCCTGCACCGAATCACCCAGGAGATCACGGAAAGCTGGGCGACATTTAATCAGCGCATACCATTCCTTCACGCTCGGGTGCTGCTCCCAATCCACATCGCCAAGGTAATCGAGGCTCGATAGATGTGCGGCCGCTGAGATGTCAGCAAGCGTCAAATATTCCCCCGCCAGCCAGTTACGCGTGTTGAGCAAGTATGCGATGTAATCCAGATGGTAGATAATATTGCGTTTACCTGCGCGAATGGCCTCGGAAGACGGCTCACCATACCCCATCAGCCGCTTATAGATTTTCTCGAACAATACGAGCTGCGTCACCTCGCGGTCGAATTTTACATCGAACCACTCGACCAAGCGGCGGACCTCGGCGCGCTCCAGCGGCGTATTCCCAAAGAACTGCACATCCGGGAACTGATCGTCGAGATATTCCGTGATGGCATAGGGCCCGCAAATGGCGTTACCCTTATCCGTCACCAGCACCGGCACTTCCCCGGCTGGGTTCAGGGCGAAGAACTCTACCCGCCGCATCCAGAACAACTCCGTACGCAGCTCATGCACCACATTCTTCTCGCGCAACATCAACCGCACCTTGCGGCAAGTGGGCATGAGCGGGGAATGGTACAGTGTCAGCATGATATGGACTCAAACAATAGGAACGGCAGCAGGCGGGTTACTGCAATGAATGGCCGCGAACAGAGCCACCACGCCGGCAAGGAACAAGGTTAACGTACCCGCCGGATAGCCAGCACCTGCGAACAGGATAGTATCGAGGATCGCAACCGGTGTATAGCTGACCGCAGCGAGGCCAACCGCCTGCTCATAGCCAAGCTTCGTCTTGGTCATGCTCCCAATGAGCAGCCCTGCAAGACCCAGCGCCAATAGCATGAAGATGCGCACGATGAACAGATAGGTCGCGAACACGAACCATGAGACGCCACCTAAAATGAAATAAATGGTCCCAAGGCTGCGATGCGTCCACTCGATCAGGCGTTTCGCCGAATCATCAATCAACGACCGATTGATGATGAGGGTCGACGCCGAATCCTTCACCATATCGCTCAGCGACTGGATTTTAGTTTCCTTCTTGTCCTTCATCATCAACTCTGTGTCGGTGATAAGGACGGGCGTTTTCATGGTTTCACGCGTTGTCTGCCCACTTGTATCAATGGTAATGATAGGAAATTCTTCGTAGGATGCTTCGAATGCCTGGGAACTGATACTAATAACCGTTGGCCCCGGCACGCTGCTTTTCAGCGAATTATTTTGCCATGTCATCGTCGGCACTTGGCCTGCAATCTGCTGAACCACATTGTCAAAAACGATAGGCTTGCCATCGCGCGAAGTGAATAGTTCACGATGAACGAACGCCGTAAAATAAATAGTCACCACTAACGTGCAGGCCAACACCACCAGCAAAGCATAACCCATATGGAAGCCACCCCGCGTACGCACAGCGCGATACGTATCGGCAGAATAGAATGAACCCAAAAACAGGCGGATAATGTTCATGCTATACCTTCGCGAAGCGGGCGAGATAGCCTGACAACCGTGCCTCGATCGGCTCCGCCGCGATGCCAAGTTGCTTGAGGCCCGCCGCGCCCGCGCTCGCGACGCTATCATGCTTGAGCAATTTTACCTGATCGCGCGTAATTATAGGCTTGAAGGGCAACAACTCACAAAAAAATCCTTTGACCTTCGCAAGGCCAGGCGGAATTGACACCAGCCGCGGTGTGCGCTTGGTCAGCATTGCCATCAATTGCAACAGCTCCTTAAAGCTATAGACCTGCGGGCCGGTGATCTCGAATGTCTTGCCCTGAGCATCCGGGCTGGTGATGGCCGAAAGCAGAGCCTTCGCCACATCCGTCACCAGCACCGGCTGGAATTTATTCTTGCCGCCGCCAATGATGGGAAGGGCAGGAAGGAACATGCTCATCCGCCCGAAACGCTGGAAGAATCCATCCTCCGGCCCGATGATGAGCGATGGACGAAGGATAGTTGCACTCGGGAACACCGCGCGCACTGCGTGCTCACCCTCCAGTTTCGTTTTGCCATAGACCGTATCCGTAGCCTGCTCGATACCAAGTGCCGACACATGCACCAACGTCGGGACGCCAGCTTTTGCCGCTTCCGTTGCGACAGCCTTCGCGCCTGCGATGTTAATGGCTGAGAATTTCTGGTGCCCGGATTCATACAGGATGCTAACAAGGCTAATGACCGCGACCGATCCCTTGAACTTGCCTGCTAATGTTTCCGGCCGGGTGATATCAACATGCTCAATGGCTATCTGCCCCACCGTCGCCGATGTTTTGAGAAACTCCGCCGCCACCGTGTCACGCACAAGGATGCGGATGCGGTAGCCAGCACTCGCCAGAAGTTTCACCGTATGCCGCCCGACAAAGCCCGAGCCGCCGACAATGGTAATGAGAGGGTATTGGTTCATAGTCATCTCCGTTGCGCCACGCATAACAAGCGTGTGGACGCCGTGCAAGCCTTCCCCTGAAATTGCCCCCACGCGAAGACCATTGAAAAAAGTCGTTATAGTTTTTGGGGCTGTTCACAAAGGTTAATGCTGCGTTGCATGGGATGATGCACTGCAACAAGATGCATCTGCTACAAAAACAAAAAAATCAGGGAGACGTACATGAAGATACTGATCGCCACCGGGCAACCATTCATTCCGCAAATGTATGGTGGGCTTCAATCCAGCGGTCATACACTCGCCCTCAAACTCAGCCAGCGCGGCCATGAAGTATCGGTGCTCGCCGCTCTCAAGCCCGAAGGCTACTGGGGCATTCGTGGCCGATTGATAATGAAGCTGCTGAAATGGAAAGCTGCTCCCGATAAGAAACTCGGCTACACCACCTGGCGCGCATGGTTTCCTTGGGAAAGTCTCGAATTCGTCTCGAAACGCACAAAGCTGGATGTTATCATCGTCCTCGCCCGCCAGCCAGTGCGCATGGCGCTCGAAGCACAACGCTTGAATATTCCTGTATTGATGAACCTGCAGGATGTCGTCTTCACCGACCATGGCGGCGATTTTAGCGTGCTGAGCGATGTGCCCTGCGTAGCCAATTCCCAGTTTACCGCCGAAAAATACAGCAAAGCATTCGGCGTCAAACCCGTCATCATCCATCCTCTGATGGAGCCTGAAGCCTATCGCACCGCCACCACACGTGAGAACGTCACATTCATCAATCCGCAACCAAGTAAAGGCGTTGATATTGCCCTGAACATCGCACGCGAATGCCCAGAGATTCCGTTCGTCTTCTGCGAAGGCTGGCCGCTTGAGAGCGACGCACGACAAAAACTGGAAGCACAGATCGCCCCGTTGCCCAACGTTACCCTCGTGCCCAACACCGGAAACATGAGCGAAATTTATGGTAAATCAAAGATTGTTCTTACTCCTAGCCGTTGGGAAGAAGCTTTCGGCCGCGTTGCTTGCGAGCCTCAGTTCAGCGGCATCCCGGTCGTGAGCTCTAATGTCGGTGGTTTGCCGGAAGCAGTGGGTAAGGGCGGTATGCTGGTCGATCCGAACGCCCCTATCGGCGATTGGGTCAATGCCGTTAAAAAACTCTGGTCGGACGACACATTCTACAAAAGCAAATCTGCCGCCGCCATCCAGCATATGAACGAAGCCGACCTCAACATCGAAAGCCTCACCTCGTATTGGGAAAAAGTGATTCAAGAGGTCATAGACGCCCATTCCGACAACCCGGCCGAACCCGCCCGCAAACTGGAAGAGACCCCCTAACATCCCGTTGACAGCGCTTGGCAACACGTCTATCAAGCACCACTTCCTGAAGTGCCCGGGTGGCGGAATTGGTAGACGCACTAGCTTCAGGTGCTAGCGTTCGCAAGATCGTGCTGGTTCGAGTCCAGTCCCGGGCACCAATTAACCTTTTTGCTGAATCTCAGGACTTCTAAGAGAATTAGCTAAAAGCAAGGAAAAAAGTGTCAAGCCCCCTAGGATTGGTCCAGTTGTAGAGTTAGAGTTCAATGGTGCT
>JBMOIY010000100.1:0-7499 GCA_049317085.1 Rickettsiales bacterium | reverse complement strand
CTGCCAAGCCTAAATCCATCACAGGATTTAGCCTCGTCGAATTAAGTATAGTCCTTGTCATCCTCGGCCTGCTGGTCGGCGGCATTCTTTCGGGACAGTCATTGATCCGGGCTGCGGAGCTTCGCGCAGTAGGCACGGAATATGCCCGTTACCTCACCGCCACCCACACCTTCCGCGACAAATATTTTGCCCTGCCCGGCGACATGAACAACGCCATCAATTTTTGGGGCGCAGCGCATGCAACGCCTGCCACCTGCACCACCACTCTTGGCACCGGTACCCAGACCTGCAATGGCGACGGCGATGGCAGAGTTCTCGATTGTGGCTATGAAGCGTTCCGCTACTGGCAGCAATTAGCGAATGCCGGGTTGATTGAAGGGCAATATACCGGGGTTCAGGACGCCACCGCATGCAATCACACCCTCGGCGTGAATGCACCGCGCTCAAAAATTTCGAACGCAGGCTGGAGTTTTGGTTATATTGATTTCCTTGCTGGGGATGCGGGTACGTATGGGATGAACTACGGTAACACCTTGTGGTTTGGTGCTGATACGCCGAACAGGACACAATATGCGGTGATAAAACCGGAAGAAGCGTGGAACTTGGACACCAAGATGGACGACGGCAAACCAGCACGCGGCAAAATAATTGCGCGTCCAGAAGGAGGCGGCGCATGGGGCACGGCGACTAACTGCACCACTTCTGCCAACCAGACCGATTACACCGGAGACTACCGGCTTTCGAATTCTACAACGTCGTGTTCCTTCATGATCAAGGCAGATTAGAGGGAATGGTGAAAAGAAATTCGGCTTTCTCCCTCGTCGAACTCTCCATCGTCCTTGTCATTCTCGGCCTGCTGGTGGGTGGGATTCTGTCCGGCCAGGCGCTGATTCGCGCGGCGGAGCTAAGAAGTATTGCCACAGACTATAGCCGTTACATTTCAGCGTCCCACACCTTCCGTGATAAATATTTTTCCCCACCCGGTGATATGGCGAATGCAACCGCATTCTGGGGTACAAAAGCAAATTGTGGAGCGGCGTCGCCGGGAGCTACCGGCACGTGCAATGGCAATAGCGATGGATTTGTCAACATGGCTGCCGCCGCAGGGCAGACAGGGGAAAGTTTCATGGCATGGCAGCATCTAACCAATGCCGGATTAATCGAGGGACAATATACCGGAGTAGCCGGCCCTGGTGCTACAACGGACGCGGACTACGGCACGAATGCACCACGTTCTAAACTTAGCAATGGTGGCTGGCAACTCGGGGCAAGAACATCCTACATCACCGGCAGTGGGGTGAATTTTGATGGTTTCTGGCGCACTTGGCTTTTAATATCCGCTGATAATAATCTTGGAGGTGATCCATTGTTCAGCCCAGAAGAAGCATGGAACATTGATACAAAAATAGATGATGGCAAACCGGGGCGAGGAAAGGCTATTACGCGCTACAGCAACTGCACAAATGCCGCAAATGGCGCCGACCTTGACGCAGCCTACCTCTTTGCAGTTCCTACCAAAGTATGTGATCTGCGTTTTATTGAGGTATTTTAATTAAGCCCCGTACGTGGCAAAGATGCAGGGGGGCCGCACAGCGATTTCCCCACGCCTCGCCTTATATGAATAAGTGGCTGGCGTAGATTGGGTTATTGCAGAACTCATACCCGAGCCAGATCCGAAGAATGTTGCTGAACTAGCGGCTAGTTTTAAGGGGTGTGTTCATTAGGGGAGTAGATGCGCCCACAAGGGTAACAAGAACGCGCTCAAGCATGGCGCTACACTGCAAATTCTATCGCAAGCAGGAAGCAAACTCTGGAGCTGATTGGGGCGTTTCGAGGGATGAGATGGATTAGAATAAAAATGGAAAAGGGGCTGCAGCTAAACCTTACAAAATTAAGAATTACCAACCGTCCGATAAACTAACGGGCGATATGAGGGTTGGTTTCTGGTATTCTCGGTAACCTATGGCCAATGGTTGCCCGTTGCGTCACCTCCACCGGAGTGACGGGGGCTGAGAAGACGGCCTTCTCTTCTATCCCTTTGCTGCCATCTGGCTGCGTCACTTCCTTACGTTCGGTGTATTGCGCATAGAGTGGTTGCTGCAGAATGCGCCTAAACGCGGCCACATCCTCCGTCGTTGCCTTCTCAAGGGTGATATTCACCTCTATCGGCGAGGTTCCTGGTGCTGCTACATCCCGCATCGTTACCGTGAATTTGCCGGCACCCTCATCGCGCCATTGCACCGCCATCTGCGGCTTGGTGGTTTGGTTTGTGTAATCGCCTACCAATACATCCGGAAAGTTATTTCTCGAGGCGCGGATCAACTCCCTAATATCGCGCAAATTCAGCGCCACTTGCGCACCAGGCTGAATGCGGATGCTGGTTGTAACACCGACAATATTTGCGGCAGAGACGGTAATCTGATTGTTTGTTCCACTCACATGAATAATATCACGCGCTTCGCTTTTGAACTGACTCGGCAGATTGCGTGGGCTGTGCACATTACTATTGCCAATGATGTGCACCCATTCCGCCGAGGGGCTGAGGGTGATACGCTCGGGGGTGACGGGAATAAACACTTCCGCCTGCCCATAGGGCTTCACCACCACCACCCCCGCAACCGTACTGCGCACGATAGTGCGATATCCATGCTCCGACCCTACATCATTCTTGCGGGTTAATGGCTGGTTGGGTGGCGGGGCGGATTGCTCGATGCGCAGATGGTCCTGCATCGTGTCACTCGCTGGGTGAAAGCGTGTACCATGCAACGAGAAGGGTACGGATTGCGCAAACCCGCCCTGTTCTAATATCACCTGAAAATTCTTATCCACTGCACCTGGCGCTGCGCCCAGAGTAGCTCCATCCCTCTTCATATCCGCCTTGATGGGGTAAAGCCGCTGAAGCGCCGCCAAATCCGCTGGCATGAGGGATACAGGGTATAAAGAAGCCCGGTCACGCTGCGCATTATTATTAACATAATACGTCATCACTGTATCAAGATATGTCGCCTTATCGGTCGAGGGGGCACCAGGGCCTTTCTGGTGAAAATGCGGGTGCTGTAATCCAAGCGTATGGCCAATTTCATGCAATGCTACATGGGCCATGAACGAATGATACTGACCACCAAAATACGTTCCACCAAACACTATAGAAGATGAATCAGGCCCTGCGCCCCCCGGTTGAGAGTGAGTGAGCGGCACCGCAGCAAAGTTGATGAGGGCTTTATCAGGGTCATCCACCCGTTGAAACACAAACCGACCGGGCAGTTGGGCGGCAATGGTGCCAAAAGCTTCCTCCACCGCCCGCACCATGTTGGCGTTGAGCGGTATAGCCGGGTTGCCTTCTGGCTCTTCTGGGCTTTTACCACGGATGTAGGGCAATTCTTTGTATTTTTCCCCATTGGCTTCGGTGGGTACCACTATATCAGCATTGTATGCGCTAAAATCCTCGATGAGTTTTTCGGAGATTTTATCGCCCGGCTCCACCGGCATGTAATAGGGGATAATATAGTGTGCTACCGGCTGTGTGGGCTCTACCAACTCCTGCCAAGCATCCATACGCGCTTTGGTTGCTTCACGGGCCGACAGCCCCCGCTTCGCAATGCTTATGACTTCCCTTGCATATGAGGCATTGAGTTCCTCATCACTCAGGTTGCGCGAGGGCTGAGCCTGAAGAATAACCTCTGACCGCCACCGCGACCTATCCGTCTGCAACGTCTCGGCCACATCCACCCCTGGCACGGTGTAGCGTGGGGCAAACGACAACGGTCGGCCCGTTGTCGGGTCGAGTATTGGTTCGGCTGGGAACGGTTTTTGGGCGTCACTCATCCTACCAGTATACCTAATTAACTTTGATTTTTGGTTAATTTCTGGCGTGCAGTGTGCCGTTCGGAATCATTGCCTTGCTGGTTGATGATGATTTGAGCTGAGCGGTAGATGTCTTTCTGGTCGGTCAGATTCAACATATAATCGACCAACAAATTATCAGGAAGTGTATTTATAATGAGATGCTTAGGTGAGCCAAAACTCTCATGGTTTATTATAGCGGTGTATGAATCTGTAAGTTGTGTTTGATATGTGTTTCGCTATTCAAGTACAGATATACAATGGGCGATTTAGACGAAACACAGTTGGATGATGAAGAGGCTGGAGCTGAGAGAGCGGCTCGATTATCAGGTGGTGGTGGAATCAGTCCCGTGACGTGATGTCGGAACGGCGTTTGACGATATGATCGAGAATGCACACTTTGATTTTCTCGAAAAGATTGGGTGGCAGGAAGCCATAGTCGTGGTACCGAGAGGGAAAGCGCCACCGCGAGGATGGCCCTGCCATCGAATTCCCAGATGGAATTACACACTGGTATTTGAACGGCGCGCCATGCAACCCGTTTCGCACTCTGCCACGTTCTGCGATCAGTGCAGAGCGTGTGCATGATGGGGACCTCGACACCGGCAAAGGAAAGAGGCGTTGATCTAGTTGGGCGATGTCAGGTGTCGAGCATGTCCCACTCGTCGCCCAGCATCCAACGGATGGCAGAGAGCTTGCCGTTCACCATGCCCCACTCGAAATCGGTCCAGGGGCCCAGGTTCTCTTTGCCGAATTCCTTCTCAGCTTGCTTTGCGGCACGCAGTGCGCCTTTCCAAATCTATTCCGTGATGTGGCGCTGCGTGGTTAGCTTTTTACGCTCCCACTCTTCGCTGGTGACCACTTTGATTTTTCCGCGCGCAATGTCATAGCGCAGATTCATGTGCCGGTTGTACCAAACCTGGTAGAACAGCAACTCTTCTGCCTTCAAGAGTTCGCTGAGTCCGCGTGGCTCCTGTTGCCAGTTCGCCTCCCACATTGCGTCCGTCACCCTCGACGGGTCAATGCGCCGCAAGCATTCGGCCAGGGTGATGAAGTACATCGACTTGATGCGGGAGAACCCTCCTGCCAGGTCGGCATGGGGCAGTTTCTGATTGCCGTTGCCCAAGCTGAAATCGCTTCGGTTACACGCGGCACGATGAGCCGCATTTCTTTGTCGCGCGCCAGGGTCTCGACCACCTGCAGCAGCGGTGTCAACTTTAGGTCTTGCGCCAGGTCGAGCCAGACGCACGTATCGAGTAGCACATGAAACATCACGCTGCCTTCAATGTGCCGTCGGCGAGGCGCACCGCCACCTTGCCTGCCGTGGCTCGATACCATTCATTCTTTCCGTTGCACCAGTGCTCTAAACTCGTCCAGCATGCCTGCCGGCATCACCCCTGCTCCCTGCAGTCCCTCTGCCGTTTCCGCGACGGCGCTTAGGATAGTCGATGACAATCCGCGAGCCCGTGCGGCGACTTGCTGGGCGCGCTCCATCATCACCGGATCGTCACCGTACTCTTCCGCGCATGCTTGAAGATAAGCAGTGATCGCGTCCTCGGAGGGCAGTAGTGCCGCCGAATCCCATAGGTTCGTGTTCTGCTTAGGCATCTTCCCCCCTACCCTGCTACAGCCGTGCCAGTGCCCCGGATGAGCCGTGAGGACGAACCGTCACCTTCACGTTCACGTCGCGGTCCAGCTTGGCGAGCACCATCATCAGCCGGTCCACCGTGAAACGCCCCAGCTTCGCGTTGCGGATGCGCGAGAAGTCTGCTGCCGCAATGCCTGTATGTGCGTGCGCGCTGCGTACGGTCATCTTCCGGGCATCGAGCGTCTTGATGATCTCGGCGGCAAGCCGCGCCTTCAGTTGGGCAATCTGCGGGTTGGCTACGCCGAAATCCGCGTAGACATTGCCGCTGCCACGCGTGATCTCTAGCACTTCATCTTTTTCGTTCATCGCAGCATCTCCTTCAGCCGTTTGATTCGTTCCCGCACCAGATCGATTTCTCGCTTGGGGGTCTTTATCTTCTGGGTCGACTTCTTCTGGAAGGCGTGCACTACCCAGATTTCGTCAGCAATCTGCACCAGGTAGACCACCCGAAAAGCGTTGCCCCTGAAGGCCAACGCGATCTCAAATACCCCCGACCCAAGACCAAGCAGCGGCTTCGCAACATCTGCCTTGCTTCCCTGCGCCGCGATGGTCAGTGCGTCCAGGCAGATCTCCTGCGCGCCTGCAGGGAACGACAGAAACTCTTTCCGCGCCGCTGTGATCCATTGAACTGGTCGTGTTGTCTTGAGCATTGTCCCCTGAGATAGGGTTGTCAAAAATGACAACGCTTGTCAAGGCAAATCAGGTTGCCTGCCTTGTGGCCTAGCGGGTCTGCAGCGTGCGGCCGATCAGATGTCGCTCGATGAGGTCGAGCGCATTGTGATTTGCTTAGCCTCATCCGACGAGCAGAAGAGCGCGAAAAGTCGAAGGAAGACACCCGCAAGCTACAGAAGAAGATTCGCAGCTTCAGGTGGACGGGCAGGATGGGATAAAAATAAATATATAACAGCATTATAGAGCTTAACTTCACGTCAAAATAGACTTGGAGACTTTACAATGTAAGCCCTAAAACTTTACAATGTAGCTTTGGAAACTTTACAAACCTTAGATGGAAACTTTGCAGTGCAAGATTCCGACAGAATTTACTGTGAAAACGTTGAGATATCCCTCGATTGGTAAGCAATTCAATTGCTTGTAAGTAAAGCCTTAAATACAGATCAGGGAAAGAACAGCGAAAACCGCTTAAGTTTGGCAGCCTATTGGGACGGCATTAGAAATTCGTCGAGATATATATGGTTCGTTGCATTGTTTGATCCAAGGCATTGCAGTCTTACGCCATCCTTATGATAACGCCCATCAAACGCATGAAATCATTATATCTCAGCGTATATAAGGGATGACATTAAGCGGAGAAATACATGGTGCGCTCCCACACCCATCCGAAGGAGCATAGGAATGAAAACCGCAACCCGTTACGCCGCTGATGCTGCCGCCAACATGGAAAATGCCATGCGCCATATGCAGCCTGCGCCAGGATTATTGAGGCATAGCGCACTGCCGACAACAACTCAGGATATCACACATTATATCGAGCAATTGCTTACCAAGGATGAACAGGCCGTTTGCGACATGGCAACGGATTAAAACCATGACCCATAAATTTGCACTGGTAACAGGCGGAACAACAGGCATCGGTGCAGCAATATGCAAGGCGTTAAAGACGGCGGGATATGATGTTGCTGCGAATTACCTTGTGGGCGAGGAAGCAGCAAAGAAATTCGAAAGAGAAACCGGCGTTAGAACATACCAGTGGGATGTGACGGATTTTGACCAATGCGCGAAGGGCGCAGAGAAAATCACCACTGACTTTGGCACGAATGTTCATATTCTCGTCAACAATGCAGGCATCACGCGTGATGGTATGCTGCATAAGATGACGGCTGAAAACTGGAACGCGGTTATCACAACCAATCTCACCTCCTGCTTCAACATGTGCCGCGCAGTGATCAACCCCATGCGAGAAAATAACTTCGGACGGATTGTCAGTATTAGCTCGGTGAATGGGCAACTAGGACAAATTGGCCAGACGAATTACAGTGCGTCAAAAGCA
>JBMOIY010000099.1:0-7535 GCA_049317085.1 Rickettsiales bacterium | reverse complement strand
GCGAGGGTGAAGGAACAGCATTGCCTTACTCCCGGCCTCGCCGTCATCCTCATCGGCGATGACCCCGCAAGCCACGTCTATGTCCGCAACAAAGGAAAAGCTTGTCAGGAAGCGGGCATCGCTTCATTTGAAACAATATTACCCTCGAATACCACGCAAGCCGAACTCCTCGCCCATGTCGCCCGCTACAACGCCGATGACGCGGTGCATGGCATCCTCGTCCAGCTTCCCTTACCGGACGGCATCGATGCCCAGGCCATCATCAACGCCATCGACCCGATGAAGGATGTCGATGGGTTCCACGTCATCAATGCCGGGCGGCTCGCCGTCGGGCAGGATGGCCTCGTCCCCTGCACACCCTTGGGGTGCTTGTTACTATTGAAGGATAAGCTGGGCAACCTTACCGGCAAACATGCCGTCATCCTCGGCCGCAGCAATATCGTCGGCAAGCCGATGGCGCAGTTGCTGCTGCGTGAATCCTGTACCGTCACCATCTGCCATTCGAAAACCGAATTCCTCTCGCAGGAGATCCGCCGCGGCGATATCCTCGTTGCCGCCATCGGGAAACCGGAATTCGTCAAAGGCGCCTGGGTCAAACCCGGTGCCACCATTATCGATGTCGGCATCAATCGCGTCACCAAAGAGGACGGCACCACTAAACTCGTCGGCGATGTCGATTTCGCCGCCGCCAGTGAATTTGCAAAATTCATCACCCCGGTCCCCGGTGGCGTCGGCCCCATGACCATCGCCTGCCTGCTGCGCAATACGCTGCAGGCCGCCTGCGCCATCCAAGGCATCGCATTTGTGATGTAATGAATAGCTACTGAGCAGGTATTATGTTGCGGAACAACAGGCTGCAGGCCGGTGTGGTTGAAGATTTCAGGTAATCTGCAGTCAAGGTAGTTGTAGCTGCGGCCGCAGCAGTGGTGCAAACATTTAAGCCGTTCTGCGCCCGAACGACCAAATCGCCTACCGCTGGCTTCCCATCGTCCATTTTCTAGTCCATGAACTCCGCATCCAGAGGCGCCAGATTCGGTGTCGCTGAGTCTCAGTTCGTCATAGCACAACCAAATTGCATTACATTGCCGCAATTGCCGTCAAACCAAAATGTAAGACCGCTAGCTACCCCATTAGCCGACGCTCCAGAGGGAATCACCACCAGGCGGCTCGCCGGACGCCAGGTCCGATGCCTCCAGGAGGGTAGGGGCAGTAATTTCTTTGCCCCGCGCTACAAGGGAGCCATCGGCTTTGGTCATCGCCCTTACCCGTTTGAACGCCAGGTCGGTATTGGTCGCCATCCCCTGCATTCCTGCATCGCTTGAAACGCTCGCCGAGACCTGCGCAGCGGCAAGAATCCTCTACGGTACGCCACCAGGTCGGTCACGGCCAACCTTCGGGGCCTCCGGCCCTGTAAAGCGGCCTCTCAGCGGCACTTTCAGGGGGAGGAGCGCCAGGAACCAGGGCTTCTACAGCCTTCCAGGCCCCCGCGCTGGCGTGCCATCGAGCGGGTCAGAGTGACGTGAGCAGCTCGAACATTGCCCTGTAGCGCGTTCTACGGACGCGCTTTTGCCTTGAATTTTGCTGTGGATTCGTTAGTTTGGAAGGGATGCATCACCCCTCGACCATTCGGCCTAGACCGTCTGCCTTCTCGCTCGTTGAACTCTCCATCGTTCTCTCGTGATTCTCGGCCTGCTGGTCGGCGGCGTACTGTCCGGTCGGGCGCTGATACGGGCGGCCGAGCTGCGTGCGATAACGACAGAATATAGCCGCTACGTTGCTGCCGTTCAGACGTTCCGCGAAAAATACTTTGCTCTACCAGGTGATATGCCAAACGCCTTCCGGTTTTGGGGCGCCACCTGCGGTACGGATACGACCACTATCATCACCGGATGCAATGGGAATGGCGATGGATTTATTTATTCCGGGGACATAGGTGAGCATGTCAAAGCATGGGAGCATCTAAGCAGGGCGGGTCTGATTTCAGGTAGTTATGACGGCACCGGCACTTTGAATGCAAGTAATTGCGTGTTATTAACGGAGCAAAATTCGCTTAAGTCAAGATTTCCAAAAGCTATATGGGGATTCTACAATGTGTATTGCATGCAAGCAATAGATGCGGTGCCTTTTGGAAAGGAATTCGATTTTGCAACTATGAGTCCTGGAAATTACATGCAGATTGGTGAAGTCGGCGGACAAGTGGATATTAACTCTTTTGGTTCCTTGTCTAACGACGAAGCATGGAGCATAGATGCTAAAGTGGATGATGGCAATTCCTGCACGGGATTTTTACGTGGACAAGGGGATGATGATTTCAATTGTAGCTCTCCTCCGTCAGGGCCCGATTCGTGGCGTGCTTTGTGGAATGGAAGTGCGAATCTCATTACTTTTATCATGCGCTAGATAGCGTATTGGAAGCTGTTATATACCAGCCCCTTGGTAGAAGTGATACCGAGGCTCTACCAGAGCTAGCCTCAAGAAGCCCAGAGCGCGACCTGGCAAATAGCAAATAATTGCTCAATATTTCTTAAGCTGCAGTCTAGGTATCCGCACAGCACTTGACTGCACGTTCTTCTAGCCCAAACCGTTTTAGATCACGATGCGCTCGACCTCATCGAGGGACACCTGGTCGCCACGGCGGTCATAGAGGCCGGTAGTGCGGGCAGATTCGTGATTGGCCATCGCCTGAGCGATTTCCAGCTTGCCGCCGTTGCGTAGGTACTCGGTGATGCCGGTAGCGCGGAAGCTGTGGCACCCGGCCTTGGTGAAGACCTTGGCGGCGGTCGCCCGCCGCCCGATCATCCGGTAGACATCGGACTGCGCCATCGGGTTGCCGGTGAGCTTCACAGAACGCCCGTGCAGCGTCTGGAACAGAAACGCCTTAGGGTCGGTGAGGCCAGCCCCCTCGATGTAGGCGTGCAGGTACTCATCGAGGTTGTGGTGGCAGGGCATCTCATGCCGCTTGCCGCCTTTCTCATGCAGGCGCACCCAGGTGCGTCGCCCCTGCACATAGACATCCTCGACCCGCATCACGACCGCCGCACCAACGCGGGCGAAGGTGTAGACCATCAGCCCGAGCAGGGCGCGATCACGCAGGCCTTGTGGCGTGCTGATGTCGATGGCATCGAGCATCGCCCGCGCTTCTTCAGCGGCCAGCACCATCGTCTTGCCTTTCTTGGCCGAGTGCCGAGGCCCCCGCACGGAGCTTGCCGGGTTGCTGGCGACGACCTGGCCGACCACCAGCCAGTCGAACAACATGCGGATGCCCGCCAGGTGCAGCTTCACCGAAGGAGCCGCGAGCCGCTGGCCCAGGGTCTCGACATAGGCCGCGACATGCACCGGCTCGATGTCGGCCAGATCGTTCAGCCCGTTGGCCGCGCACCAGGCAGCGAACTCACGCACCGCCCGCGCATAGGCCTTGCGGGTGTTGGGGTTGCGGATGTTGGCCGTGAAGAACTCGACGAACCGCTTGCGCGCCGGTTCGGTCGGCACGAACAACGCCGGAAGCTGCTCCGCGACGACCCCGACCACCAGTGCGTTGCTGTTCACGCATTTCTCCTGGCGCGAGGGCGCTTCACAGGCTTGCGCGATGGCATGGGAGTCATCGCTAACAGGTCATAGCGCGTAAGGTCGGCGGTCTCGACGAACGCATCGGCCTCAGCGTCCGTAGTGGGCTTGGGTAATGGGCGTTTCATTGAGCAAGCCTCCTGTACAGCTCGCCGAAGGGCGAGAGGCTGGTCAGGTAAGCAGCAAGCACGCGCTCGCGCGCCTGTCCCTGCTTCACTAGCAGGGCTTGCCCTTCCTTCGCATCACTTTCTGGTGGTTTAGGCGTCATGGTTGGTTCCCTGCCAGAGCTGCAAAGCTTGCTAGCGGCAGGACCAGCCGTTGCGGGCTGTCCAGTGGCGTAAAACCATGGTGGTGATAGAACGCTGCCGCCTGTTCGTCCTTGGCATCCACCACGAGCGCGTAAGTGCCAACCTCAGCGCGCACCGCGCGCGCTGCCGCATCCCAGAGAAGGCTGCCGCCAAGGCGCTGCCCGCGGAACCGCGTATCGACCGCTAGACGTCCGAGCAGCACGACCGGAACCAGGGGATAGCGCGGTAGCCGCTTTGCCAATGCTTCCGGCAAATGCGAGAGCGGAACACTGGACGCTGCCAGCGTGTAGTAACCGGCCAGACCGCCGGTTGCTTGTTCGATTGCCACAAAGCACGTTGCCACACGTCGCCGCTGGTCTTGCGATGCCTGATGCCGCAGGTAATGGTCGAGAGGTTCAACCGCGCACTGAAAGCTGCTGCGCTGGTGCGTAGGTTGCAGGGGTTCGATGCGAAAGGGGCGTGTCATTCACCCTCGATCAACCGCTGATGTGCTTCCTGCGCACGCCGCATCGCCTCGTTAGGGGCGGGCGGGTTCAACAGAAGTTCTGCGAAGCGGATCTGGTCATCAACCACCAGTCGAATCAACTGGGTTTCTTCGATGGTCTTGAACGCAGCTTCTTGTGCAGCGGCGACGATGAAGTCGCTGACGCTGCGGCCCTGCAGTTCCGCCGCCCGGCGGACCAGTTCCAGACTCTCCGGTGCTATCCGAGCCTCCACCCGTGCCGTGCGCATAGATTCCTGTGCCATAACTCATCCTTTCCGTACGGCAAAGTACCGTACAAAAATACTGTACGGCGCATCACCGTACATTGCAAGCCAAAAGCGCACGACTACCCGTTCCATTAAGAATGATAACGTCCTTTGTCATACATACACAACGATGCCCTGCAAGCCGTTTTCCGTTGACTCTTTAATCGCTTTGACTATTGTTGATTGAAGATGATTAGGAGAACGCTATGGATACCAGAGTAGTCACTGCGCATGTCTCGCTGGAGCTGGCGAAACAGGTGGATGCTATCGCCGCGCGCCTCGAACGCCCAAAAGGCTGGATCGTCAAAGAAGCGCTCGCATCCTACGTCGCCCTCGACGAAAAACGTCATCGGTTAACGCTGGAAGCGCTGGCCGCCGTGGATGCCGGTCAGGTGGTGCCCCATGCGGAAATCAAGGCATGGGCGGATTCCCTGAAGACGACGAAGTAAGACGTGCAGATTGATTGGTCGAAACCCGCGCAACGCGACCTTCAGCGCCTCTATGCATTTTTGGCAGAAAGCGATAGCCTCATGGCGCGACGCATCATCGATGCAATCATTGATGCCGCGGAGCAGCTTGCGACCTTCCCCCAGCTCGGCACCCGGCTCGACAGATATTCCGCGCGTGAAATTCGGCGTTTTATTGTGGGTGACTATGAGGTGCGTTACGAGCTTGGTGCTTCGGTCGTCCGGGTGCTGAATGTCTGGCACGAACGTGAAGACCGTTAGTTAGATAGCTCAGTTTCTACATGTGAGCGCTAGCCTGCGTTGCCGGGGAGCCGACTGCTTCTATCACCCAGCCATAGTTCCAGCGCCGCTATCACGACTTCACTTGCCGTCGAACCATAGCGACCGGTAGCCAGCATCTTCTCGACGATGCCGACGCTTTCTTCATCCAACTCAAATTCCATTGTCACTTGCGAAGACTCGTTCATATCGCCTCGGCAATCTTACGGTGCGCCTGCGCAACGACGCCGAACGCATGAGCAATCATGGCCGGGTCATCGCCGTATTCCTCGAAACATGTGTTCAGGTACGCCGCCACCTCTTTCTCGGAAGTGAGGAATTCAGCCCATTACTTTCGGCGGGGATTGCCCTGCGTGTCCACATACGCCTTGAGCACTGCATTCATGCGGCTAAGATAGCCCTTCCCCGTCCCCTTGAACCACTCATAGACCTCGGAATCGACCCGTAGCGAAATCCCAACCTTTGGATGTTCCGTCGGCATCACTACCTGCGCTTTGTCCCAAAACGCGGCATCCAGTTTCTCGCCCGTCTCGGCGCTGCCTGTCATTGGCACGAAATCACCGGCCGCGACTTTCGCTTGAAGGTCACTCAGGGAATAGGTTTTGGTATCGCTCTTTCTCATAGCTTCCTGTTTTCCATGCGCTGATTAAGCGGCGATGGTCACCGCGCATTGTGTAGACCACCACAAAATATCCGACCCGACCCGGCCTAACGCGATGGTACGGTCCTCGCCGTAGTCCTCCCGTTCGTCCGGGGCTTCGAGCGTGGGGCCAGCAAACACCAGCGCTGCCAGCCGAAAATCGACGCCGTGCTTTGCTAGGTTGGCCTGGCGCTTTGTCTCGTCCCACTCAAACATTGTAATACAAACGTATCACGCTGAGGGATGAAGTCAAGGAAAAAGCGCCTTCAGGGGACGTGCTTTCGTGAATTCGGCGTATCAGTGCCCCTCTTCTCGGGCCTTGATGATGGCAAGCGCCTCTCGCCGGATGGCCTGAAGGTCATCGGTTGTTAGCGGCGTTATCTCGCCGCACAATCCGTCGAGTAATAGCGTTTCCATTTCATCTTGGAAACTGCCGCCCGCCTCGTTTTGTATCATCTGGTTCAAGTGGTTGAGCGTGCCATGGGCAGGGTAAGAGTCAAGTATAAAACCGTCAGAATGTCAGGTGGGTGAAACCACGAAACGCCGCAACTTCCTGCGTTCAGTCATGCTGGCATGCGGGCATGTAGAACGGCTAAGGAATCTCCCCTCACGCCGCACAAGGGTAAAGCTGCGCTGGACTTCCGGCCCCCTGCCCTTGCGCCCCTGGCCTCTATGACCGGCGCGGCGACCAGTTGTCGCTCGATGAGGTCGAGCGGATTGTGATTTAAAACGGTTTGGGGAAGAAGAACGAACACGCAGATGTCGTGTTCGCTAGTTTATAGTTTCCAGCATAGTCGGTCTGGTTGGTCGAAGTGGTGCAGGCATTCGCATTACCGAACGTGTAGTAATCGCGAACCATGACCTTGCCTGTTCCCGGCTTACCATCATCCATCTTGGTGTCAATATTCCAAGCTTCTTCAGGCTTGAATGCCGGGTTGAGCGGAATATTGCCCACCGCACGAATTCCCAACGCTAGCATATTGCCATAGTCTAAAGCGTAAGTAGCGATATCACCGACGGTAACCATGCTTACACCACCCCATCCCGAATTATTCATTCTGGATGTGGGAGAATTTGTACCAGGCAGTGTATCCATGCCCGGCCAAGACAAGGTTGGGCCAGAAATGCCTGTGTAGGTTCCCTCTATTAAGCCAGCGAAGGCCAACTGACGCCAGAACTGAAAAGCTTCCCCAGTCTGGCTGACGGCGGCTGCCCCATTGATAGTGCCGTCTCCATTACCGTCGCAGGTCCCGGTGCTAACCGCCCCTGTACCGGCATTGTTGGTGCAGTTGACGCCCCCGAGGTTTCCCCAAAATCGGGTAGCACTGTTCATGTCGCCCGGTAGTTGAAAGTATTTGTCGCGGAAGGTCTGCACGGCAGCCACATAGCGGTTATATTCCGTTGTGACGGCGCGTAGCTCCGCCGCGCGGATCAGCGCCTGGCCGGAGAGTATGCCGCCGACCAGCAGACCGAGGATGACGAGGACTATACTTAATTCGACGAGGCTAAATCCTGTGATGGATTTAG
>JBMOIY010000098.1:0-7540 GCA_049317085.1 Rickettsiales bacterium | reverse complement strand
CAATAACAATAATTTAGATATTTTAGCGACACGCCCTCACATAGCGGGCGTTGTTGTATGGAGTTGACGGCGGAGACGCATGAAAGCACCTTTTTGGAGGCCCCTTCTCAAAATATCTCTAGGGGACTTTTTGGCGGTCAACTTGCGCGTAGGCATTACCGGTGTGCATTACGGATGCGCGGTAATGGCAATAATGGTAATGATGTTTTTCTCTGGGCCGTAATGCCAGAAGATGCGATAGGCAGCAGGCGTGCGATTCTCTGCATAGGCCTCAAACACCTCTTCGCCATTGGGGCCAACGAGCGAACTATATTTATGCGTGTTGAGTCCAGGATAGCGTGGATTGGCTTGAAGTAGTCCCAGCGCTTTACGCACTGCTTTCAAGCGTTTTGCTAATGCGGCATTCTGCTCCAGCGTATCCAGATCGAGATTTGCTTGGTCGGTGAAGAGGAGCGAGAACGACACTAGTCAATCTCGGCATCGATAAACTGCGTAAAGTCACCGCGTTTGGAAATTTTTCCCTTTGCCGAATCCTGCAATCCTTTTTGCACTTGCTTCAGAGCAGCTTTATTTTTGAACAGCCATGATTCGCGCGCGGGGATCTCGACATAAGGTTCGAGGATAATGCGACCGTCGCTATCCGTACTTACCCGAAAGCTGCTGATGCCTTTGGCTAAGCTGCCAAGGGTAATGCGACCCTTAGTATCGGGATGAACCGTGCGTGCGTGTGCGGTCATGATAAAAGCTCCTCTTTAATAGACCTAGTATGCCATAAAGTGGGATGTATATCAAGTGGGATATGACCATAATCCCACTATTATATGTGATTGAAACAACAGGAAAACCACTTGATAAAATAACAAACTATTGTAATATAATAAATATAATTCAAAATAGCGATGTGTTGGTCTTCGGTTCATACCTACTACTGCCCACCACTACTCCGGCTGTGTCGGAGATAAATCAGCGTATTAGCCTGTGTCGCCGGCTGTCTGCGGGGGTTGGTGTGTATGTGTTGATAGCAGAGACAGCATGTTAGGCCGATTTTGAGCCTATTTCGAATCTAGTTGATCGTTATACGTTGACGCCTCAGCGGCCCAGGATGACGAGAACTATACTTAATTCGACGAGGCTAAATCCTGTGATGGATTTAGGCTTGGCAGGGTGGGTGTGAGTTGGCAGGGTTATGCTGCTCATTGGGCATCCACAGAAGTGCTGTAAGTGGCAGTTCTGTATGGGGGGGGGTAGCGCCATGGATGCTCCTCGTTTGGTTGGGCATTCTATGGCGTTATCGTATCATAAACCAAGGAGGAAAGTCATGGAGTATTACGCGGGGTTGGATGTCGGGTTACACACGACGCATATCTGTGTGGTCGATCGTGAGGGTAAGCAGGTGCATGCCGCTAAAAAAAGCCCGGCGGAACAGCCGGGCCTTCAAAGTGACTACCTAACAAAGCATCATCAGATCATTACTCTGCGACGGTCCATTGCAGATGCAGGTTAGTAGGTTTCTTCGCAGACACGGTGAAACGCTTCGTTTGCACCACACCAGTATTCTCGGCCATCAGCGTATATTTACCGGCGGGCAATTGCACATACATCAATGGGCCAGCATTAGCCGCCATGACATCGTTGCCTTTACGATCCTGAATGACGACTGCAGTATCGCTGACATAGGCACCCGATTTATCAGTGTTGGTCAGGTGGAAATTATATTCCGACTTCGCAGCCTCAAGTTCATTGACTTCGCCTTCACCGATGCCACCGGTAACGTACACGATGCTGCCATCCATGCGGTCATAAAGAGTGGATGACGAATAATCATAGGCTAATGCCGAGCCGCTCATCAGCGCAATAGTGCTGACAACCATGGCTAAATTTCGAATCGGATGTGACATAACAAAACTCCATTGAAAATGTGAATGCATGAATCTGCATTGGAACGCAGTGAATAAGCCGCACCGCGTGTAAGCTTTCGATATGCCGTATTTTTTTTGGTATAAAGAAGTACTAAAGAGCGCCATTTAGCGGGCCCTTACGCTCTCTTTATTCCATCCCTATCGTATCCTTATGGTTCGTAGTGTTCACTGCATCTCACAGGCAAGGAAGCTCAATTCTCAATTCCAGCCGGCGCGGGTAGCGCGGATCCCTACCCATCCACGTTAAATTCAACCAAGTCTAAAGGAGACTATCATGTTATCTTCCGCAACCAAAGATGCCGCCAACGATACTGTCATGGATGCAAAAGCAACCGCACTTAATGCAAAACGTGATATTCGCAACGCGACCCGTGAAGGCCGTCACGAACTGAGCGAATATGCTGAAAAAGCTGGCCGTGAAGTACGTCATTTCATCGATTCGACCAGTGACCAGCTGACCGATGCGTCGGACCGCATGACCAATGAGATCCGTCTGCACCCTGTTCGCTCGAGCGCGCTTGCACTCGGCATCGGCGTAGTTCTCGGCGCCCTCATTCGTCGCTAGTCTACGAATAACTTATTGTCATCCCGGCCTCACGCCGGGATGACAATGCTAACATAGTATCGGAGTGCACATCCATGTACATCTTGACCAAATTGTTCGGTATATGGGCCGTCGGTAAAACTGTTTCATCGACGACCCCGCTCTTCATGCGTCTGATTCTTGGTATGGCTGCAGTCACTCTGTTTGCCGTATTTGCTGCGGTTGTATCCGCAATGCTGGTCGGCATACTGACTTGGTTCAGCTTTTATCAACTCACCGCCCATGGACTGAGCGATGGTCTCGCCATCGCTGTTATCGCACTCGTAATGCTTTCCATAGTGCTCACCATCGTCATGGCCATGCAGCATTACTGGCGCAAGGCATGCAGCCTTGCCAAAACCATTATGTATGTCCAATCGCCCATCAGTGGTCGTCTTAATACGTTGACCGAAGCATTCATTGGCGGCTTTAACACCAAAGTATAATCTCTGTTCCGTACGAAAGTCCTTCATGTTCCATTACCGTAAGCTGGTTTTCGTCGCGACCCTGTTCTGTAGTTCAATCCCTGCCATTGCACAGGAGAGAAGTTATGAGGACGACAAGGCGATTTTCTCGCTGGTATGGGAGAATGATAAATTCGCTCATTCGGATCGTGACTACACCAATGGTGTGCGGCTGTCGTGGCTGTCAGCTGAGGAGACAACACCCTATTGGGTAAGGTCGCTTGCCCACACCGTATTGCCCATGGCCTCGGATGGCAAACAACGTATCAGCATGTCTATCGGCCAGAATATGTATACACCAACTGACCTTACCCAGAGTGCCCTCATCCCTAACGATCGCCCCTACGCAGGCTGGACTTACGGTACAGTCGGTATCGTTTCCGATACCGGTAACCGTCTCGATACCGCACAGCTAACGATCGGTATTGTCGGCCCATCGTCGGGAACAGAAGCCACTCAGAAATTCATCCACCGCCTCACCGATTCGCAAAAACCCATGGGCTGGGACAACCAGCTTAAGGATGAGCCCGGTATCGTCTTTACCATGGAACGTAAATGGCGCTCGATCGCCGAGTTTGAACCATTTGGTGCTGGTGTGGATGTTACCCCTTATGCGGGGTTCAACCTTGGTAACATCAATACCGATGCTTCCGTCGGCGCCACAGTGCGCTTAGGCTATGACCTGCCGGCCGATTACGGCCCGCCGCGCATCAACCCAAGTCTGCCAGGGTCGGACTTCTTCCTGCCCGCGCAGCAAATCGGCGGTTACTTATTCGCAGGTGTTGAAGGCCGTGCCGTGGGCCGCAACATTTTTCTCGACGGCAACAGCTTTCAAAACAGTCACAGCGTCGACAAGAACTACTTCGTCGGAAGCGCACAGGTCGGTGCTGCACTTACTTACGAGAACACCCGGTTATCGTACACCCATATCTTCATGACCGATGAATTCAAGCAACAGAAGGATTCCGCCCAGTTCGGCGCGCTGACCTTATCCTATCGTTTCTAAACATCTTTATGGGTTCTTTATAACCCCTCTTCTTATGCACCATGGTTTCATTACGCGACCTTCCGTAAAACCAAGGACAAGGCACGCAATGCCTTATTAACCTAAGGAGAAACCAAATGAAAAAGATTACCCTTGTTGCCCTTCTCGCGCTACCGTTGCTGTTGAATGCCTGTGAAACCATGGAAGGTCTGGGTCAGGACGTCCAAAAAGGCGGACAGAATCTTGAGAACGCGGCAGACAAAAACAAATAAGCTGCATATTTTTATAATGTAAAAACGCGGGTGCGCTCGCTAAACAGGGGACGCACCCGTTCTACTTCAGGCAAGGCATGCAGTTCATAACCCGCACCCCGTCACGGCAATATTTCATCACGATCTTTATTGTCGTGTCGGCGCTGTTCTTTGCTTTCAGTGCGGTGATTTACCACAATTTTAAACAGTCAAAAGAACTCAACCAATGGACATTGTATAACTATGAGGTGATACGCCAAAGCCGCAAGATACTTATTTATCTTATTGACATGGAGACTGGCGTCCGCGGGTATTTGATCACAGGCAAAAAAGACTTCCTGCAACCCTACACTCAATCAAAAAAATTAGTGCTGCAGCAGATTGAATCCTTCAAGGCGCTCACTAAGAATGACCCCTCGACACAAGGCACCATCGATGTGTGGGTGCACGATATCGAGAGATACACAACCACGTTGAGCAATCAGGTACAATACCACAAAGGCAAGTTTATGCCACAGATGGAGCGGCAGAAGCGGCAGATGGACAACCTGCGCAACAAGCTCGAAGGCTTCATCCAGACGCGGCTGGAGGATCTCAACAAGAAAATAAAATCCTCCAACGAAGCCAATAATGATTTCAAATATATCCTCGCCATAGGCACCGCGCTCGCTATCGGCGGTATGCTGCTCGCGACACTCGTCATTCTTTCTCTCATGCGCCGCAGCCAGCAGGCAGAGGCCGAATCCGAAGCCCTACAGAGCCGCTTCAAGCTGGTGATGGATGCCGTGAACGACGGGCTGTTCGATTACGATGTCCTGACCGGAGAAATTTACTATTCGCCGCAATACAAGGCCATGCTGGGTTACGAAGATGACGAGATCGAGAATTCACTCGATTGGTTGCACTCCATTATCCACCCTGATGATCACGAGGCTACTTGGAAAATCTACGAGAAATACAGCACTGGCCAGCTACCCGCCTATCGCAATTCCTTCCGCCTTCGCACAAAACATGAGGATTGGATCTGGGTATTATCGCGCGGTGTCGGCATCTTCGATCAAGACGACAAAATGATCCGCCTCATCGGTACACACACCGACATCACCGAACAGAAATTGCGCGAGGTTGAACTGGCGAACCTGAGCAAGGAGATGGAGACTTTTACCTACATTACCTCGCATGACCTGCGCGCACCGCTCGTCAACCTGAAAGGCTTCTCCGGTGAACTCGGTCGCGCCATTAACAAAATTGCGCCGATAATCAAAGAAAAACACAAAGCCTTCAGTGATAAGGAATTCGAAGTGCTGAAACGAGCCGTCGACGAAGACATCCCAGAATCACTGCGCTTCATCCACCAGTCCGTCGATAAAATGGATTCGCTCACCACCGCCGTGCTCGACCTTTCGCGCATTGGCAAACGTGAATACCGTTTCGAGCATGTTGATGTCACCGCCGTCGTCCGCCGCTGTCTCGACACGCTCGCCTATGAAATAACGCAGAAAAACATCACCGTGCAGTGCGATGCGCTACTTGATATAACCAGCGATGCACTAGCCCTCGAACAGATTTTCAGCAACATACTCGACAACGCCGTGAAATACCTCGACCCCGAGCGCACCGCGGCGATTACCATCACTTCAGAGCGTACCGGCACCGCCGTAACCTACGCAGTGGCCGATACCGGCCGCGGCATCGCACCCGCTGACAACGATAAAGTATTCCAGATTTTCCGCCGTGCGCGCAACAGCGTCAATGTCCGCGGCCTTGGCCTTGGCATGGCGTTCGTGCAGGCGACCGTCCGTCGCCTGGGCGGCAGCATCTGGTTCACCTCGGTGCCGGATGTCGGCACTACCTTCTTCTTTACCCTACCACTAAGTCCACGCCTGAAAGGATTAAGACCATGATAGGTTCATTCCCCGAACCCTTTACCCTCGTCATGATTGAGGACGATGAAGGCCATGCCACCCTCATCATGAAAAACTTAAAGCGCGCCGGTATCGGCAACCGCGTCGTCCATTTACAGGACGGGGCGCGTGCAGTTGACTATTTCTTCGGCAAGGCCAATGGCCACATCAATCACGAGAAAACCCTCGTGCTGCTCGACCTCAACCTGCCGGAAGTCGATGGTTATGAGATATTGAGTAAGTTAAAGGGTGATGCGCGCACGCGCACCATCCCAGTTATCGTACTGACAACAACCGATAATCCGAAGGAAATAGACCGCTGCTATGAACTGGGCTGCAATGTCTATATCACCAAGCCCGTAGAGTATGATAACTTCACGGATGCTATTCAGAAGCTTGGCCTCATGCTTGCCGTTGTCAAGGTGCCACACCTCACCACGTAAGGAAACACGATGCCGAACTCCACACTGCAGCGACTACTGTATATCGAGGACGATGAAGGCCTTGCACGCCTGTTACAGGTGCGTCTCGAACGGCACCGGTTTGTCGTCGATATCGCGTATTCGGCAGAGGCGGGCCTGGCGAAGCTTGACACCGGGAAATACGATCTTGTGTTGCTCGATTACCATCTACCCGGTATGAGCGGTCTGGAGCTGCTTGATATGCTTGCAGCCAATCCCAGCACCCCGCCCGTCATCATCCTCACCGCTAGTGGCGACGAACGCATCGCTGTCTCCGCCCTCGAAAAAGGCGCCGCGGATTATGCGGTGAAAGATGCCGGTCAGAATTATTTTGACCTGCTGCCCGCCATCATGCAGGCGGCTTACATGCGGCAGTCCTTGCTGCGCGAGAACGCTCACCAGCAACAAGAATTGATGGATGCAAAAGAAAAAGCCGAGGCCGCAAACGCTGCCAAGAGTAACTTCCTCGCCACCATGAGCCACGAGATCCGAACACCGTTGAACGTGGTGACAGGCCTGACCTCGGTGCTGGCGAAAACCAAGCTCGATGCACAGCAGATCAAGATCGTCGACACACTGAGCAGCAACGCCCATCTCCTTCTCAAGCTCATCAACGACTTGCTCGATATCAGCCGCATCGAAGGCGGCCATGTAGTACTGGAATCGACGAATTTCACGTTCTCTGCAGTGCTCGATGATCTTCGCCTGATGTTTAACGAGCAGGCGAAACAAAAAGATATCCACCTGATCATTAACGATGAGACCTTGAATCAGCGCTACGTGGGTGACCGCACCCGTGTGCAACAGATCGTAATGAACCTCGTCAGCAACGCCATTAAATTCACGGAAGAAGGTGAAGTCGAAGTAAGCGCCAAACCGTTGCTACGTGAGGATGGAAAAAAATGCATCGAGCTGCTGGTACGTGATACCGGTATTGGCATCGCACCCGAACACCTGCCCGTCATCTTCGACA
>JBMOIY010000097.1:0-7682 GCA_049317085.1 Rickettsiales bacterium | reverse complement strand
GGATGTGACCGAGATGCGCGAGCGCATCGCCAAGCAATACCCCACACGCAATCCCTGGGCACTGAAGCATGTGCGCGGCGGAATGGTGGATATGGATTTTATCGCGCAATATATCGTGCTGCGGCATGCGCCGGAGAATCCGCTGTTGTGGCATCGCAGCGCGCGGCAAGTGTTCGAGAGCGCGCAGACGGATGGGTTACTCGACGTGGAGATCACACGCCCTCTTATCGAAGCGAAAAAATTCCTGTCCGATTTGATTAGCTTGCTGCGCCTTTCCGCTCCCGGCGGCCTTATTACGGATGACGCACCCATGGGCCTCAAGAACCTGCTGGTGAAGGGCATGCGTATGCATAGTTACGATGCGCTGAAGGAGCATGTGCTGCGGCTCGAGCATAACGTTACGCAGGTCTATGCACAAATGGTGCGGGGTGATTTGTAAAAGAACTTGTCATTCCAGCAAATGCTGGAATGACGAATGTATATTGTACTCTGTCAATCAGGCACTATATCCATGTAATCATTCATCTTAGGAGACTCGCCATGCCTAGTACCGCCGGAAAAACCACCATGTCCACCCTCAGCGAGGGTGCCGATGCGCCCGTGTGTAGCTTTGCGCTTACAGGGAACAAGAATGTCGACCTTGCCAGCTACAAGGGTAGCAAGAATGTAGTGCTGTATTTCTACCCAAAGGATGACACGCCGGGCTGCACCACCGAAGCCAAAGATTTCGCGGAGCTTTCACGCCAGTTCGATAAAGCGGATACAGTCATCATTGGCATCAGCAAGGATGATTTGAAGAGCCACGATAAATTCCGTGCGAAATATGACTTGCCTTTCGCACTCGCCAGCGACGATTCAGGTATTACCGAGGCATTCGGGGCGTGGGGAGAAAAGAACATGTATGGCAAGAAATACATGGGCATCACCCGTAGTACTTTTCTCATCGACAAAACGGGCAAGATAGCCAAAAGCTGGCCAAAGGTGAGCGTGACCGGCCATGCGGCAGAAGTACTGAAGGCCGCGCAAGCGCTTAAATAAAGTTATACTCCTTAACTCCGTTTCGTCACTGTGCGCTAGCGAAGCAATCCATCTTGGTCATGAAAGGAAAGGTGGATTGCCGCGCTCGCAATGAAGATGTGGATATGTATAGCCATAGTTGTCAAAACCTTCCCGAATGCTAGTGTCATCCCGTAACAAGGGGTCACCATGAAAATTTGTATCCTCGGTGCGGGCATCCTCGGCGTCACAAGTGCGTATGAGCTGGGCAAGCGCGGGCATGACGTCACGATCATAGAGCGCCAGCCTGAGCCTGCACGTGAATGTTCGTTCGCCAATGGGGGGCAACTTTCCTATTCGCATGCGGAGCCATGGGCCAACCCGCAAGTGTTCCCGAAATTGTTTAAATGGATGTGGCAGGACGATGCACCGCTGGTGCTGCGCCCATCCTCCGATCCACATATGCTGCGCTGGGGCGCGCTGTTCCTGCTCAACTGCCTGCCAAGCCGCGCGCGAGAGAATTGCGTAACCATGCTGCGCCTCGGACTTTACAGCAAGCAGAAGATGGAAGAGTTGCGCAATGATACCAACCTCGAATTCTCGTTCCTTGGTAATGGCACGCTGCATGTGTTCGATAGCCAGTCTTCGTTCGACGCGGCGAAGCGGCATGCAGACTATCAGCACACGCTCGGATGCGAAGAAATCGCGATGAGTCCGAGCGAGTGCTTCGCCAAGGAGCCAGCACTTGCCAACACCACGAAAAAGCTGGTGGGCGGGCTTTACGCGCCGATGGATGAGTCGGGCGATATCAACACCTTCACCATTGCGCTTGCAAAACATTGCGCGGAAAAATATGGGGTGAAATTCTTGTTCAACCAGAAGGTCAGCCAGTTGCATAAGACGGAAGACCGCATCACGCATGTGGAGATCGAGGGACAGCAACGTGATTATATGTCGGGCTTTGATGCCTATGTAATGGCAATGGGCTCGCATAGCGCGGTACAGTTGCGTAAGCTCGGCTTGTATGTGCCGATCTACCCGATGAAGGGTTACAGTATCAGCTTCAACGCAAGCAGCAATTGCCCGCAGGTAAGCATCACGGATGACGCGGCGAAACAGGTCTATACATTGCTCGGCGGGCGCATGCGCGTTGCGGGCACGGCTGAGTTCGCAGGTTATAATGAATCGATCCGTCAGGTACGCATCGAACCACTGAAGCGCGGGATGCGCGAACTGTTCCCGCAAGCGCCGATGGAAGAAATCACCGAATGGGCATGCCTACGCCCCTCGACGCCGGATGGCCCACCTATCATCGGCAAAACCCCGATCGCGAATTTGTTCATGAACACCGGCCATGGCACGCTGGGGTGGACGCAGGGTGCTGGTTCCTCTCGCTTGCTGGCGGATGCAATCGATGGTCGTCTGACGGAGATTCCGCTGAGCGGGCTGAACATCGAACGTAATTTGATCCGGTTGAAATAACTTGTCATGCTGTCTTCATGACGGCATCCATCTCTTAGATAGACCTCGTCATGCGACGGGGTGACAATTAGAGGAGAAGACGTTGCAGCCTATCCATCATATGATCCCGGTCCCCAATACTGCGGGTGCATCGGGCAAGCATAACCTCGCCGTCTATGACTGGGGCGACCCGAATGCACAGCGTGTAGCGGTGTGCGTGCATGGCCTCACTCGCAATGCTCGGGATTTCGATGTGTTGGCGCAGGCGCTTGCTTCCACCGGGCGGCGGGTGCTGTGCATCAGCATGGCGGGCCGTGGCGAGAGTGAGTGGCTGGCGGACCCGATGGGCTATAATTACGCAAGCTATGTCGCCGATTCGCTGGCGGTGATGGATAATTTCCATGTGCGCGAGGTCGATTGGATTGGCACCAGCATGGGCGGTATCATCGGCATGATGATCGCGGCGCAGTTCCCGCGGCGCATTCGCAAGCTCGTAATGAACGATATCGGCGCGCTGTTGAGCAAGGAAGCGCTGGTGCGCATCTATGATTACGTGCGCACTCTGCCCGCGCAATTTGCCGATGTAGCGGAAGCGGATGTGTATCTGCGTGAGATATTCAAGCCATGGATGATCACGGATATCGCGGAGTGGGAACGCTTCCTCGCCAGTTCGCTCATCATGAGGGATGGCGTGCTGCGCTATGCCTGCGACCCGGCAATCGCGGTGCCTCTCGCTGCGGTATCGAAGAATTTCACGGAAGTAGTGGATGTGAATCTCAGCCCCATCTGGAACGAGGTGCAGACCCCGACATTTATTCTGCACGGTGCGGATTCGGATATTTTAAATCCGGAGACCATCCGTGCGATGCGTAGCACCAATCTCAACGCGGAAAGCATCACCTTCCCCGGTTTTGGCCATGCGCCGCCGCTGATGGATGAATCGCAAGTGCGGCCGGTTGTGAACTGGCTCGACCGCACTCTTAGCGCCATGATGGCCACAAGCTTCTAGTTGTTAGCTCTTCGCGCCTGAAGGGGCCATCGGGCCCCTACGCTAACGCTCCCCCTCGTTCGCTTCGCTCCGGCTCGCCATGGAAGGCTACGCACGGCTGAATAGCAGCTATTCATTTGTTTTTATGTGGATTTAGCGGAGTGACATGGCCTGTTTTCCATGCTATATTCCCTGCATGGCCAATGAACTGATACCCCAGAATTCCCTTGCCCGTGCGGCGGAGCGTGTGCGCGCGAAGCGTGAGGCGGAGCGCGCGGCCGGTGTCAGCGAGCCGGTGGCCGTTCCGCTGGTGCAGAAGCATAGTGCGCAAATCCGTGCACGGCTGAACCATGTGCCGGATGAAGAAACACTCGGTGGCATGATCAGCAACGCGTTGGCTGCGTTGTCGCGTGGCGTGCGCTGGGCACGCGGGTCGATTCTGAATTTACTGGTTTAGCCGCTCCTGCTTTGCGCGGGCTTATCCGTGCTCAACTGCTTTGCAGGCTTCAGACTCACACTTTTTGTTATGTTTTTGTAGACACCAAGCGCGAATGCGTTGGATGCATTGCGCGATGCGCCTTCTTTATAACGGGTACGAAAGTTCCATCTGCGCGATCTGCTGTTCCATTTGTGCCGTGCTGGCGCTAATGCGCTTCACCAGTTCGTATATATCTTTGACCGGGTTCGATGCCGACCTTACTCCACCCGAGACGATGCAACCGTATACCGCTTTTTCCAGCGCTTCGATAAATATCGCATCAAAGCGAATGCTATTCGCTTTGAACGCCTCAGCCAGCTTGAATTTAAGCGTCATGCCTTCCGCGTAATCCTGCATTTCTCGTATCGCATTGATAGCGGCACTCATTGAATCAAAAACGCTTGCCTGCACCAAGGCGCATCGAGCAAAGGCTTGCCCATTGATTGTATGTTTTGCCTAAAACTCATCGCTATCTGCTGTTCAGGCGGCAATTTAATGCATTAGTTCCGTCGTTGGTGTGACAGTTTAAATACGATTTTATGCTCCATGCTTGCTGCCAAGCGTGAGAAGTGTTACGATGACTCCATACTAATTCAAGGACTTACATGCTCAAAGAAATCAACTGGCGCGACCCCCTCAACCTCGATGGTGAGTTGACCGAAGACGAGCGCCTGGTGCGCGATGCGGCGCGCGGATTCGCGCGGGAGCGATTGTTTCCGGGTATCATCGAAGCCAATCGTCATGAGAAGTTCGACCGGGAGATTTTGCGCGATATGGGAACGCAGGGGCTGCTCGGCTCCACCATCAAAGGCTATGGCTGTGCGGGTGTGAGCCATGTGGCGTATGGCCTCGTCGCACGTGAGGTGGAATGGGTGGATTCGGGCTATCGCTCGGCGCTGTCCGTGCAGTCGTCGCTGGTGATGCACCCGATTTATGCATTTGCGTCGGAAGCGATGAAGGAAAAATATCTACCGCAGCTTGCAAGCGGTGAACTGGTCGGCTGCTTCGGCCTCACCGAGCCTGACCATGGCTCCGACCCCGGAGGGATGAAAACACGTGCGGTGAAAGTCGATGGGGGTTACAAACTTTCCGGCAGCAAGACATGGATCACCAATTCGCCGATCGCGGATGTCTTCATCATCTGGGCCAAGCACGATGATAAAATTCGTGGATTCATTGTCGAGCGTGGCGATAAGGGCAATCTCTCGACACCAAAAATCGAAGGCAAGATGTCGCTGCGCGCCAGCATCACCGGCATGATCATGCTCGACGATGTGTTCGTACCCGAAGAGCGCCTGCTCGATGTAAGCGGCCTCAAAGGCCCCTTCTCCTGCCTCAACAAAGCGCGTTATGGCATTGCGTGGGGTGTCACGGGTGCGGCACTACATTGCATGGAGATCGCACGCGACTATACACTCGAGCGTCATCAATTCGCACGCCCCCTCGCCGCTAACCAGCTCATCCAGAAAAAACTCGCGGATATGATTACGGAAATCACGCTCGCGACCCATGCAGCATTGCGTGTCGGGAGGTTAATGGATACGGACGACTATGCGCCGGAGATGATATCGCTCATCAAGCGCAATAGCTGCGGCAAGTCGCTCGATATCGCCCGCGTGGCGCGCGATATGCTGGGTGGGAATGGTATTGCGGATGAGTACCATGTCATTCGCCATATGATGAACCTTGAGGCGGTGAATACATACGAAGGCACGCACGATATCCATGCGCTGATTCTCGGCCGTGCGATCACGGGCATTCCGGCGTTCTGATTACCTTGTCACCCTGTCGAATGACGGGGTCCATCTGGGGCACGAACGATGCAATTTTACGTTTTTATTCTACCATAAGCATTTCGTGGCACATTGTATGTTGGTGTGACAAGCGACCTAATCAGGTGGGTCTGGGAACATAAAGAGGTTGTCCCAGACGGGTTCACGAAACAGTATGGACTGAACCACTACCGACGATTGTCTGTAGGTACATCCTCTGTATGATTAGCGATGTAATTGAGGATGGTTTCATTGGTAACATTGCCACTGGTCGTACAGAAGTAGCCCCTCGCCCAAAACCTTCTGCCCCAATAGCATTTGCGTAGCTCGGGGAACTCCTGCTGAATCTTGCGAGAGGTACACCCCTTCACCCGACGGATATCGTTGTTTACGGATAGCTTCGGCGGCATCTCGACAAGCATCTGCACGTGGTTGTTCGACAGTACTCCCGTTATAATAGTTATGACCCCAAGCTGCGCCGACACTTGCCGCGTAATCTCGCGAATCCGATAGCGCATCTCGGGAGTCAGAACCTTGAACGATACTTCGTGATCCAGACGATGTGATAGCGATTATGATACGTGGTGTGCGCGCCAGTCAAATACGTCATTTCAAACTCCTACAAAAGTTCCGCCCTGCGGTCGACCTTTTGTAGGAGTTTGAAATGACTAACCTTAAGAAGGACTATAGTCCACACTACCGGCTATAAGCCCGTGGTTTAGGACCAAAGGCTTGGAAAATGCAATTTCTCGTTTATTACGAAATTCATGTTTCCATTGAAGTAGCCATCAATCGTGAAAAGCTTATAAAAAAGTGGCGACGCGAGATAAAATATGAAGTTATAGAAAGAGACAATCCTTTCTGGAACGACCTATACGAAACGCTTAACTAAGAAAGATGGACCCCGTCGTGCGACTGGGTGACAACTATGGATGCAAATTTCCTCACCTTCACCCACCAACTCGTCGATGTGGCAGGAGATATCATCCGACCCTATTTTGGTGCGCACGGCGTGGTGAAACTAAAGGCGGATGAATCCCCCGTCAGCCGTGCCGACCGTGAGGCGGAAGCGGCGATACGGATGCTGATCGCAACGCGTTGCCCTGACCATGGCATCTATGGCGAGGAGTATGGTCAACAGGCCACGAACAAAAAATATGTCTGGGTCATCGACCCGATTGACGGCACGCGAGCCTTCCTTGCGGGCGGCCAGGAATGGGGAACGTTGATTGCGCTGTGCGAGGATGGCGTGCCGATCCTTGGGATCCTCAACCAGCCTATCACGGGTGAGCGCTGGGTGGGTGCGCGTGGTACGGAGACTATTTATTATCGTCATTCCAGTGAAGGCATAAAAACAAAGACCCGTACCTGCCCTACCCTTGCTTCAGCCAACATCTCCACCACCAGCCGCAATTACTTCACGCCGCCGCAGGCCTCCGCATTCGTGAAACTGGCGGAGCAATGCGGCGAGGTCATCGAGAATGGGGATTGCTATGCCTACGGCTTGCTAGCGCGCGGTATGCGCGATGTGGTGGTAGATGCAGGGCTGAAGCCGTATGACATCCTCGCACTGGTGCCGATTATCGAGGGTGCGGGTGGGCGTATTACGGGATGGGATGGATCGGCGCTGACACTATCGAATTACCGTGATGTGGTGGCGGTGGGAGATGAGGGGTTAGCGGAAGTGTGCCGTTTGCTGCGGCCTTAAGAACCTACGCCGAGGCTTGCACCTTTACTGCGTGTAGCATCAAGAATTACAATCGACGCAGGCCCACTATCGAACTGACCAGCGACGATGGCTGAGCGAAGTTTATCTTTCGCATGGGTGTATGCTTCTGGCGATATAGCTGCATGACTAATGATGCCTCGGTATTGTTCGCTGGCGCTACGCACAAGTGCGATGAACGCTTCCATGGTCGGCTCGAACGTTGGCTTATACCAAAGCAACTAAGTAACATTACAATGTAAGTATGGGAAATTGGTGAGG
>JBMOIY010000096.1:0-7748 GCA_049317085.1 Rickettsiales bacterium | reverse complement strand
AGGAACTTCTATCGAACAGATACTATCGTCTCATTATTAATTTAAACGGCTATATCACCTTGAGGCCGGGGAATTGCTGCTTCATTTCACGGACTCACCGCAGATTGGTTGCATTCTCCATCTCATAGCCAGCCGGAAAACTACCACATCCAATGTTTCACCGTGGGGTAATGCAGCATGCAATTTGCACCAATACTCGACATTCTCTTTTGTAATGGGCTGCGCAGCATCCCGGCACGGCGCATTATGCCTAAATTGGTGGAACTGGATACCATCGACGGAACGGAGTTCCGGCAGCCCTGCCTTACCCTTGCCTGCAAGAAATGCATCTTTACTATCGAGGTTCGGTCCCATACCGGTTGAGCCAACCAGACGCTGTTCACTCAAATAATCCGCTGAGAAATTATGCGAATACAGTGCCAGCACATGTTTCATGATAAACTCGGGAAGGTTAACGGCCCGTATGCACGCCCATTGCATGCAGCGTGTTCATCGCGGCAACGGTGCGGTCATTGAGGAACCCATCCATCTGCAACCCATCCGTCGAAATGCTGGACTGCGGTGCACCTTCCGCTACGCAGGCATCCACCTTCACCGCCGTACCCGGCCGCTCGGCAACTTTCGCCTGCCCTGCTTCAACAGGCCGCTCCGCTACTTTGCCTAATGCTTCGCTAGCATCACGCATCGCTGTTTTCGAACTGGCTTGTGCCTTAGCAATCGTATCCGCAGCACCCTGCTGCGCCGCCTCCACCTTCGCATACACCCGATGCAGATGCGGAATATACTGCGTCTCCCAAACCTGATTAAGACCGGGCGCGAGGAAATTCATCAGCTGCGGCTCACCGCGCAACTCCACCTGTTTCAATTCCGCAAAGCGCGAGATGACTTCCCGGAACCGCTCGTTTGCGCTATGATACCCACTCTTCGTATAGCGCGCCCCCTCCACGGTCAGCGTGTCGACCGCATAGGCCACGAGATAGCGCAACTGCGTTGCATCCTTAAGGTAAGGCAGCACGCTTTCATCAATGTTCACGCCGTACGGCTTGAAATAGGCGCGCGCTTCTTGAGCTACCGCCGCTTTTTCGGCATCATTCCCGACCTGATATGCCTTGAGGAATTTATCGAACTCAGGGAATTTCTCATCCATTACCAGTTTGAGACGCAGGAAATGCTGCGCATCACTCGCCGCCAGCGCATCAATTTTTTTTACATCATCCGCCGTGAACTGCTCCGGCCAGAGATTATGCGCCACCTCATGCACCAGCGTGCGCATCGAAGCCTTGAGGTCGCCATGTCCCGAAAAATAAATGCGGTACGTTCCCTTTACATCGCGCAGATCATTCGCTGCCTTACGATGCAATCCGTAAATCCCGCTATATTTTGCGATGCCATCCGCCACCACTTCCGGCGTGTAACCGATTTCATACCCGAGCTTATACATGAGCGCCCGCTGCACCGGCTCCACCAAATTCAGCGCCTCGGCGATGCGTTTTTCTTCCTGCTTGATCGGTGTTGGCACATCATAGTTATGCCGCACCTCGGCACGGAACTGATCGATCTTCGTGTTGATCCGCGCATCCATCCCCACGGTAAGTTTCTGCTGCAGCGTCGACGCCTGCCCGCGCAGCAATTGCCGCCCGAGATGCCAGTGCTCGATCATGTTATGGCTGAATTCATGCCCCGCCATCACGTTGCTGAATGACTTCACATCCGCCACATACGCTGCGTCGATACCGAGCAATTTTCCTACCGCTTCAAGCCCACCTTGCAGTGCGGCAGTGCGCACCTGCAGCGGCGTCACGCCGATCTTATCGGCCAGCTCACCCAGCACCTGGTCCGGCGTCCCTGCCCGCGCCACATAGCTGCTGAGCGGGTTGAAATACCCCGATTTCGTCAGCTTCTCGCGCACCAGCAGGTACATCGCCACACCGTTTTTTAGCGTTTCGATCGCCTCCGGATCACGCGATGGCTTTTCGATCGTATCGCGCACGATGGATGCAAACGGCTGCCGCTTGTCACGGTCGAGCCGCGCAAGGTCAGCGTCCGACCCACTCTCCACCTGCGCGTTGAATTTATTCACCTCGTCGAGCAATTTGCTGCGCTTGGTCGCAAGCGTCACCGGAATCAGCTGCGCGAGGTTCAGCGCCACCGCCAGCCGGTCATAGGATTCATAGAACGAAGGGTTGTTGACCGAATAGGTCAGCTTCAGTTTCTCGCGCAACTGCGCTTCATTCTCCGGCGCCAGCTCGCGCGGGTGGATGGCCAGATACGGATCGATGAACAACGACCCGTCTTTGATATGAATGCGGTTCGCGCGCACGAAATCAAGCGCACCCGTCCCCGGCGCCGCCGCATAATCCCGTACTGCTGGTGATGCCACGACCATCAGCGCACCTGCTCAAGTGTGTTATCCGCTAGCGACCCGCGATGCGATACGTTATTGACCACCAGTTTCGGTTTGCTGTCCGCCGCATCGGCATTGAATATTTGCGTCTGCGCCGGGAATTGTACGGTGCGGCCATCATTACCCAGCTGCTGTTCCAGCACCGGACCACGTGCAGCTAAGCCGATTTTCTTTGCCTGGAAATCCTGCTCTAACAACGTATTCTCCGACAGGAATTTCGCGCTGAGATAGATCAGCGCAATTCCCCCGAGAGCAATCACCCCAAGGCCAATCATCGCCGGAAGTGATGCTGCCACCGCTGGGATTGCAACACCCGTCGCCGACACCGTCGCCGCAGCACCAGCCGCAAGCGACGCCAGCTTACCCGCCGCAGCGGTGAACAGACCGAACACCATCGCCGCACCGAGCCCATAGGAAATTTGCTGCATGAACCGCAACTTCACCGTGCGTTCTTTAAAACGCCCGAACTCCTCGTCACGTAAAATCCCGTTCTGCGAAACCGTATCCATAAACATTTCTCCACTTTGGATTCTACGTGAATTCACCAAAGAGAAATGTGAAGATTGTGTGAAGGTTCCTAGTCCTTCTGCCAAATCTGCGTCACCCAGTCCCCGACCTCGAGCCGCGCCGTCAGTTCAAGTCCAAGCGACTGATAAGATTGTTGAATCTGCTCCTCTTGCCACCGCATGATACCGCTCAGGATCAGTACCCCCTCAGAAGCCAGATGGGCCACCGCCTCCCCCGCCAGCCGCACCAGCGGCTCCGCGAGGATATTCATTACCAGCAGATCGAACGGTGCCGCGATGGTAATCTCCGGATGGTCGAACCCATCCGCCTGCAATGCCACTACTGTTTCCTGCAACCCATTGCGCTTCGCATTTTCCTGCAAAATCTCGACCGCTGAACGCGCAATATCCACCGCCCATACCGGGCAATCGAACCGCTGCAGCATCGCGAACGTCACAATCCCCGACCCCGACCCCATATCGCACGCCTTGCGCGGGCTGAACTCCGCCGGGTCGATCAGCTCAAGCGCCGCCAGCACTCCTTTGGTCGTCGGGTGATTCCCATCCCCAAACGCCTGCGCCCCGGCCGATAATGTGATTTCTTCCATGCCAACCCCTCCCTTGTACAGCCCGGAGCGTCATTGTGACGAAGAGATTTACAGGAGCGCCTACGCGCAGAACCGCAACATAGCAGAGCTACGAGAAGATTCTAGCACAGCCGCGACGACGAAATCGCCCGTCAGAAGGACGCGGGTTAGGAAGCAGTTTCGTGGATAACGAACGCATCATCCCACGTCCCTTGCGTCGCCGCCTTCGCATATTCCGTCACGCGGTTCTCGAAGAAGTTCGTATGCTCCACACCATTGAGCAAATCATCAAGCCACGGCAGCGGGTTCTTCTCGATCTGGTACATTGGCTGCAGGCCAAGCTGCCCAAGGCGGCGATCCGCGATATAGCGGATATAACTCTTCACCTCGTTCGGCGACAGGCCCTGCACTTCGCCAAGCCCGAACGCAAGATCGATGAACGCATCCTCATGCGTCACGATCGTGTTACAGGCGACATATAAGCGCGATCGCAATTCATCCGTCCACACTTCCGGGTTCTCGTCGCAGAACGTCTTGAACAGGCGGATGATCGACTGGCAATGTAGCGTCTCGTCACGCGCGCTCCAGGTCACGATCTGGCCCATGCCCTTCATCTTGCCCCAGCGCGGGAAGTTGAGCAGGATCGCGAACGACGCGAACAATTGCAGCCCTTCCGTGAATGCCCCGAACACGGCCAGCGTCGTCGCGATATCCTCTTTCGTCGCCACACCGAACTGCTGCATATAGTCGTATTTATCCTTCATCTCCTTATATTTCATGAAGGCCGTATATTCGGATTCCGGCATACCGATCGTGTCGAGCAAATGCGAATAGGCCGCGATGTGAATCGTCTCCATGTTCGAGAATGCGCTCAGCATCATCTGCACTTCCGTCGGCTTGAACACTTGGGAATAATTCTTCATGTAGCAGTTATTCACCTCGATATCCGCCTGCGTGAAGAAGCGGAAAATCTGGGCGAGCAGGTTCTTCTCCGCGGGCGCAAGATTCTTTTTCCAGTCGCGCACATCATCCGCGAGCGGCACTTCCTCCGGCAGCCAGTGGATGCGCTGCTGCATCAACCACGCGTCGTAGGCCCACGGATAGGCGAACGGCTTATAGATCGGCTTGGCATCGAGTAACGACATGGCTTGCTCCTTAAAAATCGGGTGTTGGTTTTTTATTCTTCTTCGTGAACTGGACCTTGGGCGCACTCAGCGCAGGGTCCACCGGTGGTGCGGTATCCGCCTTGAACAACGTATCGGTGTATCGGATCAGCGACGCCGCCGTCTGGGTATCGCAACCCTCATTACGGATCAGCGTCGCCATGTTATTGACTGTCTTCTGCTGCTGGTCGGCGATGGTCTTGGTGACATCATCGATGAAGGCCTGTTTCGGTGGGTTACCAATATATTCCGCATACGCATCGATATACGAACGCTGGTAATCTTTCGCGATGTCCGGGAATTTAGTGAGCACGTAATTCTTCAGGTCAGGCTTGACCTTCAGTTCTGCGGCACACCCGTCGAACAGCACATAGGTACCAGCAAACGCCCGGTACATTTGGCCAAGGCGCAGCACCTTCTCATGGTTCTCCAGCTGGTACGCATGCTCAACGAAGATGCGCCCGGTCTGGATTTTATTCGTCGCCTGCGCCACCCCTGGCATGGCAAGGCCAAGCACGAGGGCAAGCGCAACGATAGGTGCGGTTATTGGCATGCCAGGCATTCCTCGTAGGTCGTCGCCTGCTTCGCCTTGAGCGACATCTCCATCTGGATTTCAGGTACTTTCGTGCTGACCTTGTCAGAGCGCTGCAGCGATGCTGAACGGCAGTAATAGAGGCTCTTCACGCCCTTCTTCCACGCCATGAAATGCAGCATATGCAGATCACGTTTATGGATATTGGCCGGCAGGAACAGGTTGGTCGATTGCGCTTGGCACACAAACGGCGCGCGGTCGGCGGAATGCTCCACCACCCAGCGCTGGTCCATCTCGTAAGCAGTCTTGAAGGTCAGCTTCTCGTTCTCGTCAAGGAAATCAAGATGCTGCACCGACCCTTCCTGCGTGGTGATGCCCGACCAGATATCGTCATTGTCCATGCCTTTATCCGCCAGCAGCTGCTTCAGGTATTTGTTGCGCACCTGGAAACTGCCTGAAAGCGTCTTCTGCGTGAACGCATTCGCCGCATAGGGCTCGATACCCGGTGATGCATTGCCACAGATGATCGAGATCGACGCCGTCGGCGCAATCGCCATTTTGTTGGAGAAGCGCTCTTTGCTGCCGCACTCGGCCGCATCCGGGCAGGGCCCACGCTCTTCACCCAGTTTAAGTGACGCCGCATCCGCTTGCTTGCGAATATGCTCGAACATCTTCTTGTTCCACACTTTCGCCATCACCGATTCGAATGGAATCATTTTCGACTGGAGATAGGAATGGAAGCCCATCACCCCAAGCCCGATCGAGCGTTCACGCGTCGCCGAATACCGGGCACGCGCCATGCTATCCGGTGCGGTGTCGATGAAATCCTGCAATACGTTATCGAGGAAACGCATCACATCCTCGATGAAGGTCGGGTGGCCTTTCCAATCGTCAAAATATTCTACGTTCAGCGAACTCAGGCAGCATACCGCCGTGCGGCTCACGCCGAGATGGTCAAAGCCCGTCGGCAAGGTGATCTCGGAGCACAGATTGCTCATTTTCACATAAAGTCCGAGTTCCTTATGGTGCTGCGGAATCGCCCGGTTCACCGTATCGATGAAAATGATATAAGGTTCACCCGTCTCGATTCGTGTGGTGAGCAACTTCGCCCACAAATCACGCGCCTTGACAGTCTCGACCACATGCTTGTCCTTCGGCGACAGCAAGTCCCATTTCTCGTCTTTCTCAACCGCTTCCATGAACGCATCGGTCACGGCAACGCCATGGTGGAGGTTCAGCGCCTTGCGGTTCGGATCGCCCCCGGTCGGGCGACGCATATCGATGAATTCTTCGATTTCTGGGTGCGAAATATCTAGATACACCGCCGAAGACCCGCGACGCAATGAACCCTGGCTGATCGCTAGCGTCAGCGAATCCTGCACACGCACGAACGGCACCACGCCCGAGGTCTTCCCGTTACGACCCACTTTTTCACCCAGTGCCCGCAAGTTACCCCAGTAAGAACCGATACCGCCCCCACGGCTCGCAAGCCATACGTTTTCATTCCACAGATCAACAATGCCCTGCAGCGAATCTTCCGTCTCGTTCAGGAAGCACGAGATCGGCAATCCCCGGGCCTTATTTTCGACCGAAGCGCTGCCGCCGTTGGAAAGAATCGGCGTCGCTGGCATGAACCACATTTTGGAAATATAATCATAAATACGCGCCGCATGATCAGCATCGTCCGCATAGAACTCCGAAACACGTGCGAACAGTTCCTGGTATTTTTCATCCGGCAACAGATACCGGTCATCAAGGGTCGATTTCCCGAAATCGGTAAGATATTTATCGCGGCTATAATCGACGCTAATGTTTGTGCTGGCAGCCATGTCTCACACCCCTGGTTTTTGTTGTTGGCATTTCCCCTGTTTTCTGATGCTGATACTGGCCTTTAAGGCCAATTTCATCCCCGGAAGACGGATACTACATCTTGTGTCCCCTCTGTCTAGGCACAAAATCGCACAACCTCCGTCAATTTTCTCTTGCATGAACATTTTATATTTCTTTTCAATGTAATAGGTCCTGTGCATGGAAGCAACAACACGCCAAATTCGTGCGTTACCCCCCAACTGTTGCACATACAACATATAGTGTGTAGGGGTCGGACACACCTCTCGCGATGGCCCCTCCTCAGCACCCCGTATATAAGAGTGTGGAACAGCACCCAAGCTAACCACTACCGCATCACCATTCAATCGGGAAATCTCGGTGAATTATAACATTTATATAGTGCCGCAAAAACAGATTCCTAGAGCAGTTGTCCACTAGCGCACAGCCCATGCACAGCTTTATCCAGAATCCGGCATGCTACCCCATTAAAGAACTGGCACATCAAGAAAAACACTTGGCCATGACCCAGCCCACATGTATGACGCCCATGGTTTATGTGAGGCGAGTGCTAGGGAGCCTAGGGCACGCAGCGAAGGGGTGTATACTTATACATGACTGAGCGAGTACCCGTAGCGACAACGCAATCGACCACAGAAACCATGGGATGCACTCGTAGCTCAACTGGATAGAGCGTTGCCCTCCGAAGGCAAAGGTTGCTGGTTCGAC
>JBMOIY010000095.1:0-7843 GCA_049317085.1 Rickettsiales bacterium | reverse complement strand
GCAACAGGAATATTTCCGCCAGAAGCTGCTCGCCTGGCGCAAATCACTGATGGATGAATCACGCGAAACGCTCGATCACCTCCACGAAGAGAACTGGCACCAGGCCGACATCGCCGACCGCGCTTCACTCGAGACGGAAGCCGGCGTAGAGCTGCGCACCCGCAACCGCTACCTGAAACTCATCAACAAGATCGACTCTGCCATCAGCCGTATCGAAGACGGTGAGTACGGCTATTGCGAAGAAAGCGGTGAACCAATTGGCCTGAAACGCCTCGAGGCCCGCCCCGTCGCCACCCTCTCTATCGAAGCGCAGGAACGCCATGAGAAGAACGAGAAGCAATATACCGACGAGGATTAGCGGGTAGCCGTTAGCGGTTAGGTTTTAGCCCTAGAGAGCTTGCGGTTCAGCTTAAATTTCGCTACTATCTCGCTAACCGCTCACTGCTAACCGCTAACGGCTCCCCCATGTTCCTACCCACCAATATCACCCTGAAACTCGGCGATTCCGGTGACTTCGTGACCGAGCTTCAGCGCCGCCTTTCCCGCGTCGATTGTTTCAACGAAAGCGCCATCAGCGGTAGCTTCGACGGGCCAACCGTTAACGGCGTCTCGCAATTCCAGTCCTTGCACGGCATCCGTGCCGACGGTATCGCTGGGCCTGAGACATTGCGCCGCCTCAACGGTGCCATCTCCGGCGATTTCGCCAGCACCGCAAATCCATTAAGCGGCGCAACAATGGCCGCCACCACCGACCCCTTCCTTGCGACCGCCGCCATGGCCGCCATCGCGGTTGATGCCTACCAGCACCAACCAGCGCCGACACAGCCCGAACATTACGCCGATCCATCCTACGCGCCGCCCGTGCAGCAACAGGCTTACACCACGCAAACCCAGCAATACGTTTCGCACCACCACCAACATCAACCGCAATACATGTCACCCGCAGCAGTTGAAATGGCGGTACAGGTTGCCACTGTTCCGCCTGCGCCGCAGCCACAACAATATGCACCTGCTCCGCAACATTATGCGCAAGCCCACGCCGTGAGCCCCGAGCAACAGGCCGCTGCCTTGGCGCAGCAGCAACAGTCCCAGCTGCAACAACAGCCACCACAACAGCCTCAAGTGCCTCAGCAGCAAGTGCCTCAGCAGCAAGCTCCATACCAGCAACAGCAAACGCAATATCAGCAAGCGCCCCAATATCAGCAACAACCCGCCGCTGCTGCCCAGTACCATCAGCAAGCTGCAGCTCCGCAGCCGCAGCAGTATCAGCAACACCAATCGCAAGCGCACACGGCGCCTATCAGCCTTGCCCAACCACCCATGCCGCAACAACATGTCCCTGCCGCACCCCAACTTGCAGTGCACCACCAGCAACCCACAGCTGCCGCAGCCCATGCCCCGCAGGAAGTTGCCGCTACTCAGCAAGCCCCGGTGGTGGAACAACAAAAAGGCATGCTCGGCCGCGCCGTGCAATACGCCAACGACATGGTGCAGAAACTCGCCAACTATTTCGAGAGTAAGCTACCCGCACCCGTCATCAACGAAGTGAAATCCATCGGCGTTGCCATGGCCAGAAGCGGCGTGCAGGAAGTGGCCATCCCCAACACCGCCGAGCCGCAACGTGGTGTGGAACAAGGCCGTGGCCAGCAACAACAGCAAGCGCACCAACGCAGTTAGCGCGTCAGTATCAATATCGACCATCGCCCGCGCCGGATGCGCTTCTTCAAATAGAGCCCCTGCGCGCGATGCGCCGCTAGCACCATCATTTCCTGCGAATGCAACAAACCCGATAAGATCAGCACCCCATCCCCGCGCAACTTCCGCGCTGCATCCCGCGCCATTTTCATCAACGGGCGCGCGAGGATATTCGCGACGATCACTTCCTGCTGAGGTAGCGACTGGATGGGGCGATTCTTATACCCATCGCTCACCCACGCCTTCGCTCGGCTACTGATCCGGTTCGCCTTCAGGTTCACCCGGCTCACCCGCACTGCGACCGGGTCATTATCGCACGCTTCGATGGTCGCACCTTTCCAAAGCCGCGCCGCACCCGTGCCGAGAATGACAGTTCCGCAGCCAACATCCAGAATCTCCTGCACCCGGGGCCGGGTGCGATGCGTCTCCTCGAGCGCCAGCAAACACCCCGCCGTCGTATCATGCTCGCCGGTACCGAACGCCGCCACTGCATCGATTAATAACGGCAATCTGTTCCCCGGCACCGTATCCTTCGCATGGCTACCATACACATAGAAACATCCGAGGTTAAATGGGTGGAAGTCTTTTTGCACCTGCGCCACCCAATCAATATCGGCGAGTTTTGTTTCCTCCACAACAGCACCTGGGCCTACCGCTGCAATCATGCTGCGTATATAACTGTTTTTCTCTTGGGGTAGCAGCAAGCGCAGCTCTGTAATTTCTCGCGGCAGAAATTCTCCATAATTTTTTTCCGCCGTAATTTGGGGCAGATGCTGTGCATCATTCCCAAGCAAGCGCGTCAGGGCGACAACTTCATCTTCCACGATGGATTCAATTGCTTCCAGCTCGCCATGGCTGCCGGTGATCGACAATTGTATAGGCTGCTTCATTTGCGCGAACGGATTTTTCATCGCATCTGCCCTATGAGTTTCAGCCATTCGTCTTCGCTCAGCACCGCTATGCCGAGCGCCGTTGCATCCTTCAGCTTGCTGCCCGCATCCGCACCCGCGATGACGTAATCCGTCTTCTTCGACACCGAACTGGCCACCTTCGCCCCGAGCGCCTCTACCTGTGACTTCGCCTCCTTGCGCCCGATTTTTTCGAGCGTGCCCGTGAACACCACCGTTTTCCCCGCAACCGGAGAATCCAGACGCGCCGGGGCCTCATAGGGTTTCACCGTTAAAACATCCGCCAACTGCTGCAACAACGTTTGGTTATGCGGCTCCGCAAAGAATTGAATCAGCGCATCCGCCACCGTCTCGCCAATCCCATCGATGGCCAGCAACTGCTCGCGCGCATCCGCGCTCACCATCGCCTCGCGCCATTGCGCGAAACTGATGAAATTCTTCGCCAGCAGTTTCGCCGTCTCTTCCCCCACATGCCGAATGCCCAGCGCGAAAATGAACCGTGCTAACGACACCGTTCGCGCCTTTTCAATTGCCGCGAACAGGTTACCCGCTGATTTCTCGCCCCAGCCCTCGCGGTTCTTCAAGCGCGACAGCCCTTGCGCATCCCGCTTCTCCAATGAAAAAATATCCGCCGGGTTGGTGATGAGCCCTTCATGGAAGAAGGCTTCAACCTGCTTGTCCCCCAGCCCATCGATATCCATCGCATCACGGCCGACGAAATGCTTCAACCGCTCCACCGCCTGCGCCGCGCAGGTCAGGCCGCCCGTGCAACGCCGCGCCACCTCGCACTCCTCACGCACCGCATGTGCCCCGCACACCGGACAGGTAGTCGGAAACACATACGCCTGCGGCCCACGCGGCAAATCATCGCGCACCCGCACCACTTGCGGAATCACATCCCCCGCCCGCTGGATGACGACCGAATCCCCCACCCGCACATCTTTTCGCGCAATCTCATCCTCGTTATGCAATGTCGCATTGCTCACCACTACACCACCGACAGTGATGGGCGTCAGCTTCGCGACCGGCGTCAAAGCGCCGGTGCGGCCAACTTGAATTTCGATGGCATTGATGGTGGTGACCGCCTGCTCCGCCGGGAATTTATGCGCAATGGCCCAGCGTGGCGAGCGGGCTTTGAATCCAAGCCGCTCCTGATAGTCGAGGCGGTTCACTTTATACACAAACCCATCCACCTCATAATCCAACGTCGGCCGTGCCGCATAAAGCTCGTGGTAAAGCTTCAGCATCATCTCCTTAGTCGCTGAAAGCTGTGTGTGTGTATTGATTGTAAATCCAAATTTACCCAGCGCTTCGATGACGGCAAACCGCGTTGTCGCGAGCGGTTCACTCAATTCACCCCAGCCATAAACAAAATAACTCAGCTTGCGCGACCGTGTAACGTTCGCATCCAGCTGCCGCAATGACCCCGCCGCCGCATTGCGCGGGTTGGCAAAGCGCTCATCCTCAGGCAATACATCGTTCATCGCCGCAAAATCACGGCGGTCCATATACACTTCACCGCGCACTTCAATCACGGCGGCTTTGGAAGGAATAGTCTGCGGGAATCCACGAATCGTCTTCAAATTCTCAGTGATATTCTCACCCACCTCGCCATCGCCGCGCGTCGCCCCAAGCACTAGTTTGCCATGCTCATAACGCGCCGTGAACGACAACCCGTCAATTTTCGGCTCGCACACATACTCGACAGCATCCTCCGCGCCCAGCTTCAGAAAATCCCGCACCCGTTCGTCGAATTCTTGCACATCCTCTTCCGAAAATGCATTATCCAACGACAGCATCGGCTTGCTGTGCCGCACTTTGCTGAAGGTCTCCGAAGGCGCCGCCCCCACGGTCTGGGTCGGGCTATCCGCCGCAACGAGCTCCGGGAACTGGGCTTCAAGCGCCATCAACCGCAGGCGCAATTTGTCATATTCCGCATCGCTAATGCTCGGCGCATCCTGCTGGTAATAGCGCTTGTCATGCGCGCGGATTTCTTGCGATAACACCACAATTTCTCGTGCCGCATCTGCTTTCGTCGCCTTCGCCGCCGCCATCACGAGGCCGCCTGCAGCAGCTTGCCCGCCGCCTTGCGCGCTTCGTCGCTGATGGTCGCGCCAGAGAGCATGCGCGCCAGCTCTTCCTTGCGCGCGGCTTTGTCCAGCACATCCACCTGCGTGGTGACCGCTTTCGTGCCGCCCTTGCTGATGAACAAATGATGCCCGGCGAGCGCCGCCACCTGCGGCGCATGCGTGACCACAATCACTTGCGTGGATTCCGACAATTGCTTCAGCCGCACGCCAATGGCTTCTGCCACCGCACCACCCGTTCCGGTATCGATCTCATCAAAAATCGAAGTCGCCGCGCCACCTGCATGCAACACTACTTTCATGGCGAGCAACAACCGCGACAGCTCCCCGCCCGACGCGACCTTGTTCAGCGCGCCGAAAGGCATGCCCGTATTCGTCGCCACCTCGAAACTCACCTGGTGCATGCCACCCGCACCCCAGCTTTGCTGAGGCAATTCGCTCTGCACCACGCGCAACTGAGTGGTGCCCATCTTAAGGGGCTTGAGTTCTTTCACCACCGTTTTGGTCAGTTTCTCCGCCGCTTTTTCGCGCGCATCATGCAACGCTTTGGAGGCTAGGCGGTACTGTTGCTCGCTCTGCTTCAGCGCATCTGCCGCAAGCTGCGTCTCGCGCGCAAGATTGGTGAGCGTCGCCACCTTCACCCGGGCATCCGCAAGCAGATCCGGCAACAGCGCCACCGCCACCTTATATTTCCGCGCCGCGCCGCGCAGCGCATGCAGCCTGTCCTCCGCCGCCTCAATTTCCGCAGGGTCTATATCAGCGGCCATCAGCGCGCGCTCGATGGCGACACTCACCTCCTCGACCGCATTCTCCGCCACTTCAAGGCTTGCCGCCGCACTCGCATCCACCGCACTGGTCTTGGCGAGAAGCTTCGCCACCTGCCGCAACTGCAGCGCCGCCCCGCCCGATTCCGTGAGTAGGTTCAGTGCTTCTTTCAATGACCCCAGCGATTGCCGCGCATCCGCTGCTTTCTTGCGCTTCTCGGCGAGCGTTTCTTCTTCACCGGCCACCGGGTCGAGTGCACCTAATTCCTCAACTGTCTGGCACAACCATGCCTCATCCCGCGCCGCCTGTTCCCCGCGCGCGGCCAGCTCCTCGACTGCTATGTGTGCCTGCTTCCAGGCGTTGCAAGATTCGCCAGTCGCGCTGACCAGCTTCCCATGCCCCGCATATGCATCCAGCAAGTCGCGATGCGTCTTGCTATCCAGCAACCCCCGCTGGTCATGCTGCCCGTGGCGCGCCACCAGCACCTCACCGAAACGCTTCAGTGTCCCTGCACTTACGGGCGCGTCGTTGAGGAAGGCACGGCTCTTCCCATCCGCCGCAAGTGTCCGCCGCAACACGAGGACGTTATCTTTTTCTAGCTCCAGCTCAGCCATCAGCGCGATGGCGGGTTTGTTGTGGGTAATATCGAACTCCGCGGTTACGCTCGCCTGCGTTTCGCCGTTGCGCACGAGGCCTGCATCGCTGCGCTCGCCCAGCACAAGCCCCAGCGCATCGAGCAGGATGGATTTGCCAGCACCCGTCTCACCCGTCAGCACATTTAGCCCACGCGCGAAGGGGATGTCGCATGATTTAAGCAACAGCAGGTTCCGAATTGACAAATGACTGAGCATAGCGCCCTAACCTCTAAAACACTTTGAGGTAACGATCGTAGATGGATTTCTTTTCCTCCGGCGTCAGGTTACCCTGCATCATCTCGTAACTGTATTTATACCAGTCCGACCCCGGATAATTGTACCCCAGCACCGCCGCGTACTTCTTCGCCTCCGGCACTACGCCCAAACGCAGATAGCACTCCACCAGCCGGTGCAGCGCCTCAGGCACATGGCTCGTCGTCTGGTAATTATCAATGACATATTTAAATCGGTTGATCGCCGCCGGGTAATCCTGACGCCTGAGATAATAGCGACCAATCTCCATTTCCTTGCCCGCAAGATGGTCATCCGTCAGGTCCAGCTTCAGCTTCGCATCGCGCGCGTAATCTGTGTCTGGGAAGCGCTCCACCACATCACGCAACGCCGCGCGTGCTTTCTCGCTCATTTTCTGGTCGCGGCCCACATCCGAGATCTGCGTGTAATAGCACAATGCCGTCAAATAATACGCATAGGGCGTGCTTGGGTGAATTGGATGCAGTTTCACGAACCGGTCGAGAATCACGATAGCATCATCGAACTGCCCGCCGCGATAGGCCGAATAGGCCGCCATCACCTGCGCATGCGCAGCCCATTCGGAATAGGGGTGCTGGCGCTCCACTTCCTCGAATTCCTCAGTCGCTTTCTTATAATTTTTTGCCGTCAGCGTCTCATACGCCTTATCATACAGCACTTCGATCGATTCGTTCTTCTCGGCAATTTTCTCGATATCCCCGTCATTACTGCCACAGCCAGCCAGCAAGCTCAGACACACCCCGACCAGCAGGACATGGCGCAGCGAAAATCTTTGTTTACGAGCGTTCATCCATTCCTTATAGCAGCGTCGCACCCGTGTGCAACATCCTGTATCGAGGAAAGTCACGATGAAGCAGAAAAAAATGACCGCGCCGAAAATCACGCTCCGCCAGCTAGACCCGGCCGAGATTCCAGGCATCTTCACGCTCATCAACCTGCACAACCCAAAAATCACCAAGCCCCTTTTCACCAAGCGCCTCGCCGATATGCTGCCCTTCGGCTACCACGCCGTCGGTGCTTTCGCGGGCAAGCGCATGGTCGGCGTCAGCGGCTTCTGGCTACGCTCGCGCTTCTGGTGCGGCCGCCAGCTCGATATCGATAATTTCTTCGTCCACCCGGATTTCCGGCGCTTTGGCATTGGCAAGCAGTTGGTGGAATGGCTCGAAGCCTACGCCCTCAAGGAAAAATGCGACCTCATCGTGCTGGATGCTTACGCCGACAGCTTCCTCGCCCACCGCTTTTACCACCGTGAAGGTTTTGTTGCGACGGGTTCACACTTTACGAAGATTCCGGGCACGAACGACCCGTTCACGCGCTAAAAAGCCCGCTGATAAGCACTGTGTAGCCCTCAAGGGCGAGCCGCGAGCGTCAGCGAGTGGGAGGGGGGGAGCGAAGCGGGGGAATGTTAATTCCACCCGTGGTGAACCACTAATACCAAAGCAACTAAGTAACATTACAATGTAAGTATGGGAAATTGGTGAGG
>JBMOIY010000094.1:0-7932 GCA_049317085.1 Rickettsiales bacterium | reverse complement strand
TCCTGTTCGACCGGATCGAGAGCAACCCGCGCTTTGCGCAGATCACGCGGCCAAACAGTCCGGTGTTGCTGGTGCGCTTACGGGTGGATATGGAAGAACGCGGCGGCGTGATTGAAATCCTGCTGCCACATGCGACGCTCGAGCCGATTCGCGACCTGCTCCTCCAACTGTTCATGGGGGAGAAGTTTGGGCAGGATTCGGTGTGGGAACGTCACCTTGGCCGGGAGGTTGGCCAAGCGGATATCGAACTGGAAGCCATTCTCGACGAGCGGAGTATTTCGCTGGGTGAGGTGGTGGATTTGAAAATTGGTTCGACGATTCTGCTCGATGTGTCGCCGGATGATCCGGTGCGCATTAAGTGCGGCGGGGTGTCCGTCACTACGGGCCAAGTGGGCCGGGTGGGTGACCGCATCGCGATCGCCATCAACGATGATATTCGCCAGTTCCGTGAATTGCTGCGTGAGCAGGGGGCCATCTGATGACGAATGATTTCCTTTCGGTGTTGATGAATCTGATGATGGCCGGGCTTTTGCTCGCGACCATTATTTATTGTCTCAAACTCAACGCGCGTATCAAGGTGCTGCAGGACAGCAAGTCCGAGTTGGCGCGCATCATCCGTGAGTTCGATGATTCGACGCAAAGGGCGACGCAGAACATCAACGAAATCCATGCCGCGACAATGCGCATCAGCGAGAATATGCAGCATAAAATCGATAAGGCGAATTACCTGGCGGATGATCTTGAGGCGCTGCTAGACAAGGGCAATAAAATGGCTGGCAAAGTGGATGCGGCACCGGTGCGGCCTACGCGTCAGGATTTGCCAGCTGCCTCGGCAGGAACGCCGCGGACGTTGGCGGATATCATGCCCGGGCGGTCGCAAGCGGTGGAAGCGGAGCCAACAGAACAGGGGCGGCGGCCACTCAGGACGCGTTCGCGGGCGGAGCAGGATCTCATGAACCTCATGGGTAACAAAAACGAAGCCGGTAACAGGTAGGTATGGCCAAAAAAATTAAAACTCCCAAACGCCGTGTCGTTCGCTTGTTACCGTTGACGGTGACGATGCTGTCGCTGCTGTTTATCATCAAGATGAACGAGGTGTATATCGGTAGCAGTAAGCTGCGTGAGCTGTACTCGGCACGGGATGCCGTGGCGGAAGAGAAGAAGGCCGAGGAGAAGAAAGAGGAGCATGCTGCAGCGGAGCCTACGAAAGAAGGCGAAGCAGCCAAGGCCAGCCCGGTGAAACCTGAGGATGCGGCCAAGGCAGCAGAAGCCAAACCAGCCGATGCAGAAGCGAAGCCTGATTCGGGCGTGAAGCCTTCGGATGCGGTGGGGGAACCTGCTAAACCAGAGGAAGCCCCGAAGAAAGAGGGCGAGGCGAAGCCTGAAGAAGCCAAGAAAGAAGGTGACGCGAAGGACGCCAAAGTAGAAGGCAAGGCAGAAGGTAAGGATGCCAAAGGTGAGCATGGCGAGGCCGCAAAGGGCGAACATGGCGAAGCGAAGCCACCTGAGGAACCCAAGACCTTTGGCACTGGCAAAACGACGGTGAAGGATATCGAAGCGATGAAGGCGCGGGATGCTCAGCCGCGTTATTCGCAGACGGAGCTGGATTTGCTGCAGAACCTCTCGAAGCGGCGGGATGACCTTGACCGCCGGGAGAAGGATTTGGAAATCAAGACCCGGGTACTCGACGCGACGGAGAAGCGCATCACCGATAAAATGTCCGAGATGAAAACGATGCAGTCTGAACTGTCGAAAGTGCTGGCGCAGTATAACGAGAAGCAGGATGGGCAGATCAAGAGTCTCGTGAAGATTTACGAGAGCATGAAGCCGGATGAGGCAGCGGCGATCATGAATGAGCTGGAGATGCCGATATTGCTCGATGTAATCGGTAAGATGTCTGAGCGCAAGGTGGCGCTGGTGCTCGCCAACATGAACCCGAAACGGGCGCGTGACGTGACGCAGGAACTGGCCGACAAGCGTAAGAAAGCGGCGCTGAATGGCAACCAGCCGGATACGTTGACGCCGCCGAAGCCCTAAGTTCTACGCAGTTTTTTCCAGAGTTTTTTGGGACGGTAAAGCCAGTTCACGGCGCTGTTGAGCGGTGAATCAATCGATAGCACATAGCCCAGCCATGCGGTGGCGCTGAGGGCAAACAACAGTGCAGCCCATGCGCCGTGATGGGAGAGGACGGCCATCAGCATGCCGAGTGCTGGCACGAAGAATCCATGGAAGAGATAGATGGTGAGGATGCGGGCGCCGCGCTTGCTCCATTTGCGTTGCTCGGGTGTGACAAGAAACAGTAGCGCGAGGATACCGCTGGCGGCGGAGAGGTAATGGAGGGTGCGGGCGGCGAGGGCGTGCAGTGGCGCAGCCGTGAGGGTGGCGTAAGAGGCGCTGCCGTAGAGCCATTTGATGTCGCCTAATAATAGAGCGGTGGTGAAGGTGGTGATGAGGGCGAGGAGGATGGTGAGTGGCGGTAGCCAGCGTGGGAGTGGGGCTTTGCACCAATCAAGGATTTTGCGGCCGTGGAAATGGCCGAGGGTGAAGAAGGGGAGGAACACGAGGGTGCGCGACATGCCGAACTCGGTGCCGATACTTGGGATGAAGCCGCTCATGAAGGCGATGAGGAAGGCGGCGGTGCAGGGGTAGGGGATGCGGTGGAAGAGGGGCAGCGTGAGGCGCCAGCAGAGGAGACTGAGGATGAACCACATGATCCAGTAGGGCGTGGTGAAGAATGGGAAATCGGGGGCGGCGAATTGCAGGACGTAGGTGGTTTGGAAGACGGCGAGGATGAGCAGTAGGCCGAGTGCGTGCCAAGCGGTGAGACGCTGTTTGCTGGTGATGCCGGTGAGGAAAACGAGGGCGGGGACGTGGAAGACATAAAGCGTGGCGTAGAGGGTTTTCAGCGTGGGGGAAACGGGCAGTGCCGCCTCCAGCATATGCCCGAAGACGACCAGCAGGATGAGGATGAATTTCAGGTTGTCGAGCTGGTGGTCGTGGCTGGTCATGGGCGGGTTCATAGTGGATAGTTGGAGTAAATTTTCTCGAACTTGGCGTCGTTGGCGATGCTTGCGGGGGTGACTAAATCCTGATTCAGGATGAAATCATAGCATTGTTCGAAGTCATACTTCCTTGTCGCGCATTCGGTGTGGCGCTGCCAGCGTTGTTTAATGAGTTTGCGGACCAACGCATTGTCGAAATTCAGTTCGGATACTTTTTGGACTTTGCCGATCGAAATGCCAGCTTTTTTGTAGGCGAGATAGGGCAGCTCGCTGCAATAGATGTTGTCGTTATTGAAGGAGAAGAAGATGTCGTAGGACTTTCCGTAATAGGATTTTGCGGCGGCAATGATCTGTTTTGCCTGTGCTGGCGTCAGTTCAGGATCGCGGTAGATTGCTACTCGTTCTAACAGGCCGCGATTCACCCAATCTCTTAGGGGCGTTTCTTTTACTTTTCCTGCGGCCTCGATCACGACGTCGTTTTCCCCGTCATTCCTGATGATGCCCATGTGGGTGAAGGGATCAGCGGTGGCGATCAGTATGGCGCCTGACTGGCTGCTGCGGGATGTGTGGAAGATCAGGTCGCCGTCCTGCAATGGCGGGTAATTCTCATTCGCCGTGGCGTATAGGCTTCCGGCCACTAACGCGGAAGATAAGATGAAGAAGATGAGAACGAATCTGTGACGTGTTCTCAAGCGGCTTTGCTTGCTTTTACGGCCACTTCAATTTTGGCGATGTCGATTTTTTTCATGGGCATCATGGCTTCGAAGGCGCGTTTGGCGGTGTCGCCGCCTTTGGCCATCGCCTGCGTGAGGACGCGTGGGGTGATTTGCCAGGAGAGGCCCCATTTGTCTTTGCACCAGCCGCATTGGCTTTCCTGCCCGCCGTTGGTGACGATGGCGTTCCATAGGCGGTCGGTCTCTGCCTGATCGTCGGTGGCAATTTGGAAGGAGAAGGCTTCGCTGTGCTTGAAGATGTCGCCGCCATTGAGGCCGATGCAGGGGATGCCGCAGACGGTAAATTCGACGGTGAGGACATCGCCTTTTTTGCCACCCGGGTAATCGGCGGGGGCGCGGTGGATGGTGCCGACCTTGCTGTCGGGGAAGGTTTCAGCGTAGAACTTCGCGGCGTCCTGCGAGTTGTTGGTGTACCATAGGCAGAGGGTGGCTTTGTTCATGGTGGTCTCCGTTAGATAGTTAAACCTGAACCGATTTAGATGCCTATAGTGGATTAAAACTCTATTATTTAAATGGTGCTCGCGGCCGGAATCGAACCGGCACTCGATTACTCGAAACAGATTTTAAGTCTGGCGCGTCTACCAATTCCGCCACGCGAGCATCCGTTGATGGTGGTAGCTGGCGTGGGGGGGAAATGCAAGGCCCTCTCCCCTCGCGGGATAGGGTTGGGTGAGGGGGCTGCGATGTTGCAGTTGCTAAGTTGAAACAGAACTTATGCGGTACGGCCCCTTCACCCTCCTGCAAGCGGAGAGGGTGAAATAGTTAGGTGGGTTCGTGGATGATGTTGCCGTTTAGGGCGCTGACGAGCTGGCGGAGTTCTTGGGCGGCTTGGGTGTTTTTTTCGGTGTCGCTGCTGCGGAAGACGAGGGTGGTGATGCCGCGGCCGTCGACGAATCTTGGGTAGCTGCCGACATCAATGTTTGGGTAACGGTTCTGGATCTGGGTGAGGCCGTCGGCGATGGTGCCTTCGGGGAGGTCGGTTGTCAGGCTGATGGACTGCATGGTGACGCCGCTTTTGAGGAGGGGCAAGATGGCTTCGAGCATGGCTTGCATGATGTTGGGGATGCCGGCCATCACGAAGACGTTTTCCATGTGGAAGCCGGGGGCGGCGCTGACGGGGTTGGGCACGAGCTCGGCGCCCACGGGCACATCGGCCATTTTGAGGCGGGCTTCATTGATGCGCTCGGCCGGGATGTAGCTGCGCAGGGCAGCTTCCGCCTCCGGGTGGCGGTAGGTTTTGACGCCGAAGGCCTTGGCGACGGATTCGGTGGTGATGTCGTCATGCGTGGGGCCGATGCCGCCGGTGGTGAAGACATAGTCGTAGCGTTTGCGGACGGCGTTGATGGCGTCGACGATCTCGGCTTCGATGTCCGGCACGACGCGGACCTCGCGCAGCTGAATGCCTTTTTCGTTCAGTTTATGGGCGATGTAAGCGAGGTTCTTGTCCTGCGTGCGGCCGGAGAGGATTTCGTTGCCGATGATGACGAGGGATGCGGTGACCTGATTTTTCATACCGCATAAATAGGCAGGTTCGGCGCTGCTTGCAAGCCTCGCGGCAATCTGCCATGAAGATGTGCATGACGTATGATGATGACGATGATGGCCTGTTCGATGCACGGAATATTCCGCTGCACGGGCCTGCTGAATTTGAGGCGATGCGTAAAGCCGGGGAGTTGGCGGCGAGCATTCTCGACGATATGGTGGAGGTGGTGGGGCCCGGCATTACTACGGATGAGATCAACAGTATCTGCCATAATAAAATCATTGCGGCGGGGGCGATTCCGGCGCCGCTGGGGTATCGCGGGTTTCCGAAATCCATCTGCACGAGCGTGAACCATGTGGTGTGCCATGGAATTCCGGATGGGCGGACGCTGGTGAATGGCGACATTGTGAATGTGGATGTGACGGTCATTGTGGATGGGTGGCATGGCGACACGAGCCGCACTTATTGGGTGGGCGAGGTGTCGACCAAGGCGAAGCGGCTGACGGAAGTGACCTATGCGGCGATGATGAAGGGGATCGAGGTGATTCGCCCGGGGGCGACGACGGGCGATATCGGGCATGCGATCCAGACCTATGCCGAATCGTTCGGCTATTCGGTGGTGCGGGAATATTGCGGGCATGGACTCGGGAAAATTTTCCACACAGCGCCGAATATTCTGCATTTCGGGAAGCCGGGGCAGGGAACGAAGCTGGAAGAGGGGATGTTCTTCACGGTTGAGCCGATGATCAATGTTGGCAAGGCGGCGACGATTCTCAATAAGCATGATGGGTGGACGGTGACGACGCGTGACAAAACGCTGAGTGCGCAGTTCGAGCATTCGCTGGGGGTAACGGCGACGGGGTTCGAGCTGTTCACGCATTCGCGCAAGGGGCTCGATTGCCCGCCGTTCTGATCACGGGTGCGTCGAGCGGCATCGGCGTGGGGTTGGCAGCGGAATATGCGCGTGCTGACACGACACTTATCTTATTGGGGCGCAACCAGGAACGGCTTGAGCAGATCGCGAGTGTTTGCCGCACAGAAGGTGCGCGGGTGGAAGTTGCTGCGATTGATGTGCGCGACAAGGCGGCGATGGCGGAGTTTATTTTGCGGATGGATGATGTTACGCCGATCGATTTGGTGATTGCGAATGCCGGTATATCGACGGGGAGTTTCAGTGGTGAGGAAACGCTCGCGGCGGCGGAGGCGGTGTTTGAGATCAATGTAACGGGCGTGATCAATACGATCCATCCGATTGTGCCGCGGATGACTGCGCGGGGGCACGGGCAGATCGCGATCATGTCGTCATTGGCAGGGATTTGTGCGTTGCCGGGGGCGCCGGCGTATAGTGCGAGCAAGGCAGCAGTGCGTGTGTATGGCGATGCGTTGCGGGGGAAATTAAAAGCAAGCGGTGTGCATGTCAGCGTGATCTGCCCGGGATGGATTTCGACGCCGCTCACTGCCAAAAATGATTTCCCGATGCCGTTCATAATGCCCGTTTCTGATGCCGCTACGCGCATCAAGCGTGGCCTGAGTAAGAAAAAATCGCGCATTGCCTTTCCGTTCGCGCTGTATTTTCCGTTGCGCGTTTTTGGAATTTTGCCGGTTTCGTGGTGTGATGCGCTGTTTGTGCGATTGCCTGCTAAGCGTTAAAAAGCCTAGTGTTTTTTGATGTCATGTAAATTTTTTTTTGTGCGTTTGCGCGTTTTTGCGGTGGCATGAATCCAAATTGCAAGAAAAAAGTATATGTGAAAAACTTGAGTTTTCCGCCATTTTCTCGACTTTTGTTGTTTACACTAAAAACAAATGGTGCTTAGTGTCGTCTCGCTAGTGACAAGGCAAACCCTTGGATTTAGGGGTGCGGTGCAACGGGAAGCTGAAAAGCGGGAATTTGCAGAGCACCATAAATACAAGGTTTCTGTCGCTTGGCACGACTTACGTTTAACCTTCCTACCTTCAAGGAGTTTTTATGAACAAGAACGAACTGATCGCCGAAATCGCTGACAAATGCGAACTGACCAAAGCAAAAGCAGCAGAAGCTGTTGATGCATTCATCGAAACCATCAGCAAGTCGCTCAGCAAAGGCAAAGAAGTTCGCCTCGTTGGCTTCGGTACCTTCACCAGCGTTAAGCGTAAAGCGACCGAAGGCCGCAACCCACGCACCGGCGCTGTCATCAAAATCGCCGCTTCGGTTCAACCGAAGTTCAAGCCAGGCAAAGCCCTGAAAGACACCGTGAACAAGCGCAAAGCTGCGTAGTTGACGTAACTTCTCGCGCGGCGAATTCGCCGAGCAACGATAGAACGGCGCAGTTCTTTGGAACTGCGTCGTTTTTTATTCTGCATGCTTACGTGCGCGCTCATCCATCTTTACTCTTGCAAGCCCAAGCGTTTATGGTTATGACACGCACCTCCTAGATGGTTGTGGAAGGTGACTGCCGCAACATGAGGGGGCGATTAGCTCAGTTGGTTAGAGCATCTCGTTTACACCGAGAGGGTCCGCGGTTCGAGTCCGTGATCGCCCACCACGCTCCAGCCCGTTGGGGTTACGCGTGGCACAGCCATGTGAAGCCCAACGGTTTGGGTGGAGCAGTGTCCGGCATAGCCCGAAGGGCGATGACGGGTTGGTGGTTGACATCGGGGAGAAACTATTCCGCAAGGAATTGCGGGGGTGTAGCTCAGTTGGTTAGAGCGCCTGCCTGTCACGCAGGAGGCCGCG
>JBMOIY010000093.1:0-7946 GCA_049317085.1 Rickettsiales bacterium | reverse complement strand
GACGGACCGTGCTTATACCGTGCCGCAGATCTATGACTGGGTTGAAGGTGCCGGGCTGATGCTCAGCGAGTTCTTCGGCGAGACAACGGATGATTCGCTCTACACGCCGCAGAGCTATACGAATTCGGCGGATGTCATGGCGTTGGTGACGCCAAAGACGGCGCGGGAGCACCACACCATCGCCGAGCTGATGAATGGGAATATCGCCAAGCATTATTTTTATGCCAGCAAGCAACCCAAGGCGCCAGCGCAGTTCGAGGATGATATGGTCATTGCCTATGGGCCGATGATGTGCCTGTTCAATTTCGTGCCGCCATTCGTGGAGGCGCTGAAGAACTTACCTATCGGGCAGCGGGTGGATGGGAATCCGCGGCCGTTCAATGCGCCGATACTCTTCATCACGCGCACGAGACATGTGGTAGAGCTGCTGCCGATGATCGATGGTGTGCGCAGCATCGGCACGCTGGTCGCGCAGGTGGCGAAGGCGAGTGGGGCACCGGTAGCAGAAGTGCGTGCCGATCTTGAAACTCTGTATAAAGAATTGCGAACGCGGCAGACGGTGTTCCTGCGCCATGAGTCGCTTGCGCCCTATAAAACCGGGCCTGAGATCACGGCGCGTGTCAGGAAATACCAGGGGCGCGCATAGCGATGGGCAATGCGGCGACATCGCCTGAAGTCTATTCGACGCAGGTGCGCGGGCAATATGAGGATTACCCTTACCCATTCCGCGATGTGGAAAAGGAAGGCACGTTCTTTTCCTGTTGCGATGCGTATTCGATGATGGCGATGAGCCATGCGGGTTGGGGCGGCAAGCGCGATATGCGCAAAGGCCTGCGCATCCTCGCCGCCGGCTGTGGCACCGGCGATGCGATCATCCATTATGCGGAAGAGCTGATCGGTACGGATGCCGAGATCGTCGCCATCGATATTTCGGCGAAATCGCTCGAGATCGCGCAGGCGCGCATGAAGAAACGCGGGCTCACCGGAGTGACGTTCAAGCATATGTCTATCCTCGATCTGCCGGAGGTGGGGCTGGGCGAATTCGATGTTGTGGATTCCAGCGGGGTGCTGCACCATTTGCCGGACCCGGAGGCAGGCCTTGCTGCGCTGGCGCGCATGCTGAAGGATGACGGGCTGATGACGCTCATGGTCTATGCCCAGTATGGGCGGTATTCGGTGTATCTGGTGCAGGAGCTGATGAATAAACTGCTGAGCGAGGACATGCCGCGCGCGCAGAAAATTTCCATCGCGCGGGATTTTTTGAACCAGGTGCCACAGGGCCATTGGATCACGGTGAATAATGCGCTGTTCCTTGAGGATATGCGCTGGCCTGATGGCAGCGGCATTTATGACCTGTTCCTGCATTCGACCGACCGGGCCTATACTGTGCCCCAGATCTATGACTGGGTGGAGGGGCGCGGGCTGGTTCTCAACGAGTTCTTCGGCGATTTGACGGATGATTCGATGTATCTGCCGGAAAGTTACACGAACTCGCCTGATATCCTCCAACTTGTCGCGAACAAATCTCCGCGTGAGCGGCATGCGATTGCGGAACTGATGAGTGGCAGTATCGCGAAACATTTCTTCTATGCGGGCAAGCAGACGAAAACATCCGCACAGTTCGCCGATGATATGGTCATCACCCATGGGCCGATGCAGCATCTGTTCAGCGATTTCGTGAAGGGGTTCATGGCGGCATTGGAAAAAGCGCCGATGGGGCAGCGTGTGGATGGGAATCCGCGGCCGTTGTTCGCGTATGCGCCGCATCTGTACGTCACGAAAACACCGCATGTGCTTGCGCTGATGCCGCTGATCGATGGCAGGCGCAGCATCGGCGAGATCGTAGCATTGGCGACACAGCAGAGTGGCTCGCCTGCGGCTGAGGTGCGGCGCGACCTTGAGACGCTGTATAAAGAATACCGCACGCGGCAGTTAGTATTCCTGCGGCATGCATCGATACCGCCGTATAAGACCGGGCAGGACATCATTGCACGGGTGAATGCATTTCAGGGGAGGGCGTAATGCCGATGAGTGGGGAAGAAATCACACGCCGGATTGCTGCGGCATTGCCGGGGGCGGAGATCACGCTTGAGGATCTGGCGGGCGACAATGATCACTGGAAGGTAACGGTCAAGAGTGCGGCGTTCGCAGGCAAGAGCCGTGTGGAACAGCACCGGATGGTGAATGCCGCGTTCGGGACGGATCTTGGCACGACGCTGCATGCGCTTTCTGTTGTTACGCTTGCGGCGTAGACCAAAAAAAAGTGGGCGGCTCTTTTTTAAGGAACCGCCCATAGTTGGCAAACCACGTAAAACTTGGTTAGGCGAGGGAGGGACCCCCATGGCCTGAATTCGGTACGGATGGCGCAGACACTTCCGTGCTGTTATCCATCGCTATATTGGTCATCGGCACCAGACGCTCTGCGCCGGGGACACCCTGACCTCTGAGCTGATTCATCACCTCATTCATGAAGTGATGCTTATCAAAGCCCTGACTTTCCACGGCCGGTGCTGCCCATTTCATGGCACTGCCGAGGGACGCGCCTACTATTATTGCTGCATCGATCATTACAAAAACCACCCTGTGCGAGGCTTCGGCTGTTTACCGCCGTATTCCTTGAGAATAGCAAAGTGGGGTTAACAAGAAGTTAAGTTGCCGTAAAATTTTACAGAGTATTGGTTTTTACGCGCGTCTCGGCCTGATTTATCTGCACAATTTGCTGATTTATAGAAAGATTAGTTCAGGCGGGCGAGGAGGGATTGGAACATGACCGCGCCATCCGCGCCGCCCAAGGCCGGGTCAGCGAAGCGTTCGGGGTGGGGCATGAGGCCCAGCACGTTCTTGGCTTTATTGGTAATTCCGGCAATGTTCTCGCGGGCGCCGTTCGGGTTGCCGCTGTCACTGGGCTTGCCATCAGCATCGACATAGCGCAGGGCGACTTGGCCGTTGGCATTGAGAGTTTTCAGGGTTTCATTATCCGCGAAGTAGTTGCCTTCGGCATGGGCGACGGGGAGGGTGATGACTTCGCCTTTTTTGTAGTTGCCGGTGAAGGCAGAGTCGGTGGCCTCCACACGCAGCGCTGTTTCCTTGCAGCTGAATTTTAGATGGTCGTTACGCATCAGTGTGCCGGGGAGGAGGCCCGACTCGCACAATATCTGGAAGCCGTTGCAGATGCCGAGCACGTGGCCGCCCTTGCCTGCGTAGCTGACGACGCTTTGCATGATGGGAGAGCGCGCAGCCATGGCGCCGCAGCGCAGATAGTCGCCATACGAAAACCCGCCGGGGAGGGCGACGAGGTCGAGGCCTTCCGGAAGTTCCGCATCGTCATGCCACACATATGTCGGGTTCAGGCCTTGCGCCTGCATGATGGTGAAGACATCACGATCGCAATTCGAACCGGGGAAGACGATGACGGCAGATTTCATAACTTACGCCACCAGCTCGACATGGTATTTCTCGATGACCGTGTTGGCCAGCAGCTTTTCGCACATCTGCTCGATGGCAGCGCGGGCTTTTTCGGTGTTGGTCTCTTTCACTTCGAGTTCGATGAGTTTACCGACGCGGGCGCTGACACCGTTAAAGCCGAGATGATCGAGCGCGGATTCGATGGCCTGGCCTTGGGGGTCGAGCACGCCGTTCTTCAGGGTGATATGGACTTTGGCTTTCATGTTACTTCTTCTTTTTCGGGCTTGGTTTGCCTTTGGCTTTCGCTTTCGGCGCGGCCTTGGTGACGACTTTTACTGGGCTGGCCTTGGCTGCTTTGCCTTTGGCGGGCTTCTTGCCCTTGTCGGCGAAGTTGTGTGGCTCGACGACATTCATGGAAGGCAACACACCCAAGCGGCGGGCGACTTCGCGGTAGGCTTCTTCCGTGCCACCGAGGTCGCGGCGGAAGCGGTCCTTGTCCAGTTTGTCATTCGTCGTCAGATCCCACAGGCGGCAGGTGTCGGGCGAGATTTCGTCGGCGAGGACGATGATCTCGGCTTCGCCTTCGTAGAAGCGGCCGAATTCGAGCTTCAAGTCGATTAGGCGGATGCCGTGGCCGTAGAACAGGCCGCTCAGGAAATCATTGATGCGTAGCGCATAGTGGCGAATCTCATCCACCTCTTCGGGTGCTGCGATGCCAAAGGCGAAGATATGATCCTCGGCGATGAAGGGGTCGCCCAGGCGGTCGTCCTTCAGGCAGAATTCGATGAGAGGGGAGCCGAGTGATTCGCCCTCGAATGCGCCGAAACGTTCGGCGAAGCTGCCCGCTGCGTAGTTCCGCACGATGACTTCGAGGGGCACGATATCGACGGCGCGGACGAGTTGCTCGCGCATGTTGAGGCCGCGGATGAAATGGGTGGGGATGCCCATGTCGTTCAGGCGGGTCATTAGGAATTCGGAAATCTTGTTGTTGATGATGCCCTTGCCGGCGATGGTGCCCTTCTTCTTGTTGTTGAAGGCGGTCGCGTCGTCCTTGTAATGAGCGATCAGGGTTCCAGGCTCCGGTCCTTCGAAGAGTTTTTTGGCTTTGCCTTCATAGATGGGTGTTTTGGGCGACATGGGACCTGCGGCGCGTAAGAGGGAACAACTTCAAATTCTGTTTAAAACGCTTCCGGGCAAACGTCTATCAGTAGTTACGCTGCGTGTGCATGGATTGTGATTTTTTTTGTGATCGTGGTGCCAAATTTATCGTAGTCAGCATCGACTTTTTTTTATCCACCTGTTAGTATCACTTGTGGATAGGATCGTGGCGCAAAGCATGACCGCGAACTGGAGCCAGACAGCGCGTTAACCACAAAATGTTGTTGTCAGCCCATGGTGAAATCTATATATAGTGGTTCTAACGAAGAAACTTCCAACGGGCCAACTCAACCATCCATGTCCAGTCTCGCGACCCAGTTCTCCGATTTCCTTGCGATGCCGCAGACCAAGGCGCGTGTGCGGAACGATGCGGCGGCAAGTTATCGGCTGGAGGCAGTTGCCTTCACTCATGCGGTGATTGCACTTGGTGCCAAACTCTCGACCATCGATGGCGCAGCTTCGAAAGAGGAATATGCTGCCGTGCATGCGTTGTTCGTCGCCAATGGCACCATGGAAGAGGCGCAGGCGCGCAGCTTTTTCGTGCAGCGCACGACCGATACTAGTTCAGCTCTTCAGTATGCACGCCAGATCGCGGGCATGACGGCGGGGCAGGCGGATTTGCATGCCGATTTGATGCACCGGTTGATTCAAGTGGCTACTTCGGATGCGGCCATCAACGCTGCGGAGTTCGAGTTGCTGCGCGCGATCGCGGATGTGTTCGGCATGGATAAAGAGACCTTCCGCAGCATGGTGTCGCGCAGCGTGACGTCGGTTTCGGCCTCGCCGTATGAGGTGCTGGGTGTCAGCGCTCGGGCGACCGATAAGGAAGTGCGTGAGCATTACATGGCGCGGGTGCAGACGCTGCATCCGGACCGCTACCAGGCAGCGGGAGCGAGCAAGGATACGATTGCTATGCTGTCCGACCAGTTGGCGGCGCTGAATGCGGCATACCAAAGCGTGCAGCAGGCACGTGCGAAGAAATCATCCCACAGCGCAGGCTGGTTCGGGCGTAAGAACACAAAAGGCGCCGACACTTCCGTGTGACGCCTTTTATATCGAATTCCCACCGTGAGGTGGGTGATCAGTTGCTTGCCGAGCGACTTGGGGCTTTGAGGAAACTCAAAGCCCTCTTTTTTTACTTCTACTCTGGCCCGGTTGATTCTGGCGGCGATCTGCGTCGTTATCTCGGTGCTCGGTCAGTGACGTACCATAGAGGTACGCTCCTTCCCTGTGCGTCTCGACTCCTAGCAGCTCATCCACCATAATCAGCTGGATGATTAGAAGTGGTGTACTTCGGGAGGGGCAGTATCTCATAAGTGATGGGCAAAATCTAGTGATGTTTGATGGTTGAATGCGATTGCTCACTCTATGAGTGAATTTCGATGGATAGTCGGAATAATTGGCGTTGCGTTCAGTATTTGTGTGAAACGTTGTGTGGGCGCTTAGTGAAGCTCACCGGCAACCCGATGGCGCAGGCTGATGACTACCGGATGATCGGGCGACGGGCGACCGCTGCCAAGGTCTTCACCAAGGCCGGGTGCCACAGCTTCCGCGCTACCGGCATCACCGAGTACCTACGCAACGGCGGCAAGCTGGAAATCGCGCAGTAAATGGCTAATCATGAACGTTCCCGCACTACCTGCCTCTATGATCGGCGTGGCCACTAGGTGTCGCTCGATGAGGTCGAGCGGATTGTGAATTGAGGGTTGCTAACCCTTAAGCAGCAAGAAAAGATAATCGCACGCGACGGCGCTGTTCGTAACGTTGTAAGTGTAATTAGGTGCGGAACCAGCCAAGCACGCGCCAGCACCGCTTGCAAAAGTGGTGCAGTCAGAAAGATAACCATTCCATGCTATCACGTTACCTGTAGTTGGCATTCCATCATCTGACTTCATATCCATTTGCCAGATATCGGTTGGCTCTGCCGTAGCCTGAAATGGCCCAGCACACAGAGCCGCCGTCTGCATACCGACACCTTTAACTAGCGTACCGTTCGGTGTAGCTCCTGGATAGAGTGCGGCATACCCAGTACCACCACCACCTATAAAATTAATTGTCGCTTTTGACTGCGCAGGAGCAGGTATATACACCGCCCACCCACCGGATTGCCCCATGGTTTGCCCATACGGATCAAGTCCTGAAAGGTAAAGGTGATGCCAGACAAGATAATTTTCACCGGGCGGTCCACCGTTCCAACCTATATAGCCATCACCGTTGCCATTACAGGTACCCGTGGCAGATGCGGTTCCTGGGTCACTCGTACACACACCAGCCGCCGTACTTCGGTTCCAAAAGCTTGTCGCATTTGGCATATCTCCGGGCAACGCTTGATACTTATCTCGAAACGTCATGAACGTCGTTTGCATGCCTGTATTCCATGCCAGCGTCTTACGTAAACTAGCTGCTTTGATAAGCGCCTGGCCGGAGAGGATGCCGCCCACCAGCAAGCCGAGAATCACCAGCACGATGGACAGTTCGACAAGGGAGAAAGCGGCACTTGATTTCACCGTGGCATTTCTCCTTTCAACGTTCATGTGCGAACCATATATCTTGTATACATTAAAATGGTTTCGGAAAAAAGAATGCGCAGGCTTGCGATGTGTTTGTCAGCTTATAACCCGCTGCATAATCAGTTCCATTCGCAGATAGTGTGCAACTGGATGCGCTGCCGAAGCCGTTGTAATCCCTAACCATGACTTTGCCTGTCCCTGGCTTTCCATCATCCATTTTCGTGTCAATATTCCATGCCTCTTCTGGCTTTAATGCTGGGACCAGCGGAACATTTCCTGCAAAACGGGCGCCAAACACCAGCATATTGCCATAGTCGAATGCATAGGTGGATGCGTCAGCGGGAGCAACAAAATTCACCCCTCCCCATCCTGCATTATTCATTCTAGATTGCGGCGTATTTGTTCCAGGCAAGGTATCCATGCCTGGCCAAGAGGCGTTTGGACCAGCAGTGCCGCTGTAGGTGCCCTCTATCAGCCCGGCGAAGGCTAAGTGGCGCCAGAACTGAAATGCTTCGCCGGTTTGGCTTACGGCGGCTGCACCAATTATAGCGCCGTCCCCATTGCCATCGCAGGTCCCGGTGCTAACCGCGCCAGTGCCGGCATTGTTTGTACAATTTGTGCCGCCGAGATTGCCCCAGAAGCGGGTCGCGTTATTCATGTCGCCAGGAAGGGAAAAGTATTTATCGCGGTAGGTTTGTACCGCGGCGACGTAGCGAGCATATTCGTTTGAAACCGCACGCAACTCCGCCGCACGAATCAATGACTGGCCAGAAAGGATGCCCCCGACCAGCAAGCCAAGGATGACGAGGACGATGGACAGTTCGACCAGAGAGAAAGCTTGCCTGGTTTTTCTCACAAGCGTCTTCTAAATAA
>JBMOIY010000092.1:0-8064 GCA_049317085.1 Rickettsiales bacterium | reverse complement strand
GGGGGCTCGCCCCCATCGCGGCGAAGCCGCCAGCCAAAACTAAAAAAAACCCCCACCAATCACTTGGCGAGGGTTTGTAGAACGGGCTGCCCGAAGGCAGCCCGTTCGTTCTATTTGCGTGGTTGGTTCACGCGGGCGAACTCACCATGCATCGACGAATCGAGGCCATGGCCTTCCGCATCCGTGCCAACGCGGATCGGCACGAAGATCGCAACGACCTTCACGATAACCATCGTGGCGATGAACGAGAACGCTGCCACCGCGATAACACCAATCACGTTCGCCGAGATCAGGCCCGTCTCACCAGAGACGAAGTAGCCCTGCACCGTGACAGCCGAGTTGACCGTCTTGTCGGCGTAGAGACCCGTCATGATCGAACCGATCACGCCGCCGATACCATGGCAGGCGAATACATCGAGCGAATCGTCCAGATGGGTCATCTTCCTCACCTTACCCGCTACGATGAACGCGATTGCCGCCGCCACCGAGCCGATAATCAGCGAGGATGGGATGGTGACGAAACCCGCCCCCGGGGTGATGGCCACTAGACCGACCACGATACCGATGGAAGAGCCAACAGCTGTTGGCTTACCATTGATCGCCCAGTCCATGCCCATCCATACCAGGAAGGCAGCGCATGCAGAAAGGAACGTGTTCATGAACGCGTACGATGCCAGCGCACCAGACGTGATCGCCGAACCGGCATTGAAGCCGAACCAGCCGAACCAGAGCAGGCCTGCACCGAGCATAATCATCGGCACATCGTTCGGGGTTGGTGCAGCATCGACTTTGCGTCTGCCGAACAGGAAGGCACATGCAAGGGCCGAGAAACCAGCCGTGATGTGAACAACGAGACCGCCTGCAAAATCCAGACCACCTTTAACCGCGATCCAGCCACCCGGACCCCAGACCCAGTGGGCCACGGGAACGTAAACGATCAGGCTCCAGGCCAGCATGATGAGCAGCCAGGCTTTGAAGTTCACACGCTCAGCGAACGCACCGGTGATGAGTGCCGGCGTAATGATCGCAAACATCATCTGGAACGCAACGAACGCCAGCGTTGGAATGCCGGTATCGTTGTAGAAGGAGACATCAAGCCCCTTCAGCATCGCAGCCGAGGTGCCGCCGAGATAGGCAGAACCTTCCGTGAACACAAGGCTATAGCCGACCACGACCCACGCAATGCCCACGATAGCAAGTGCCACATAGTTCTGGAGCAGGGTAGAGACCACGTTCTTACGATGGACCATCCCACCGTAGAAGAACGCAAGGCCCGGCGTCATCAGCATGACGAGGGCAGCGGAAAGTAACAGCCATGCGGTGTTACCAGTGTCTGTTTTGGGAACGACAGCAGCCACTTCAGCAAGGGCCGGTGAGGCCACAAGCACGGAAGCGAGCGCTGGTAACCAGGCGCGTTTCAATAGGTTCATAAATAGTCTCCTTGATGTAAGTGGTGCAATAGGGCGGTGGACCCACCCGTTCATTGTCCCAGCAACCTACTCAACCGCGGAGGTTTATGCGCCACACCTAAGCAGACTTTACATTGAATCGTCAACTAAATTCCCCCGTTTGCTTTACAAGCACCACATTGGTAGTAGAGTGTGGCAATGCCGATACAATTAACCAGCGCCATCGATACCGTCATCCCCAATGCCACCAATCTCGTAAGCGGGGCCGCGGCATCCAAAAGCGCTCTTTCCCTTGGCAGTATCAGCATCAATCCCTATGTCATCATGAAAGGCGCCATCATCATCGTGGCGCTTATGTGGCTCGCCGGTGTCTTCGCCCGCCAACTGGACCGCCGCCTACGCCGCATCCAGAACCTGCGCGCCAGCAACCGCGCCCTGATATTGAAGTTAGTGCAAATTGGCATGTATTGTTTCGTCGCCGTCATCGGCATGCAACTGCTAGGCATCAACCTCACGGCCCTGAGCGTCTTCGGCGGTGCTCTTGGTGTCGGGTTAGGGTTCGGCCTCCAGAAGATTGCTAGTAACTTCATCAGCGGCATCATCCTCCTGTTCGAAAAAAGCATCGAGGTCGGCGACCTGATCGAACTGGCCGACGGCACCACTGGCTATGTCCGCCGCACCCACGCCCGCTACACCTTGCTCGAGATGCAGGACGGCAAGGAAGTCCTCATCCCGAACGAAGAATTCATTAGCCAGCGCGTGACGAGTTGGACCCATAGCGACAAAATGGCCCGCACGGAAATCTCCATCATGGTGAGTTACGACAGCGACTTCACCCTCGCCAAGCAACTCATGCTCGAAGCCGCCGACACCCACTCCAAACGCGTTAAGAAACGCCGCTCCATCTGCTTCCTGCATAATTTCGGTGAATACGGCATCGAAATGAAACTCTTTTTCTGGGTGTCAGATATCACCGACGGCCGCATGGAACCCAAAAGCGATGTCATGATAAGCATCCTCAACGCCTTTAAGGCCAACAACATCATGATTCCCTACCCACAACGCGAACTGCGCGTCACCAACCTCACCGAACTCCACGAAGCAAGTGCCGCATGAAGATACAGCCCCCAAATCTTTCACCCCGGCCTTGTGCCGGGGTCTTCCAGTTAACTAGGGGACCCCGGGATAAACCCGGGGTGACAAATAATTCGGAGCCCAACCCATGAAGATCCTCACCATCGGCGGCGAAGAAATCGCACCCGGCGAGCGCAAACAGCTCGCCCTCACCGTAGCCAAGCTGTATGATTTCACCGACATGAAAATCCCTGTCGAGGTCGTCCGCGGCACGGTCGATGGCCCCACCCTCTTCATCAGCGCCGCCATCCATGGCGACGAGATCAACGGCGTCGACATCGTCCGCCGCCTCCTCAAGCACCGCGCGCTGAAATCCATCCAGGGCACCCTCATCGCTATCCCCATCGTCAACGTCTTCGGCTTCAACGACAAGAGCCGTTACCTGCCGGACCGCCGCGACCTGAACCGCTCCTTCCCCGGCGCCGAACATGGCAGCCTCGCCAGCCAGATCGCCTACATGTTCCGCACCGAAATCGCCGCCCAAGCGACGCATGGCATCGACCTGCACACCGGTGCCATCCATCGCCGAAATCTGCCCCAGATTAGGGCCGACCTCAGCATCAAAGCCAACCTAGAACTCGCCACCGCCTTTGGCGCTCCCGTCATCCTCGACGCCTCCCCCCGCGATGGCTCTCTGCGTGAAATGGTCGATGAGAAGAAAATCCCCATGCTCCTCTACGAAGCAGGAACGGCGCTGAGGTTCGACCATCGCGCCGCCCTCCTCGGCGTCGAAGGCATCCTGAACGTCATGCGCGCCATCGGCATGCTCCCACCATTGAAACTGAAGCCACCCATCTTCCACCCCTACATCGCCAAATCCAGCCAATGGGTACGCGCCCCCATCAGCGGCATCTTCATCACCCGCAAAAAACTCGGCGAGCGCGTCCTCAAAGGCGACAAGCTCGGCTTCATCACCAACCCCTTCGGGGACTACGAATACGCCATCCTCTCCCCGGCGGACGGCATCATCATCGGCAATACCATCCTTCCCCTCGCCAACGAAGGCGACGGCATCTACCACATCGCCACCTTCGGCGCAGGCGAACATCTGCGCGACGAAGAAGTCTACCCCTACATCGACCCGGAGCTGGCCTGACCATATCCCTCCCCCAATAAGGGGGAGGTTAGGAGGGGGCTCAGATGGCACACGCTTCGCCAAACTCACACATAAATCACCCAACAACCGACGGTTTACAGTTGATAATCACCACCCCCCGCTATAATCTGTGGGTGTATAGTCCATCCAGCAATAATCCATCCCGCCCTTCGGCCTTCTCACTGGTCGAACTTTCCATCGTTCTCTAATTCGCTCTGTCAAGTCATACCGGGCCATCCAGCTCGACCTCGATGCACTGGCCTTCCAGCAACAGCACGGTGCTGATGAGGTGGCCCAGCCGGTTCATCCAGTGGCAGCCACTGACGACGCACTGCTTGTAGCCGTGGTGGCCATCGCCGTCGATCAGCGTACACACAAAGCGCTCGTTCTGCTGGCGCACAAAGGCCAACTTCGCGCGCGCTTTCTAAGCTACCCTTGCCACAAATCCCCCTCCCCGGTAACCCCCACCCGTGCCACACTGCATCTATTCCCACCAAGCACGGATGCAACAAATGCAACAAAATGCGTCAGATCTCACACCAGAACAGGCCCAAGCCATTGAATTACTGTTAAGCGGCCACACACCGTGTCGCATTGCTCAAAGCATGGGCCTGCACCGCGCCACTATATATCGCTGGCGCCAGCTAGCCACCCTTCAGGCGCTCGAGCACCAGTTGGAGCAACGCCGCCGCGACGAACTGCGCAGCAAATGGGTGAAGTGATCCGTTTATGCCTGCTCTCCGTCACCCACGGCCTCAAATATGCCAGGATGAGCGCAGCCGCACCCCCCCCCGACACTGCCTTGCGCGAGTTGAAGATGATTAGTCCGGCAATGAACGTCCATTTAGCCCAGCAGCCGCAGCCACACATGACCTCCAGCAACCCAAATAACTAGGCATTTTTTACCCAGTATAGGCATTTATTGCCAATTTAGGCATTTTTTGCCTAGTCTTGTAATATGGTAATATTTTAGCGAATTTCGCCTGTTTATCAAAACCCCATACCATTGCAAGCACTTAGCTTTTTGCGACCAGACTTGGCACGCCCATTGCATATCCTTAGGCAAGCGGCAATCAAGTCGCACCCTACAGGAGGTGTTATCATGAATCAACAACAACGCGAAGTAAGTGCAACGATCCAATCCATGGCGGAAGAGCAAGTTCTGTTCCTCAAGAACCGCTACAAGATGGACGCCGAGGAAATCATCAGCCTTTACACCGGTGAAAAACGCAAGAACGCGACCTACTCGGACGCCATCAATTCCATCATGATGTTCAACAGCCAGAACGCGAAACAACGCGGCTTCCTTGCATCGTAACCAAATAAAAGCAATCGCTTAGGGGCATAACCACCCAAGCATTGCGCCAGCAGGTGACTGGCTTTACGAACACACCATCCTAACTGGGCCACCTCGCAAGGGGTGGCTCTTTTTTTATACCAAAAGCCCAGCACTTATAAATGAATAGCCCGTTGCCATGCACTGCGTAGCCCGTAAGGGCGAGCCGCGAACGTTAGCGAGTCGAGGGGGAGCGGTAGCGGGTGGATGTTAACTCCCCCTGCGGCGAAGCCGCCAACTAAAACAAACGAATTCTTTAATCGCTCCGCGATTAAAGAATCGTCGGGTTCGGCGCGTCACCATAGACCTTTTTCGGGTCGAACATCTTCTCCGACTCACGGAACTCCAACGGCACTGAACCCGCCTCTTTCCCCGTCGGAATCGCCCGGTAGAAGCAGCTGCGATACCCCACATGGCAACTCGCATCGCCCGGGATCTGAACGCTGATCCAAACCGCATCCTGATCGTCATCAATGCGCATTTCGAGTACCTTCTGCACGAGGCCCGACGTCGCGCCCTTATGCCACAGCACCTTGCGGCTCCGGCTATAATAATGCGCCTCCCCAGTCGCGATGGTCTTGGTCAACGCTTCAATATTCATATAGCCCAGCATCAACACCTCGCCCGTGCCCGCCGCCGTGGTCACACAGGCAATCAACCCGTCCGCATCGAATTTCGGGGCAAGCTCAGTGCCCTCTTCCACCTGCTCAATGGTCTCACGCTTCGAAAACATAAGTAACTCCCTCGCTTTGCGAGGCGAGATATAATGCGTTTTAATGGAGAATCCAGCGAAAACCGCTCTAGAAAGGCGAATAATTTCTGATACGCTGCAGGAACGACTTCTTCGGCACCGGCGTATTCGGCATCGGCAGCGCCTCATTATAGACGCAGATTATATCCGCACCCCGGCGCAGCGTAAAGCGCGACGCCACTCGCTCGACCACGATATAATTGCCGCGCTTGCGGAAGTTGATGAGTTCCTCACTGCCTGTCGAATCGACACGGAAGAAGGCCGGAACTTCCGCATTCTTGTCTTTGAACTCGAAGTAGGTGAACTCACCATTATCGAAGATGCGCACCGGCTCGATCACCGCCGAGCCGCGGATCGTGTAGTTGAAATTCAGCTTATCCGCATCCGCCTCAGGGTCCGGCATCGATTCGGACTGCGAGAAATCCACCGCTGAGACATCCGCTTGCGGATAGATGAAGCGGTAGGAGAACACCATATCCTTATCACGGATATCCTTGGTCTCCTCCGCATGCAGCTCGAACAAGTAGGTGCGCTTGTCCGTAATGACGGTCATGTTGGTGAGCGCGTTCTGCTCGATGGGTTTCAGGAATAGGCGGTTGCCTGCCGGGTTGATCATCCATGCCAGCGAATCCCCGACCGATACGGTCATGATCTTCTCATCAGTCTCGAATTCGATCGCCGATTGGTAGGTATAATGGCCAATGAACTGGAAGACCTCGTTCGGGCTGTAACGCACGGTGCGGATACGGCTATCCGTCGCGATTGGGCGCGACGACTGCAACGCCACCGCAGGCGCAGACATCGCCAACAGGATCAAGGCTGCACCGGTGAATTTACTTAGTTTGCTCGAGTACATAGTTCACTACCTGAAATTGTGGGTCGGAAATCTTGAGTTCCTGCTTGCCGGTTTCGGCATTCTTTACGGGCTCCGTAGTCATTCCTGTATAGAGGTATTCCAGCTTTGCCGTCCACTTTGTTTTACTTGGTTCATCCACAGCCCGCGTCTCGACGGTGAACTCCACCTCCGCCGTGCCACCGGTGCCGGTGAAGTTGTTGCGTACCGACCTTAGCGAAACCAGTCGCTGCCCGTTTTCACCCAGATTCGCGAACGGACTTTCCGGGTTCGCGGGATTGTAGGCACTGGCATAAATCGCATACGCGCCCTCATTCGATTGCGAACGTATGAACAAAGCATTCGCCGAGAATGACTGGAAGATATACGATTCGCGTGCCTGCACATACCGCAGCACGAAAAACTTGGCGAGGGCGGGATTACTGTCAGCTTTACTCTTCTCGATCGGCACCAGGCTTAGCTGCACTTCATCCGACCGTTCGCCCGAACGAATCAGGATTGGCGCCTTGGGAGTCAGCGGTAAAAGACTGCTGAGTGCGCTCAGCGCGAATATCGTAACAAGCACGGAAAGAACGGCGATGAGCAGGAAGAACGTACGTTCAGAGATGGGCCCGATATAGACTGCATTGAACCATGCCCGAGATTCAGCAAAATATTTGCCGCTACGTATTGATTCTGCAACTACTTTGTCTTCTTCGGCCATTCTATCAACATTCATTAAAATACTCACTATTTTGGATGCAGATTAACTGTCCCTATGGTAATGTAAATAAGTATTCCAATAACAAACAGCTGGGTGTGGGCAGTTCGTGATTTCACTTCCTAAGAAGGTAGCGTTACTTGGCCTAGTATGCGCGATTGCCACCCCCGTACTGGCACAGGTTTGCGCTGAAGGCGGCGTCATCCCCACTGGCGTAGCGCAAGTCAACCCCTTAAACAACGCGTTGACTGGTGCCTTGGGTGGTAACAACGGTACAGGCGGCCTATCCTCCTTGAGTACCAGCACGATCAACACGCTAAGAGGGCTGGACTCTGGCTCCCTTGCATCGATCACCGGCCTCAGTAACAGCACCCTGTTATCCCTCAGCAGAATGGATTCTGGGAGCTTCGCAACAATCGGCAGGCTTGGTTCGGGAACGATTTCTGCTATCTCCGGCGTTGATCCGGCGCTGATTTCTTCCCTCAGCAGAATGGACGCTGGCAGCCTCAACTCACTCAGCAGGCTGGGCACTTCAACGCTCTCCTCGCTTTCCGGCATGGATCCGGCCCTGCTTTCGTCGCTCACCAGACTGAACCCAAACACCCTTTCATCCCTTGGCAATCTCGATTCGGGCAGCCTGGCGACACTCAGCAGGTTGGATCCCACGCTCATTTCGGCAGTCGGGGCGGACCCGAACCTAGTCCGAACAACCGCAAGGCTTGGTACGAACGTCATGTCCACGCTGGGCAGGCTCGATGATGTTTCCCTGTCAACCATCACCCGCA
>JBMOIY010000091.1:0-8373 GCA_049317085.1 Rickettsiales bacterium | reverse complement strand
TCTCCGTGGTTGAAGTTCAAAGGCGGCAAGGGTGTGGCGACGTTATTCGGTGGGACACTGGCGCTGTCATGGCCGGTGGGCATGGCGGGGTTCTTCGTATGGCTTATCGTGGTGTTCATCACGCGGTTTGTGTCGCTCGGCTCGGTGACTGCGCTGGCGGTGGCGCCGCTCGTCGCATGGTTGCGGGTGGATGGGACGGTGGCGTTCATCCTCGCGATTGCGGCGGGGATTGCGATCTGGAAGCACCGTGAGAACATCAAGCGGCTGCGCCAAGGCTTTGAGCCGAAGCTGGATTTTGGGAAGGATAAAAAATGACACTTCCCTATTTCGTCATTCCAGCGAAAGCTGGAATCCACAACCGGTTGTTGAAGGACGGAGCGACGATGGTGGAGAGTGTGCGCGACATTATGAACAATCTCTCACCACTTGGCGATTTGTCATTGGCAGAGAAGAAATCACTCGAATTCAGCGATGCGGCGATAGCTATGCCAGACGAGCAAACGCCGGATGAAACCCGCGCGCAGGTAGTGCAGGCGCTGAGTGCAAGCCCGACGCTGCTCGACGACATCTTGACCCTCACGGGAATCACTCCACATATCATGATGGCGGTTTTACTTGAACTTGAGCTCGCCGGTAGGCTAGAACGCCACGCCGGATCCAAAGTTGCTTTGAAGATGGAGAGTAAATTTTCATAGGCATTGTCATGACAGCAAAGGCTGGCATCCAGTGTGCAGAAAGATGCCAGCCTTTGCTGGCATGACAAGAATCAGTTACGGGAGAAGAGTGTGAAGAGTGTTGTTGTCGTAGAGTCGCCGTCAAAAGCGAAGACCATCAATAAATATCTCGGTAGCGATTATACGGTGCTCGCCTCTTACGGCCATGTACGCGACTTACCTTCGAAGGATGGGTCGGTGGAGCCGGACGCGGATTTTGCGATGCATTACGAAGTGGATATCGATTCCAAAAAGCAGATGACCGCCATCTCGGCAGCCCTCAAAGGCGCAGATATGCTTTATCTCGCGACTGACCCCGACCGCGAGGGGGAAGCGATTTCGTGGCATGTGCTTGAAGCCTTGAAGGAGAGCAAGAAGCTGCCGAAGGACATCGGCGTGAAGCGGATTGCGTTCCATGAGATTACCAAAAAAGCGATTACTGCAGCCATCGAAAATCCGCGCGATATCGATATGAACCTCGTCAACGCGCAGCAGGCGCGGCGGGCGCTGGATTATCTCGTGGGCTTCAATTTGTCGCCGGTGCTGTGGCGCAAGCTGCCGGGCTCGCGCTCGGCGGGGCGTGTGCAGTCCGTTGCACTTCGACTGATTTGCGAGCGCGAAGCAGAGATTGAAGTATTCAAGCCGCGTGAATATTGGGATATCGGCCTAACAATGCAGACCGGCGTAGGCGCTAGTTTCGCAGCGCGGTTGTCGGAATATAACGGGGTGAAACTCGACAAGTTTGCGCTTGGTAATGAGAGTGCGGCGAAGGATGTGGAGAAGGTACTGAAGTCGACCGATTTCCGCGTCACCACCATCACACCGCGCACGGTGCGGCGCGCGCCGTATGCCCCCTTCTCCACCTCGACGTTGCAAATGGAAGCCAGTCGTAAGCTTGGTTTTGGCGCGAAGCGCACCATGCAGGTGGCGCAGAAATTGTATGAAGAAGGCCTTATCACCTACATGCGTACGGATGGGATTACGGTCTCGACCGACGCGATCGCCGAAGCGCGCAAGCTGATCGAGAAAGAGTATGGAGCGAAATACGTTCCCGATTCGCCGCGCATGTATAAGACCAAGGTGAAGAATGCGCAGGAAGCACACGAAGCGATTCGCCCGACCGACCTGTCAAAGCGACCGGATCAGGCGCAACTCGATGGCGAATTGTTCAAGCTGTATGACCTCATCTGGAAGCGGATGATGGCGAGCCAGATGGAAGTGGCGCTCTATGACCAGGTGGGTGTCGATATGCATGATGCGACGAAGCGTCATGCGTTGCGCGCGACAGGGTCGGTGCTAAAATTCGACGGTTTCCTGTGCTTGTATCAAGAGGTGTTGGAAGAGGACGAGAAGAAGCCAGACAGCGATGAGGAAAGCGTGGAGGACACCAGCCAGCGCCTGCCGGCGATGGAAGCGGGTGAGCCGTTGCGGACCAACAAAGTGGAAGCAGCGCAGCACTTCACGCAGCCACCGCCGCGTTATTCCGAGGCGAGCCTTGTGAAGCGGCTTGAGGAATTGGGCATCGGCCGTCCGTCGACCTATGCGAGCATCATTTCGGTACTGACGGATCGCGGGTATGTGAAACTCGATAAGCGCCGCTTCACGGCGGAGGCTCTCGGGCGCATCGTCACCGCGTTCCTGATGTCGTATTTCGAGCGTTATGTAGAGTATAATTTTACGGCGAACCTTGAAGAAAATCTGGATTTGATTGCTGATGGTGAACGCGACTGGAAAGAGGAGTTGCGGCTGTTCTGGAAGGATTTCCACGCCAAGGTGGAGGACAGCAAGAAGCTGACCATTTCGGAAGTGCTGACACATGTGGAAGAATTGCTCGAGCCGTATATTTTTGGCATGGGTGAATCGGGTGCGGCGGCGAAAGTATGCCCAACCTGCAAAACCGGGTCGTTGCATTTGAAGACCGGAAAATTCGGCTCGTTCCTAGGCTGCTCGAACTATCCAGATTGTAGCTTCACTCGCCAGCTGACAGGTAGCGCAGCAGATGCTGCCGCAGATGCTGCGGCAGGCATTAGCGAGGAATTCCCACGCACGCTTGGCACGGATCCGGTGAGCGGGCTGACAGTGACAATTCGCAAAGGCCCGTATGGCGTTTATGTGCAATTGGGTGAAGAGAAAAAGCCCAAGCGCAGTTCACTGCCGAAGGGGTTGCATCACAGTATAATTGATCTGGAGAAGGCATTATCGCTACTTGCGCTGCCGCGCGAGATCGGCCTGCATCCGGAAACCAACCTTACCATTGTTGCGAATAACGGTCGTTTTGGGCCGTATTTGCTGCATGACGGGAAATACGCGAATCTTGGCCCGGAGGATGACATCCTCACTATCGGTATGAACCGTGCGGTGACAGTCATTGCGGAAGCAGCGGAGAAGAAAAAAGGCGGCACGCGCGGTGCACCGGAACCGTTGAAGGATCTCGGAGCGCATCCGGAATCTGGAGAAAAGGTAATCATCCTCAAGGGCCGTTACGGGCCGTATATCAAGTATGCGGGCAAAAACATCACCCTACCGAAAGAGATGACGCCGGAAGCAGTGACGATGGAAGAACTGCTGCCCCTTCTCCCCGCTGCGGGCGCGAAGGGCGGCAAGAAGAAAACTGCAGCGAAAAAACCTACAGTGAAAAAACCTGCAGTAAAAGCGAAAGCGGTGCCGAAGAAGGCAGCGGTGAAGGCGAAGAAAGCTAGCTAGCCAACCGCGCAGGCGTGTTCGATGCGGTGACTTCGCCTTCGTCCATCCCATCCCAGTATTTTATATGCTGTGGGCGAACATGGATGAGCGTAATGCCCGGCGCATCGACACCTTGGGCGAACCATTTTTCAAGATCCGGCACCCAATGCTGCTGTATGATGGCGAGATCCTAGATTAGTTCGGCGGCACACGACACACAGATATTTAAGTGCTGGGTAAGCATCTGGCTGCGGCCTTCATAGACTAAACATACTTCCGGGTGCAGTTTCAGATCACTAACAACACCCATGTTGCTCATAGTGAAGAAATAAGAATCACCGCTGTAATCAACATCCTTGTTGTTGCTCATCGGGCAGCTCTCCAGCATATTATGCTGGTTACGCGTGGTCATCATGCACACGTCCAGTTTGCGAAAGTGATCGCTGATGTTTTCCATTGTTAGCTTTGCCATTTAGCACTCCTTTATGAAGAAAGTAGCAAAGCCGGAACGGTGTAAATTTTTGATGAGTAGGATGCCTTATGTTCGTAAGCCTGCGTTAAGGCACAGGCGCAATTCAGGAGGATAGTTTCAAGTGAATGCTATTTCACTTTCCAAGGCCGCTGCCTTGCGCTCGAATACAACCTTTGCTGATTTGTTGATACAGCCAGTGGCTTCGAACGTATTCGCGATCGTGTTGAGATCGCAACGCGTCAGTTTTTCCTCGCCATGAGTCGCTGGTTTTAGTGAAATGAAAATATTCAACTCGTCACCATGAATACCACCTAGTCGACCGTTGCTCAGGTCAGCAATTAACGCAGGAATCTGGCCCGATTCATTGAGCCGCACGACACATTCTGTGATACCAGCTTTGAGGATCTTGTATTTCTCGCGGATGGGTGAGGTAATGGCGTATTTTAGCGTTACTGCATCCGGGCTGATACAATCGATGCCGCAATATCTGTAGCTTTCGATGATGTCCGTGCGGGCGCTCATATCATGCACTCCTGATGGGAAAATTTGTCAGTTTTGTTCGGATGCCTTTACTGGGACAGCCATGCCTTCACACCCAGCGTTCTATTTAATTTTTTCTGCGGCCTATTGGCATTAGCGCCCTGGCTTCAGTTTCCAGCTCCTCTTTTTTCTGGTAAACGATATCATCACACCCATGTAGCCATATATCGGCGGGTCATTCCTGAGACAGCCGGCTTTATGCAAAATGTCGGCTAGCTGCATGACGGCGGTCATGGTGAATTCCTCGCCAAAGGATTTATAGGGCATGATGCGCAGCATAGTCGCGCCAGTTGCAGGTGAGGCGCTGAATGAGGCACCGCCGGGACAGCAACCTGAGAATACTGCGCGGGCAGCGGTTTTACAGCGTTCAACACCTGTTCCTGTTTCGTTACATCGGCCCCTGCCGCCCATTTGTATGATAGGCTGACCATCCGATTGGTCAGGGGTTTGACGATGCTTACTGTTTCGTAATTGCTAGAGATATCATAGGGCGATGGCACAGGTTTAGAGGTGGCGCTATTGGTAATTGCAACCATGGTAGTACTCTCTTTGGGTTTCGATTCAGCGACACCATGCCTTTGAAACGCGCTACCGTGTGTGACAATTCTATGAAGATTCTTGACGTTACACTGCGTTGCGGTAGGGTGGGGGGCATGAGCACTTACCGTGTGAAGATCTACCGCCCTGCTAAGACCGCCATGCAATCGGGCAAGGGCAAGACGCATCTGTGGAAGCTGGAATATGAGAAACCTGCGCCCGGTACGCCGGATGCGTTGATGGGCTGGAACACGATGCCGGACACAGTTACCGAGATACATCTGCATTTTGCGACTAAGGAAGAAGCGATTGCCTATGCCGTTGCAAAAAAATTGGATTACACCGTAAGCGAGCCCAAGAAGGCAGTGGTTCCACCCAAGGCCTATGCCGAGAATTTCAGCGCCGCCAAGCGCAAGGCATGGGATAGTAACTGTTAACCAGCTGATTTTTCTTATTTCCTGAAAGCCACGCTGCCGGTTGAAAAATCGGCTGTTGATAAGCCAAACCGTCATAAAACTGTCATGATTGAGGCGTATAGTGTACATTATGGTGAAAGTCTGCGGGGTATCGCGGGCTGTTGCCATAAGGGAGATCTGAATGAAGCGCTTTACTGTTCCGTGCGATTTCAATGGGGTGAAACACCCGTTCCATGTCTATATCGGTGACCCGAACCCGAAGAAGCACCCGCTGCAGTTCCAGAGCTGGTGGCTTTCGTCGGAGCGCGGCGGGAACATTCCGCAGGACGTAATGGACAGTTTCGAGAAACTTTTCAAGATCTCTCAGGAAAACAATGTGTCGTTCGAAGATCTGTGTGTGTATGCGCTGGGTGCTGCACAACAGGAAGAGTCCGGCGCGGTGCAACAAGGGTAACTTCGGAGTAATACCGCCCAATGGCGACTGATATCACATCGGACGATTTCGTCGCTAAATCGACCAGCCTATTCGAGGACGAGCAGGCGGCGCTGATGGCGGCGCACGCGCAGGCGGTAGCGGAGATCAGTCGCATCCGTGCAAAAGCCTCGGCCGATGAGCTGGCAGGAAATAGTACCGAAGCCTATTCGATGCATGAGGCACCTGCAATTGGCCGCTACGTGATTCCGCGCAGGACCGGATGGCAGGCGCTGCTCGACATCATCCATGATCCGGTTCCCAATATTGACTTTTCGGCGAATGTGTATCCGGCATTCGATGGCATTATCGGCGAGCATTTCGAGAGCCCGTATCTGCTCGACCCGCTCAATGACAAATATGAGGCGCGTCAATTCATCAGCCTGCATCCAGGGCGTAAGCCGTGGGAAGACTTGCGCGACAATATCGCAGCGGTGCGTAATTTCCTGATGCAGCAATATTATGCTTCGACGCCCGATGGGATGACGAGCGAGAAAGCGAAGCAATCGCTGGCAGAGATTGCGGCGTTTGTGGGGGATGGCCTCTACAATAACTGGCTGTTCCTTGGCATTGTACCGAACCATAACCCGACCAAGCCCTTCATCGATCTGTCGCGGGCACAGGCGCCGCATGGTAAGGGTGCGCAATATCTGTACGAGAAGATTCTTGAGCATCAGCGTCACTCAAACTGGATGAAACCGTTTACGGCCGTGATGACGTTGTTTGGCGGCAAAGCTTCGCCGGATTGGCAATTGTTGCCTGCGAGCGAGATGCATTTCACAGATTGGAGCCCGCATGATATTGCTGGCGAAGCTACTGACCACCATTCCCCACTCGCCCAGGCGGAAAATAACCTTGCAGCTATCGAGGCGCAATTACAGGCAACGCGGGATGCGCGGGTGCTGAGCATTGCGGCGGTGGACCTTGATGCTATCGGTAACCATCTTGTTTACACCGCGACGAACATGGATGGGGTGGCGCAGTTGAGCGAACCAGTGCGGCGTGATGCGGTCGATATTGCGAAAGATATATTGAGGAAACTCAAAGTCTCCATCGGCGAAGTTCCAGTATTAGGTGGACTGATGATGAAGCCCTCCGACGATACGGCGGCGCTGGGTGCCATCAAGGGCGTGGCGATGGTGTATGAGCGGCTGGTGGCGTGGGCGCGGGCCAGCAACGACTCAGAGATTTTCCAGCACCCGGCGGTGGTGGCGGCAACGCAGGCCATCGGGCAGCTGGGCTATCAGGCGAAGCGTGAAGGCTTGCGCATGGCGGAGCTTGCCGGCAATTATGAATTGGCGAAAAATATCACCGAGCAATTGCAGCGCTTACCGGCGGCCTATGCGCCCAGACCGGGTGTACGGTTTGGCGATCTGCTGGAGACGGTGGAAAGCGGGATCGATACTATCATCAACCGCACGCAACAGGTCGGTGTTAGCGGTGCGAATGTCGGCTTCTCGGTGGATGGGCAGCATAGTGGACTAAATTCTGACCCAACAGCCGGGATGGCGAATCAGGTGGGAACGGACAATGCCGCGGCGCGCAATGCACAGGCCATGGTTGCCGACCAGTTGGCAGCGCAGGCACAGGCACAGCGCATAAACAGCCAGATGGCGTTGCAGGCGCGTACACAGCAAGCGGCGAACCCTACACAGGCTCAACAGCAACCCCCTGCCCAACCAGCGCGAGGTAGTACGGTCGGGCGGCAATCACTGCAGGCGGCGCGCACGCAACAACAGCAGCGACAACCATCGACGGTCAGCAATCCTGCACCCAATGCCGTGCCGCTGAATGCGGCGCAGCGGCAAGCGGCGCAACGCCACGCGACGGCGGCGGCGCTCGCCGCAGCGCATGAGCATGAGAAACAAAGTCACGAATTGCAGATGCAGGCGCAGCAATTGCTGGCGCGGGCGCAGGTACAAAAGGCTGCAGCAAAAGCAGCGATGACGAAGATTGACCCGACCATGCTGAAGGGCATCCAGTCCGCAACGGATATGCGCGGGGTTACTGGCGCGCCCGTTACGGGTGGTCGCAATATTGACCCGAAAGCTATCAAAGCAACTGTGGCGAGGGCTGCAGCCCCGGCCCCGCAGCCATCCACGACGACCACTACCAAGCCTATGCTGGCGGAAGATGATAAACTCAAGAATCCATATGCGCCACAAGTGCCCATACCGGGCCGCCCGAATGGGGGGCGCGGATATTAATCCCTTTTAGAAAAATGATGGTCTAGCTCTGTTCAGGTACTAGCGGCTGCTGGTGCAGTTGCGGATTCTGCGGAAGCTGACGCTTGGGACCGCACGGGCTGCCTTCAAGGCCTACGCAGGGGCTTTTCAGCACTTCCACACGGTCGGACTCACAGGCCGTAAGGACGAGAACGGTACCCAACAGGACAATCTGTAGTATGCGTTTGGTCATACACAAATTCCTACAAGCTGCGCTTGCAACAATCAAGCGCTACTTAGTTCGTTCATCGCTTGCCTACAAGTGATACCAAAGCAACTAAGTAACATTACAATGTAAGTATGGGAAATTGGTGAG
>JBMOIY010000090.1:0-8620 GCA_049317085.1 Rickettsiales bacterium | reverse complement strand
GATGCATTGCGTAAAAACCCTCCTCCCGGTTTTCATAATTAAAGCTTTTGTCACTTTAGAATTATTGTCAGCTCATGCATTATTAAACAACAACCCCATCCAAGAGTATCGTTATGAAACACAGCCTTCTTCGCACAGTGTGCTCCATTGCATTAATGGCTTCGAGCATGGCTCCGGTCGATGCGTATGCATTGACCAAACAGGAACGCATCAGCGCCGCCAAAGCGAAACGTGCAGGACAGCAACAGCCAAGCAACCAGCAGCCGATCGTGATTGTGCTGCCGCGTGAGGGTGCTACCAAAACGCTGGTCGATGGTTACACAATCGACGCCGGAGGCGTGATCAAGAACTCCTCGTCACAAACGGTCGCCACCCTCGCCAATGATGGGGTATTCACCAACGCGGACGGCAAGCCACTTTCGAACGCCATGCAGCTTCGTGTGCTGGGCCTGATGGGTGTGGGACTTGACTTCACTCAGACCACTAACACTAGCGCATTGGGAGCTTCTTCAGGCACCAGCCAACTCACTCCACTGCAGGCAGTGCAGAAAATCTTCCACGACAAAGTCGGCTGGTATCCGGGTGCCAATGATCCGAACAGCAGCGCAGTCAAGGCGTGGGAAAGCTACGCGGCCAGCAGTTTCTTTACCAGCGACCGCAGCTATGAGCAGGGCTATGCTGCGCTCGAAGCCGCCATCATTAAGGATGCACGCACGTACGATAGCACGATCCCGGTCGGCGGTATAAAATCGAGTTCTTCCGGTAATGCACCGACCCTTGCGTGGATGGGTAGTACCGGCACCAGTGGCGTATCAAGCGTGACTTCTACCAATTCTGGCGCCGGCAGCTCCAAAAGCAGCGGTACCCTGTCCAATAAGAGTGCAGAACCAAGCACGGTTTCGGCTACAAACCATGCCAAAGCGCCTACGAGTTCGACGCCTAGCAGCTCTGGTTCCGGCACCAGCTCGGGCTCTGGTGTAGCCTCGACCAACAGCAGCGCAACCACCAAGTCTACAGGTTCAACTACGCCGAGCTATGCTGTCACCAGCGGCACGAAGAAGGGCAGCAGCAACGAGGAAATACTAGCGCCGACGAAGAGTGGCACGACGCCAACAACAAACCGTAACGACACATACCGGGCCGATAATCCGCTCCTGCAAACGGGCAGCAGCAGTGGTAGCACCGATGGCAAGGATGTTGAAACGATGATCCAGAACATGTCCCTGCAGAATGATGAGGTAATCTCTGGTATGGGGAATTTCGGCTGGGGGCGTCAAGGCTCGGTAATGCTTGGGAATGATTCGCGCCCAGTGCGTATGCCAAGTTGGTTTACTATCCAGCCAGGTTGGGGTGACCCAAACGATTACCTGCCAAAATTGATTCCATGGTTTGTCGTGTTCGATTCGCCGGGGAGCAATTACGATCATCGTGTCGAGGTGCGCAATATGCGTTTGCTCACCAAAAATAAATCCGACGGCAAATGGGTGGTGTGGGGATCCAACGATCGTGCTGATGGTAACTACTATGTTCAGAACTCGACCTTTAGTAACACGGATGGCCCCAATAACCCAGGATTCCAGACTGAGCCCAGTGGTGGAACATCCTTCGACATGAGACCAGGCTGGCTCATGCATGGCTGGTGGACTGCTGGCGTTATCAGCATCGACCCTACCAACATTGCTGCAGTCCATGCAACGATTGAAGCCCGAGTTCAGAACTGGACGCCGAACGATAAATACCTGATGCAAGTAGGTGCGGATTATTACCCTGCTGCAGGCGTAGCAATCGGGGTCATGCCTGGCGCGGGTGTTGCCCGCTCGCGCTACATTACCGGGGAATGGAAAACCTATACAATGACAACACTTACCGGCGGCGGCATCTCCCAAGAACCGGGGGGTGGTATCTCAATCGAAGAGTTCCGTGCCGATCCACCGCCGATGGATTAGCTCTCCAAAACCTACTTGTGAAACCAATGCGCGCCACCTAGACAGGGCGTCTAATGGTGGTTGAAATGAGCAATCTGTGGAAAGTGAGCGTGATTACCCTGATGCCCGAAATGTATCCCGGGCCGCTGGGCTGTTCGCTCATTGGTGATGCGCTGGCGCGTAAATTGTGGGAGTTATCGCTCATTAATTTACGTGATTTTGGCATCGGTGCGCACCAGAAGGTTGATGATTCGCCCGCGGGCGGTGGTGCTGGGATGGTGCTGAAGCCCGATGTAATGGATGCGGCGATTGCGCATGCGAAGGCGGCTTCACCCTCCTCCCAGCTCATCCATTTCTCACCACGCGGGGAGCGGATGTCGCAACCGCTATTGCGCGAGTTATCGCAGGTGAATCTGATCCTACTGTGCGGGAGGTATGAGGCGGTGGATGAGCGGGTGCTGGACAAACATCAACCGCGCGAGGTATCGCTGGGTGATTTTGTGCTGACAGGTGGCGATATTCCGGCGATGGCATTGATCGACGGCTGTGTGCGGCTGTTGCCCGGCGTGGTCGGCAAGGAAGCGTCGCTCGGGGAGGAAAGCTTTGGCGGTGGGGCCTATGCCGATTTGCTGGAATACCCGCATTACACCAAGCCGACCGACTGGGAAGGGCGTATGATTCCTGAGGTTCTGCTGTCCGGGCACCACGGGAATGTAGAAAAATGGCGGTTGGAGCAGGCGAAGGCGATTACGGCCAAGCGGCGGCCTGACTTAATAGGGCAGCCAAAGAGCAGTAAATAGCACTTGCCAAGGCAATAAACCCCGTGTAGATAGCCTTCCCCAATACATTAACGCGCCTGTCGCGAACACGAGGTAAGTTATGAATATCCTGCAACAAATTGAAGCTGAACAGGTTGCAAAAGTCAGCCAGAACCAGAAGATCGATGCGTTCAAGCCGGGCGATGTGGTGCGGGTTGATGTGCGTATCATCGAGGGCAATAACGAGCGTATCCAGGCGTTCGAAGGCCTTGTGATCGCTAAGAAAAATGCAGGCGTCAACTCGGCATTCACCGTGCGCAAGCTGAGCCATGGCGAAGGTGTAGAGCGTATCTTCCCGCTCTATTCGGCGCGTATCGCTGGTATTACCCGCGTGCGTCAGGGTGAAGTTCGCCGCGCGAAGCTTTACTACCTGCGTGGCCGTACCGGTAAATCGGCGCGTATCCGCGAGAAGATGGACCTCACCATGGGCGCTGGCGCGAAAGCGGCTGCTGCTCCTGCTGAAAAAGCCTAAGGCTGCCTTTGCCGTTAGTTGTTCTGGTCTTAGCTTCGTTGCTGACGGCACCGCCCAAGCATCACTTTCACTGCTAACACCTGAACCCTGACGCCATGACAAAGCCACGCACTTTATTCGACAAGATCTTTGACGCCCATCTCGTGCATGAGGCGGATGACGGCACCTGCCTGCTTTATATCGACCGCCATCTCGTGCATGAAGTGACGAGCCCGCAGGCGTTCGAGGGTTTGCGCAATGCAGCCCGCACCGTGCGGCACCCGGAAGCGACCTTGGCTGTTGCCGACCATAACGTGCCGACGACGAAGGATCGCCTGCAGGGCATCAAGGACGAGACCAGCCGCATTCAGGTGCAGACGCTTGAAGACAACGCGGCGCATTTTGGGATTACCTATTACAAGATGGATGACCCGCGCCAGGGTGTGGTGCATATCGTGGGCCCTGAGCAGGGCTTTACGCTGCCGGGTTCGACCATCGTTTGCGGTGATTCGCATACGTCGACACACGGTGCGTTCGGCGCGCTGGCGTTCGGTATCGGCACTTCGGAAGTGGAACATGTGCTCGCGACCCAAACCCTCATCCAAAAGCGCGCGAAGAATATGCGCATCACGGTGGATGGTGAGTTGCCGAATGGCGTAACAGCAAAGGATATCGTGCTTGCCATCATCGGCAAACTGGGCACGGCGGGCGGCACTGGGTTCGTAATCGAATATGCGGGGAACACGATTCGTAGCCTTAGCATGGAAGGCCGGATGACGGTGTGCAATATGAGCATCGAGGCCGGTGCGCGCGCGGGGTTGATCGCGCCCGACGAGAAGACATTCGAGTATCTCAAAGGCCGACCGATGGCGCCGAAGGATTTCGATGCGGCGGTGAACTACTGGAAGACATTGCCGACGGATGATGATGCGCATTTCGATGTCGAGATCAAACTTAACGCGGCCGATGTAGCGCCGCAAGTGACCTGGGGCACTAGCCCGCAGGATGTGCTGCCGATCACCGGCAAAGTCCCTGCCCTCGAGGATTTTCCGGAAAGCCAGCGTGAGACAGTCGCACGCAGCCTCGATTACATGGGCCTCACGCCCGGTACAGCGCTTAGTGAAGTGGCCATTGATAAAGTGTTCATCGGCTCCTGTACCAATGGCCGCATCGAGGATTTCCGCGCAGTTGCCAAAGTCGTCAAAGGCCGCCATGTGGCGAGCACCGTCAAGCTCGCGATGATCGTGCCGGGTTCGGGCCTTGTGAAGAAACAGGCGGAAGACGAAGGCCTCGATAAGATCTTCATCGACGCTGGTTTTGAATGGCGCGAGGCAGGATGCAGTATGTGCTTAGCCATGAACAATGACCGCCTGTCACCGGGGGAGCGTTGTGCTTCGACCAGCAACCGCAACTTTGAGGGACGCCAAGGGCGTGGTGGGCGCACCCACCTGATGTCGCCTGCGATGGCGGCAGCGGCGGCGGTGGTGGGTACGTTGACGGATGTCAGGAAATTATCGTGAACACGCAACCTCACCCACAGAATAGCTGGATTAACGCATTAATGACGCGAAACAGGCCCACACTTTCTGCGCTGAAAGAAGATTTCAGCCGATTGGCCAGCAACATATTTGGTGTCAGCATTACGGAAGATAATCTAGAATCAGCAGAAATAGCCGATGTATCGGCAGAGCGTTATCAGCAAATCATGAATGGTCTTGATCCTGAAGTGCAATATCGTGATGTGCTGGACTATAATGCCGAGACGAAATCGCTTATCATTGCTGCAGCCACGCTCAAGGAAATGTTGAATGAATGGATGGTAGAGCATCTGCCGCTATTGTTCTCGCGCGAACATTCTTTCCAATTGGATGGACATGGGATTAGAATGCAAGAGTCCAGCATGCTGATGCTACTGCATCACTATCAGAAGCATGGCCTTATCAATCCCGAAGTTAAGTTGCCTGTAACGGAAAAAGCCTTACACGAGAAACTTGATTCTATGTTCCAAGATACGATGAAAATTTATACTCCACCAACCGCTTCGCTTCCGAAGCGTTAACCCTGACTGAAAGACACTCATTATGAGCCAGAACCAAACCCTTCGTACCGCTGGCGTGTCCGCCGCACGGGACTTTCAGGAACTGCCGGCGTGGCAGAAATCCATCGCGCTTGCGGAGCGCATTTATGGCGCGACCAATGATTTCCCGGAGCGCGAATATGCTGGCCTTGCGGCGCAGATGCGCGCGACGGCGTTGAGCGTTGCCTCGGCGATTGCCGCAGCAAGCGGGCGCAACAATGAGTTCGGCATGACCGACAGCTACAGCAAAGCGCAGAGCAGCAATGCGGAATTGATGACGCAGATCACCCTCGCGGGCCGCCTGGGTTATATGAGCGCAGATGATACGAGCGAGACGATGACGGCGCTCGACGAAGTGAGCCGCCTGATTGTGGCGCTCAAGCATGGCCTGAAGGTCGCGGCGAAGGATGCAGAGCGGGCGGAACGCGATGCAGCGAACGCGGAACGCGAGCAGCGCGCGGAACGCAGCGACCGCCCACGCCGTGAATTCAAACCGCGCGATGGTGGCGAGGATCGCCCGCGCCGCGAATATAAACCACGCGATGGCGGGGAAGAGCGCCCTCGTCGCGAATACAAACCGCGTGATGGCGGCAGCGACCGTGGCGAGCGCAAACCCTATGGTGAAAAAAAGCCTTACGGCGACAAGAAACCTTACGGTGATAAGAAGCCTTACGGCGATAAGAAACCCTACGGTGACAAAAAGCCCTATGGCGACAAGCCACGCGGCGGCAAGCCGTTCCGCAAGCCTCGCGACTAGGGCTTTTCAACACGCCCCCATGTTGTATAGTGGCGCGCAATGGATGACCTCACACCACTTCTCCCTGCCCCCGTGTATGCCGGTTTCTGGCGGCGCTTCAACGCGTATGGCATCGACGCGACATTCGTGGTGATCATCGCGTGGCTGCTGGATATGGTGTTGCCGGGCAGCGCTATGGCGCAGACGCCTGAGGATTTCCAGAAGATCAGCGATCTGGTGCTCGCCTTACAGACCGGGCAAGTCACGCCCGAGAGGATGGCGATGGTGCGACAGTCGTTGAAGGATTCGATGCTTGGCGGGTCCATGATCCCGATCGATACTATCCTGCTCATAGTCACGTCAGCGGTCTACAATATCCTGTTTGTGATAAGTGATTGGCAGGCGACACCGGGCAAGCATTGGCTGGGGATGAAGGTCGTGACCAAGCAAGGCGAGAAGCTGAACTGGCTGCAATCGACCCTGCGCCACGTGACGAGCGGCCTGGCGATGCTGCCGCTAGGTCTTGGAAATATTACGATTTTCTATAGCCGTGAAAAATGCGCGCCACATGATTTTATCTGTGGTACACGGGTTGTCCGTCTTCCACCTCAAGCTTAGGAGTATGTATGCTTTCATGGCTAAAGAACTTGATTTCTTCGTACAAAGCGCGCAAAGCATCAGAGAAAATTCAGCCCTATTATCCGACCAAACATGCGGATACGAGCAAGAACATTTCACTTGATCCGAAGAATGACCCGTTCGGTTTGAGCTAAGACCAAGAGGAGACCATGCAGAAATTCACGACTCTTTCCGCTATCGCGGCGCCGCTTCCTATCCAGAATATCGACACGGATATGATCATCCCGAAGCAGTTTTTGAAAACCATCAAGCGCACCGGCTTGAAGGAAGGTCTGTTTTACGAGATGCGCTTTACCGTTGAGGGCAAGAAGATCGATGATTTCGTGCTGCATCGCGAGCCCTACACGAACGCGAAAATCCTCATCGCTCTCGAGAATTTCGGTTGCGGGTCGAGCCGTGAGCATGCGCCATGGGCGTTGGCGGATTTTGGCATCACCTGCGTGATCGCCCCAAGCTTCGCGGATATTTTCTACAATAACTGCTTCAAGAACGGCATCCTACCGGTGGTGTTGCCACGGGATGCGTGTGACACGCTGATCCAGCATGCGCAGTCCGCCAGCAACAACGTCACGGTGGACCTGCCGAGCCAGACAGTAACGGCTGGTAACCATGAGTTCACGTTCGAGATCGACCCCTTCCGCAAGCATTGCCTGATGAACGGGCTCGACGATATCGGCCTCACGCTCGAGAAGGCCGCGCATATCAAGGCCTACGAAGCGAAGATGCAGGCTGAGCGGCCATGGATGAGCGCGAGCTAGCGTGGCCGAAACCCCGTCGCGTTATCTGCTTTTCCCGGGTGGGATGCCTGAATCGTTGAGCCTGATGTCCACCCTCACGCGCGCCAGGAATGGTGTGGTCGGCGCTTCTTCCATCGTTAACGATGCGTCCATCTCCCTCTATGAGCATTGGACGTTTTTGCCGCTGGTGAATGCGCCGGAATTTAAGGCGGAGTTGCTTCGGGTCATTGCCGAACATGGTATTACCGCTGTTTACTGCCCGCATACAGCGATTGGCCAGCACCTCAAGTCGATGGCGGCACGCGGCGATTTGCAGGTGGAACTAGTGGTGGAGGAATTCGCGCGGCGTTCGACGGAGCACCAGAATTCGGTGTTGGCTCGGGTGAAGCAATATGAGGAGCTACCGCTGGTGCTGGATGCACGCGCGCAGGCTCCCGCACTTTCCACCCTGCAAAAAACGTCGCTGATAATCCATGCGTTGCGCGCCGAGGGGCAATCGAACGATGACAAGCTACTCGCGATGATTGAAGTCGCCCGCAGTTGCCCGCAGGGGGATATGGTGGAGATCGGCACGTTCTGGGGGCGTTCAGCGATGATGCTGGCGATGCTCAACCAGCATTACCCTACCGGCAACCTGCTCTGTATCGACCCGTGGACGAATGACGGGGCGATTCAGCCGGGGGTGGATGAGCATGTGAACGATGTCGCGCGGATGCTGGATTTCGAGTCGGCGTTCACGGGGTTTATCCTTAATCTATTTGCGTTCAGTGGTGGGGGTGCGGTCAATTATGTGCGCGCCAATGCGGTGGATGTGGCGCCACGTTATGTGCCGGGATTTACCGTCACGACGCAGTCCTTCGGTACAACTACGTACACGGGTGAGATTGCCTTGCTACATATCGACGGCAACCATGCGCTGGATGCGGTCACGCGCGATATCGCATTATGGATGCCACGGGTCAAGCCGGGGGGCTGGATCATCATCGATGACTACCAGTGGGCGTTTGGGGACGGCCCGCATGTTGCTGCCGACCTCTGGATGGAAAACAACCATACCCGTGTGCAGTGCGCGTTTGCGACTGGATCTGCGCTCTTCATTCAATTGAAATAGGCGCTACTGGCGTTCGTTGCCTTTTTTCTGGCCATTATCAGTCGCGGGTTTTTTAAGGCTAAGTGGCAATCCGGGCAGGGGTGCCTCCGCCAATGCATCGATGACTTCGTTTTTCACGCAGGCTTT
>JBMOIY010000089.1:0-8624 GCA_049317085.1 Rickettsiales bacterium | reverse complement strand
ATCGTGATGCATTAAGCCACCCAACATCGTATGCTGCTTCGCAGGCGTTCGGCACACGCATGCGCAAGTCGGGGATAGAACTGTTCACTTACTTCTCCGCGCGCAATCCGGATGGGGTGAATGTCGGATTATTCTCGGTTGAAGCGTTCCAAAAGAACAAACCTGTGAAAGGCAAGGATGGGCATTGGAGTGTCTATATCGTGGCAGAAACGGTTGAGTTCAAGCGAATGCATCTGACCGACAATGCTAAAGAATCACATGTGTTCAGCCACGTCGATTTCTGCGTGGATGGAAAATTTGCTGCGGCGGTATAAACAGCGTTAGTACAAATATATCTGAAAGGTTTTTATGCTCAATTTGGTGATTGCTCCCGATCCGATTTACAAAGTTATCTGCACTCCCGTAGAGCAAGTCGATGATACAGTGCGCGCGACGCTAACCAAGATGACCGAAACACTGCGCGCCTCCATCCGCGCTTTGCTTGTGGGATGGTTTGTGGGATGATGGCGGCAACCCTGCCACATGTCTCTGTTATTTATGGTAAATATAAGGGAAAATGGTGGAGATGACAGGAATCGAACCTGCGACATTCTGCTTGCAAAGCAGACGCTCTACCAACTGAGCTACATCCCCACGCGTAAAAAAACAGGAGGTTCGATTACGCGAATCATCAGGTGACGTCAAGAGGGGATGCGAGTTTTTTCTTGAGGGAAGGGCGCGGGTGGCGCGAAGCTTAGAAATCGACGCATTTGCCGTTGAGTTCCCAATCGCCATAGCGCGTAGGTTCAAGCCGCAGGCGGGACAGGGTGGGCGCAGTTTCTGTAGGCTCGACCGCTGGCGCGGCAGCTTCCGAGGTCAACTCAGGCTGTTTTGGATCATCCATAACCTTGTATATAGCGCAATTCGCGAGGGTTGCAACTATACGCAGTTGCTGTCATGTGCAGGACATGACCAAACCTGCCAAGCCCAACTACCATGTAAAACCCGTGCTGAATGCCCGCGCACAGGCGCAGGGATTACTGAACCTCGTGCTCGGCGGAGCGCTGACGGTGGATGAAGCGCTCGCCCGCGCGCCGATGAGCGGTGAGGCTGCCGACCAACGCTTTGCTATACTACTGGCGCTGACGACTCTCCAGCATCTCGGCCAGCTGGATGCGGCGATCGCGAATTTTCTTGAAACACCGCTGCCCGTAAAACGCCTTGCGGTCAGCAACGCCCTGCGCCTTGGTGCTGCGCAATTGCTGTTCCTCGACACGCCTGCTCATGCCGCGGTGAACGAGACCGTCGCCCTCGTGAAAAAGGGCAAAGATGCCGCACTTTCCGGCCTCGTGAATGCGGTGCTGCAGAAGATGGCCGCAGACAAACCAACGCTGCGCCCCGCGACCAAGAACCTGCCCCAATGGCTGCGCAACCGCTGGGAAAAGCAGTACGGCGTTGCTGCGGTTGCCACCATCTGCGACATCGCCGCACAGCGCGCCCCGCTCGATATACACAGCATGGCCGATATGGAGGGGGCAGAGCGCCTCGACTCACAGATGCTGCGCATCCGCGGTGAACACCCACCCGTCGAAGAACTCCCCGGCTACGATACGGGAGCCTTCTTCATTCAGGACATCGCCGCCAGCTATCCCGCGCGGTTGCTGGGTGAGGTAAAAGGCCTGCGCCTGCTAGATGCCTGCGCCGCACCCGGCGGCAAGACGGCACAACTCGCAAGGGCAGGGGCCCGCGTCACCGCGCTCGACCGCTCGCATGCGCGCATGCGGCTGCTGCGCGATAACATGGCGCGGCTGAACTGCGAGGTCGAAGTAGTGGTCGATGATGCGATGACATGGCAGCCTGCCGAGCCCTTCGACGCCATCCTGCTCGACGCGCCCTGCACCGCGACCGGCACCTGGCGCCGCCATCCGGAAGTGGTGCAGATCCTGAAGAAAGAAGAGATCGCCGAAATGGCCACCCTGCAACGCGCATTGCTATCGCGCGCATGGGAATGGCTGAAACCTAGTGGCAAACTGGTCTACTGCGTCTGCTCGCTGGAGCCCGAGGAGGGGGAACAGCAGGCGCAATGGTTCCTCGAAGCAACGAACGATGCGAGTCTAATTACCTGCTCCCCCCTCGAGGGGGAGCGGGCATTGCCCTTGCAATGCCGTGGGTGGGCAGACTCTCCAGATGCCGCAGGCTTTGGAGAACCGCCGCTCCCCCCAACAAATCCGCAAGCGGATTTGACTCCCCCTCAAGGGAGGGGTTGGGAGAATGCTATCCCGCTCGAGTATTTTACTTCCGCTGGCTACCTGCGCACCACCCCGGCCACCCTGGCCGACAAAGGTGGGATGGATGGCTTCTTCGCCGTCTGCTTCATGAGGGCGCGGTAATGTTACATGCCTTGCCAAACAACCTATTTTATTCAATACATTAAGCCTGTGCGCGAATAAAAATTGTAACATTTGGGTGCAAATGTAACATTGTGCGGGCCTGAACTTCCTAAGCTAATCCAGCCCACGCGCACCGGGAAGTAGCGTCCACGGAATAAAATGTACCCGTAAATCTTACATTATGACCAGTAAGGGTATCAAGTGCACTTGATGCGCCTGACTAATATGTTTATGGCCGAGCAAGGCTAGAGCATGAATCCGACTATCGGGCAACTAACGGTACTGACCCCGATATTATAGGTAGCAGTACTGGTATTGCCGGTAGCGCAGTTGATATTAGCTCTCATTTTACCGAAGGCCGGGCGCCCGTCATCCATCTTAGTATCGATATTCCATGCTTCCTCGGGTTTGAGAATGTTCCCGCTAATCCAGTATCCGGTATTGATGCCGGTGAAAAAAAGGTAATTCGACCAAACATCGGGCAGGTCGGTATACCCGACTTCGGAGCTGGAAGTGAAAAGCTGGCTCAGCCGCGCTGCTGTCCAATACGCATTGCCCATTTTGCTGCGCGGTACATCTTGCCCGAGGGTAGGTGGCGTCGTGGCGTTTAACGGCGATACGAAGCCACGGAATGCGCCTTCGGCTAGCCCGGTATTAGAAAGATGCTGCCACATACGATACACTTCACCATAAAGATTGATGTTTCCATCCCCATTTCCATTGCAAGTTGCAGTAACGGTAGTGACTGCCGTGTAGCAGTCTACGCCAAGGCCGTCATTACCATCGGCCGCTCCCCAGAAGGAGGTGGCATTGGCCATATCACCCGGCATAGATATTTATCCCGGAATGTTTGGATTGCGGTGAAGTAGCGCTGTTGTTCGGTACTAACACTGCGTAGTTCGGAAGCGCGGATCAACGCTTGTCCACTGAGGATGCCACCGACCAGTAGGCCGAGAATCACGAGAACGATAGAAAGCTCAACGAGGCTGAAAGCGTGATGAGTCGTAATAGGCTGTTTAACTGGCGATTGATGCATGAGAGGAAATATAAAGAAAAATAGCGTTTATTCAAGTAAGCGTATGAAGTTGTGGTTGATACGCACCCCTGCCACTGCTATTGCGACAGCATGACGCTCAAAACTTTGATCGCCCCCTCCATCCTCTCCGCCGATTTCGCTCGTCTGGGCGAGGAAGTGGCCGCCGTGACTAATGCGGGCGCGGATTTGATCCATGTCGATGTGATGGACGGGCATTTCGTGCCGAACCTGACGATTGGCCCGGCAGTGGTGAAGGCCATAAAGCCCCACACGCATTTGCCGCTCGACGTGCATTTGATGATCTCATGCCTCGACCTGATTCCCGAATTTGCCAAGGCGGGAGCGGACATCATCACCGTGCATGCCGAAGCTACGCCGCATCTAGACCGCGCCGTGGCGCTTATCAAATCACTCGGCAAGAAAGCGGGCGTGACCATCTGCCCCGCGACGCATGAATCCGCGCTGGACTATGTGATGGGTGAGATAGACCTGATTTTGCTGATGACCGTAAACCCCGGCTTCGGCGGGCAGAGCTTCATCCCGAGCCAATTGAAGAAAATCGAGAATGTGCGCCGGATGATTATTGCCACAGGCCGTGATATCATGCTCGAGGTTGATGGTGGTGTGAACCAGAAGACGGCGAAAGAAGTGATTGCAGCAGGGGCCAATGTGCTGGTTGCGGGCTCAGCCGTGTTTACCGGCAATGCAGCGGAATATGCGAAGAACATTGCTGGGCTGAGGGCATAAGAATTCCCTCTCCCCTTGCGGGAGAGGGAGGGGACCTCGCGCAGTGAGGAGGGTGAGGGGGCTGCGTCACAAGTGTTTTGCTTCTATGATTCTAACTGAACCACCCCCCTAACCCAACCCTCTCCCGCGAGGGGAGAGGGGTAAAAGGGAATGATAATAAAAAAGGAAATAAAGACCCATGAGCCCAACCCTGAAAACCATCGCCGATAACCACCGCGCTGCTGTGGACGGTTTCCTCACCCAATCCGGCGACCAGATTGTAGCGCTGGCGGAAGTTTGTTCGAAAGCAATCGCTAATGACAAGAAGCTGCTGTTCTGCGGCAATGGCGGCAGCGCCTGTGACGCCATGCATATCGCCGGCGAGTTCGTCGGGCGGTACGTGAATGACCGCCGGGCACTCCCCGCCATCGCCCTCTCAGCGGATACGGGAATCATCACCGCCGTGGCCAATGATTATAACTACGATTACATCTTCGCCCGTCAGGTGGAAGCCCTCGGGCAGGCGGGCGATGTGCTCATTGCCCTCTCAACCTCGGGTAAAAGCCCGAATGTGCTTAGGGCGCTCGATTCTGCAAAGAAAAAAGCTATGATTACCGTACTGTTTTCCGGGGAAAAATTGAAAAAAGGAGACCCGGTTGAAGCGGATTTTATCTTTATTGTACCGTCTCTTATCACCGCCCATGTGCAGGAGGCCCATATGGTGGCCATGCACGGCCTCGCTTCGCTAATTGAAGCGGTTTTATTTCCAGCAGCTTAACGAATTGTTTAGAGTTCAGGTGTAGTCTTCAGGGTGGAAGACTGCTATAAGTAATGCCTCCAAACGCGGCGGCACCAAGGAGTAGGATTGATGAACCACGACACCAAACTGGCGGAAATGATCGCGACCCGTCTGTGCCATGACCTCACCGGCCCCATCGGCGCGGTCAATAATGGCGTGGAGTTCCTCGACGAAGAAGGCTTCGATATGCAGAACGAAGCCGTGCAACTCATCCTCAGCAGCGCCCACGAAGCCGTGAACCGCCTCATGTTCTACCGCCAGGCCTATGGCCGCGTCGGCGAGTCGGGGGAATCGTCCCTTGCCGAGAAAAAGAAGATCACTGTCGATTTCTTCTCCGGTACCAAGATCAAGGTGGACTGGCCCGATAGCCATACGGACGCTTCGGGTGTTGCCATCAGCCAGAAAATGTCGCGACTGTTGCTTAATCTCCTCATCATCGCTGGCGGCAGCGCCATCCGCGGTGGCACACTCTCCGTACGTGTGGCCCTCGGTGAGGATGGCGAGAAACAGATCGATATCAGCGTTACTGGCGAGACTATTAAACTCGACACCGACACCACAGCCATTCTCAATAACACGTCGGACGATGTGTCGCTGACGCCCAAGACCGCCCAGCCCTTCCTTGCCATGCAACTGGCGCAGGAACTGCGCGCCAATGTCGCCTTTAACGTTGATGGCGGCACCTTAACCATCCGCCTGACCCAACCACAAATGGCCATGGCGAACGCGTCGTAAAGGCATAGTCTGTATTCAAAGCAACACTACAAAAGAAAACTGTTAGGCACGCGATAGGTTGTGTCATTGCGCTTTTCATTTCAGCCCCTGCGTGTATGATGGAAAAAAACACTAATAAGAATAATTTGGCTATCTCACGTCGCACAGGGAACCTCATTTCATGGATGATCTGATTGGTGAATTCATAACCGAAACCTCGGAATCCCTCGCCGTGCTCGACCTCGAGCTGGTGAAGCTGGAGCAGAACCCCAACGACCAGGGGATACTTGGGAATATTTTCCGCCTCGTGCATACCATCAAGGGAACCTGCGGCTTCCTCGGCCTGCCGCGCCTTGAATCCGTGGCGCATGCGGGCGAGAACGTGCTCGGCAAAATCCGCGATGGCGCCATCGTGGTTACGCCCGACGCCATTTCCATCGTGCTCGAAGCCATCGACCGCATCAAGACCCTTATCGAATATCTTTCGGAGAATGGCCGCGAGCCGGACGGCGAGGACACGGACCTCAAACTGCGCCTGAACGCGTTTGCCGATAGCAACGGCGCCTCCGGTGCCGGTACGCCCGTAGCCTCTGCTGCGGTCGTCGAGAAATTTGAGGAGCCACGCCTCGACGGGATGTTCTCACCCGACGAAATGAAGATCGTTTCCTCAACCTCCTCGGCGGAAATGGATGAACTGGAGCGCGCCTTCGCCAGCGCCGTCTCCACCCTCGAAGGCGGGATGGATTTCACCAAGGCGCCCGACACCTACCTGACGATAGAAGAGACACCTGCGCCCGCTGCAACAGCAGCGCCAACGCCCGCCGCCGCGCCGAAAGCACCCGCCATTTCGCAGCAGGCGAAGGAAAAAGCCATCAAGCAGGGCCTCGACACCGAAGCCAAGGAGGGTGGCGGCGGTGGCGCGAACCAGACTATCCGCGTGAATATCGACGTGCTGGAGAATCTGATGCAGATGGTCGGCGAGTTGGTGCTTACGCGTAACCAGTTGCTGCAGGTCGTCCGCCACCGGGACGAGCGCGAGCTGAAAGGCCCGCTGCAACAGCTATCGCAGATCACGACGGAATTGCAGGAAAGCGTGATGAAAACGCGTATGCAGCCCATCGGCAATGCCTGGAGCAAATTCCCGCGCCTCATCCGTGACCTGTCGATGGAATTGAACAAGAAGATCGAACTAAAAATGATTGGCGAGGCAACCGAGCTTGACCGCCAGCTCCTCGAAATGATCAAGGATCCGCTCACACACATGGTGCGCAACTCCTGCGACCACGGCCTCGAACAGCCCGCCGATCGCGTCGCCGGCGGCAAGTCCGAGACCGGCACCGTCACCCTGAGCGCCTTCCACGAAGGCGGCCATATCATCATCGAGATCAAGGATGACGGGCGCGGCCTCAACCTCGATCGTATCAAGCAGAAGATCCTTGAAAAAGACCTCGCGACCGAGCCTGAGCTCGAGCGCATGTCCGACGAGCAGATCATGCAATATATCTTCGCGGCAGGCTTCAGCACCGCGGAGAAAGTAACCAGCGTCTCCGGCCGCGGGGTGGGGATGGACGTGGTGCGCACCAACATCGAGAAGATCGGCGGCACTGTGTCGCTCACCTCGGCGATGGGTAAGGGCTCGACCTTCCACATCAAGATTCCGCTAACGCTTGCCATCGTATCCGTGCTGCTGGTCGAAACATCGAAGCAGCGCTTCGCTGTGCCGCAGCTGAACGTGGTCGAACTCGTGCGCGTCGGCGGCGAATCTGAGAACAAGATCGAAAGCATCAATCAATCCTCCGTCCTGCGCTTGCGCGACAAATTACTGCCGCTAATGAATCTGCGTGATATCCTTGAATTACCCGTGCTGGAAGCCGACCCCGATGACGAAGAATTCGAATCGGATGGCTATGTCGCAGTCCTGCGCATCGGCGCGACGGATTTCGGCCTGATCCTCGATAAAATTTATGATACCGAGGAAATCGTGGTCAAACCCGTCAGCCCTGTGCTTGGCGGTATCGAGGTTTATTCCGGCAACACCATTCTCGGCGATGGCAGCGTCATCATGATCCTCGACCCGAATGGTCTGGCAAAATCCTTCGGTAACCGCGACACCTCACCGAAAGACGAAGCGGATGCCAACGCCAACGCCATGGCAAAAGAAAAACTTGCAAGCTTCTTGGTGTTCAAGGCGGGCCCTGGCGCACCTAAAGCAGTGCCGCTCGAACTCGTTTCCCGCCTCGAAGTCATCGACGCCGGCATCGTCGAACTTTCGGGCAAGGACTATGTGGTGCAATACCGCGGCGACCTTATGCGTCTACAAGCCTTGCCGGAGATGGAAATCCCGACCAGCGGTGAGTTCGATGTCATCGTCTTCACCTACGACAACCGCACGCTCGGCCTTGTGGTTGATTCCATTACAGACATTATCGAAGCGCCGCTCAGCATCAAGCTCACCGCGCCCGAGGAGCATTTCCTCGGCAGCATCGTCATTATGGGCAAAACGACCGATGTCGTCGATGTCGGCTACCTGCTGAAGGATCTGGTGAACGACCTTACCCATCTGGGCAATACCGCGACCAAGGTTACCGGCATCAAAGTGCTGCTGGTCGAGGACAGCATGTTCTTCCGCAAGCTCATCGTGCCGTTCCTGTCTGATGTTGGCTACATTGTCACCGAAGCGGCGACCCCGCATGAGGCGCTTGAGATCACCGGTAAGAAGAGCAACGAATTCGACATCGTCGTCACCGATATCGAGATGCCGGAGATGGATGGCTTCGAACTCACCGCTCAATTGCGCCGGGATCCGTGTTACGCCCGCATGCCCATCATCGCCTTCACCTCCACCGTAAACGACATCTTCAAGCAGCGCGGCAACAAAGTCGGAATGGATGCGCTCATCCTCAAGACCGACCGTGAAGCCCTTCTCGCCGAGATCACACGCCAGATAAGCAGCAAGAAGGAGGCAGCGTAATGAGCAATG
>JBMOIY010000088.1:0-8715 GCA_049317085.1 Rickettsiales bacterium | reverse complement strand
CTCACCAATTTCCCATACTTACATTGTAATGTTACTTAGTTGCTTTGGTATCACTCATTGATTTGAGCTGGCCGCAGGCGGCCATGATGTCTTCGCCGCGGGTTTTGCGGATGGGGCTTGCGATACCGGCGGCGATGAGGATGCGGCCGAAGGCATGGATGCGGTTGTTGGATGAGCAAGTATAGGCTGCGCCGGGCCATGGGTTGAAGGGGATGAGGTTCACCTTCGATGGGATGCCTTCCAGTAGTTTTACCAGTTTGTGCGCGTCCTCGGGTGAATCATTCACGCCATTGAGCATGACATATTCGAACATGATGCGGCGGGAAGGGACGAGCGCGACATAGTCGCGGCAGGCATCGAGTAGTTCGGCGATCGGGTATTTGCGGTTGATGGGGACGATGACGTCGCGCAGTTCGTCTGTCACGGCGTGCAGCGAGATGGCGAGGTTGACGCCGACATCCTTCGCGAGATCGCGGATGCGGGGGACGACGCCCGAGGTGCTGACGGTGATTTTGCGTTTGCTCAACGCGAGCCCGTCGGAATCCATCAGGATGCGGATGGCGCTGACGACGTTGTCGTAATTGAACATCGGCTCGCCCATGCCCATGAAGACGATATTTGTTAATTGCCGGTCAGGTGTTTCTTTAACGGTTTTGCGTTCGGTGATGCCGTGGGTTTGGGTTTTGGTGCGCGCGTTGGTGGGTGTCGCGCCCGGCCATTCGCCAAGGCCGTCGCGGGCGACCAATACTTGCGTGACGATCTCGCCGGGAGTGAGGTTACGCACGAGGCGCTGGGTGCCGGTGTGGCAGAAGGTGCAGGCGAGGGTACAGCCGACCTGGGAGGAGACACAGAGCGTGCCGCGGTTGCTATCGGGAATAAAGACTGTCTCCACTTCATTGCCGTCGGCGAATTTTAGGAGCCATTTCTGGGTTTGATCGAACGACACGGCGTTGCGCGAGACACCTGCGCGGGCGATGGAGAAATTCTGGGTGAGGAGGTTTTGCGTCTCCTTCTTGATGTTGGTCATCTGGGTGAAATCGGTGACGCCTTTGCTGTACATGGCTTGCCACATCTGGTTTGCGCGAAAGCCTTCGATACCGAGTGCGGTGACGGTGTCCTTCATCTGCGCGCGGGTGAGGCCGACGAGGTTCGCTTTTTGGGCGAGTTTCTCGGCGGTATCGGCGGCGGTATCGGCGGCTTTTTCGATGGGCTGTAACATGGCGCGGCTTGTACGTGGTTTTTGGCGGAAAGACAAGCGAAACGGTGGCTAGAGGGCCAGCTGATAGGCCCCGTTCTCGGTGATGATATCGCCCGCTGAGGGACTCAATGGCTCAAGTTTTGTGCGCAAGCGGTAGATATGGGTCTCGAGCGTGTGGGTATCAACATCGCCTGCCATGCCCCAGACTTTCTCTAGCAGGTCATCGCGCGTGAGGGCCTGTGGGTGGCTGCTTGCGAGGTGTTTGAGCAGGGCGCATTCCTTTTCGGTGAGGGTGAGGCTGCTGGTGGCATGCGTCAAGGCGCGGGCCTGGATGTCGAGCGACCAACCATTGGCCAGGGGCATGGATTGGGTGGTGGTAAGCATCATCAGCCGCTGGATGAGTGATTGCGGGCGGAAGGGGCAGGGTAGGGTGCTATCCGTGTGGCTACCTTCGTGGACAAGTTGCAACGTGGTGATGTTCGGGGTGGGTTTACTAACGGGGTGCAACATATCGTCGATAAGCAAGTCGGCCTCTGTCGCAATTGTGGTGAAGTGGTGGCCGGACTGGGCGATGATGGCAGTGAGGACGCGGTTGACGGCACCCGACCCGCTACGAATGGCTATGCGCATCTATTGGTCCGATTCGGTGTCGGAGGATTCGTTTAGGATATGGACGGTAGTATCGTCCGGTGATTCATCCGTCCCGGAAATGGTGGAAGTGGCTGATGGCATGGTGATGGTGAGATGCTCCATGGTGGAAAGCCAGGAGGTGACGGCGACGTTGACCAGCACGACAATAATGAACAGCGTTATAGCGAAGCGGCCATCGTCCTGCCACAAACGCTGGATTGGGGCGACGGGTGCGGGGTCTGGTGCGGCGAGGTTCGGGGCGATGGGGGTTGGCAGGCGGCTTGGAATATAGGTTTTCGAGAATTGCGCGGGGCGGCGCAGCACCTTCGGACGGGCCATGGACTCGCCGATGCCGGGGATAGAAACACTGGTAGGTCGCACTGGGGTCGAATCGCTCACCTGAAAGGCCTTTTTCAACGGATGGTTGAAGCGTCACGATTTTGCCATGCGGATCGCTATTTGCAAGATAAACTGTGAAAAAGCAGCGGAAATTACTTGACGCCGGATGGACAAAGCGTAAAGTTAGTTTCTATGTCCACTGCGTCTAAGGTCTCGAGCGCCTCCCCTGTCAAAGCTATGTCGCAAGCCGCTATTTACGGTGAGCGCGCAATGGCGATGATGAATTCGTTGCGCGTGCTGCCGACACCGCAAAATTACAGTGTGTTCTTCACCTGTGCAGCGGGGCAACCGTCAGGCATTATTAAGGCCATCGACAAGAGGGTCGCGGATAAGGAGCCGTTCACGGAAGAATTCCTTGAAAAGCTTTACAATACCTATATCGCTGCGCCGCAGGCGCTTGTTATGCAGGACACGGCGGCGAATGCGAAGCGCGTGCTGTCGGACATCATGCAGAACGTGAATGCGTTCGCGGGGCAGACAAATGCGCTGAGCCAGGAAGTGTCCCAGCAATTGCAAAGCCTGGATGATGGCGCGAGCGAGGATGTGGTGCGCATGCTGGCGACGAGGTTGATGCAGGGTGCGGAATCGATGCAGAGTTCCAGCGAGACCATGACGGCGCGACTCGCCGGGGCGCAGCAGGAAATCGCCGACCTTCGCGAGAATCTGGCGCGGGCGATGACGGAAGCAGAACGTGACTTCCTGACCGGAACGTTCAACCGTAAGGCATTCGACAAGCGCTTGAATGAAGCATTGCTGGCGGCGAAGACGGAAGAATTCGAGCTGACGTTGCTGATGATCGATATCGATCACTTCAAGCACTTTAATGATAATTTCGGGCATTTGATTGGCGATGAAGTACTGAAAATTGTTGCAAAAACATTGACCGACACGCTCAAGGGCATGGATTGCGTGGCACGATTCGGCGGTGAAGAATTCGCCGTCATCCTGCCGAGAACGCCGATTACGGGCGGGATGGTGGTGGCTGAAGCGATTCGCAAATCCATCGCCAGCAAGGAACTCAAGCGCAAAACGACGGGTGAGAATTTCGGTGTCATCACTGTATCCATCGGTGTTTCCGCGTTTCGCCCTGCCTCCGATTCGTCGAGCAGCCTAATCGGGCGTGCGGATGAAGCACTGTATGTCGCGAAGGGCGCGGGTCGTAACCGCGCGATGCTGGAAGTAGTGCGCGCTTCGTAGTTTTTAGTTAGCGGCTATCGCCGCAAGGGAGCGAGCCTCCCATCGCTCCGCTCCCATCTCGTTAGCCTTCGGTTCCGGCTCGCGTCGTGAAGCGCTACGTACGGCTAATTATCAGCCATTTTACTTTGGTTTAGTACACGCAAGAGCTTGTAACATAATTGGCGCGGGCGGCGATCTGGTTGGCGTAGCGGCTGACGGAAGGGGTGGGGCGCGAGGCGCTGCGCCGGCGTGGGCTAGGCAGTGTGGCGGCGAGGAGGGAGGCTTCGCGCAAGGTAAGGGCGCTCGCGGGTTTGCTAAAATAGTGGCGGGCGGCGGCTTCGGCCCCGAAGATGCCCTGACCGAACTCGGCCACATTGAGGTAGCTTTGCATGGTATGGCGCTTGCCCCATGCGGCGTCTAGGATGAGGGCGAGGGGGACTTCGATGGGTTTGCGTAAATAGGAATAGCCCATCCACAGAAAAAGATTTTTTGTGGTCTGCATGGTGATGGTGGAGCCACCATGCGATGCATCGTCGTCGACTACGACATCATTCACGACATGGCGCATCGCGTTCCAGTCGATGCCATGATGATCGCAGAAGCGCCCATCTTCTGCTGCGATGACGGCTCGCACGAGATGGGGCGAGATGCGATTCAGTGGAACAAACTGGCGCTCCACATGACGAAAGGTAAGGACCCGCGCGGCCATCAGCGTTGAGATGGGGGGGAACAGGCTATCATAGGCGATGAGGGCTGCCCATGCGGTGACGACGAAAAGTGCGATGGTTTTGATGAGGGCCATGGGCGTGGTTAAAACCTGTGCGCGCAAAAATTGCAATCGCCGGTTTATGCTGTGAGCGAACAGGGTGAGCCAGCCATGAGCCCGAGAAGCGGCGCGCAGGGTTGGTCAGTAGACCAAACCAAAGCAAGCAACGACTAGTTAAACCACTGCGACTTGTCGACGGGGTCGAGCGAGAAGCGGCAATAGGTGAAGCCTTCGTTCCACGCGGCGGTATAGAGGGAGTTGTCGTAGAATTCCGGGCGTTTCTTGAAGCCGTAGGCGGCTTTGGCGACCATGCCCCCTTGGGCGGAGAGACCGGAATCGCAGCCATCTTCCCAGCCGAGTTTGTATTCCGGAGGACCTGCAGGCTGCACCATGTAGAGGCTCAAAGGCCTGCAGGCCGAGGCTGACATGGCAATAGCGAGGATGGCAAGGGTCGGGATAATGCGCATGGTTCCATTATAGCAAAATGGTCGTACTCAAGTGTGAAGATTGTGTGACGCTTTTAGATGCTTCGCATTGTTGTAGGTACTAACCAGCGCACCCGAGCCGTCGCTAGCCCTCGGAATACCCCCTGCTCGCGATGGTAATTACTGGGTTTTTGTCAGGTTTTTGTAAGCATTGCGCACGCGGTCTATGGTGCCGCGCATGTCATGTTCTTCCACGCCGTCACGCTTCATGATCAACCGAATGATGGGATCGGCGAAGACTTCGTCGAGCGTTGGCTCACCAAGAACTTCACTATCCAGATAGGTACTATCCATGACTTGCCCTCCGTCTTGTGATTCAGCCTACAGCAGCTTTCAGGGTATTTTATCTGATGTAAAAATTTGCACCTGAAGCGTTAGCCGTAGCATAAAAAAGTTGTCAATTCACGACAAAAATTAGGGTTTATGCAATAATTCGATGGTGCGGCGCACTATCTAAGGAGCGTATTTTCTGGAATATTTAGCTCTAAATTCTGCCGCTTAGCCAAATCGCGGCTCTGCAAATACCACGAACGGTGGCGGTGAGCGATGCGTAAAGTGGCGCATCCTCAGCATCGTTCTTCAGGCCAATGGCGTGGTGTTCCATTTCCTCGTCGCGGAATTTCGCGATGGTGGGGGCAATGCTTGTATCGACGGTACCGTTGTTGAGTTGCTCATTGTAATGTTGTGTGATGACTTCTTCGACCGCAACGGTGCAGGCCATAGCAGCTTTGGCGCCCAGCAAGGCGGTAGTGGCACCCAGAAGCCAGCCACCGATATGCCAGATGGGAAGCAGGGCGGTTGGTCGCACTTTATGTTCTGGCAGCAGTTTGTTAAAGGCGGCAAGATGGATATCTTCCTGCGCCGCCATGTGTTTGAGCTCGCTCGCGCAGGCGTGATTCTTCAGCATGGCAAGCTGTCCGGCATAGATGCGGGTGGCGCCGTATTCACCGGCATGGTCGATACGTAGGGCGGCGGCGTTACGATTGCGGGGAGTGAAATCACCTGGCAGGCTGCGCTTATAGCTTAGCGTCATAACGCCTCCAGTCGAAACGGTATTGGGCGGCGATGAGGATGATTACAAACATAGCCCAGAGGACATTCCATGTTGCCATCGAAAGGCCGAGGAATATGGCGGTTGCTTGGTCACATGCCACAATAGGCGCATTTGCAATCGCGGCGCGCAATGCTTCGAGGGAGCCATCCGTCGGTGCCTGAGCGACGCAGCCCCCCGTGTAGGTGAGGAATTTATCCTCGATGCCGGTATGGATGAGGCCGAGGGTTGCGGTCGTGAGCAGGGCGTAGATGGCAATGGCGACGAGGGCGCGCCATTTCAGGTTGCCACGGGTGACGAGCAGTGACAGCGCGCCTGCGGCGATGACGATGAGGTAGGGATAACGCTGCAGCAGACAGAAATGGCAGGGTTTGAAGCCGAAACTGTATTGCGAAATGAGGGCACCGGCGAGCGGGATAACACCACCCAAAATAAGGATGGAAGCCATGGCGACGATTTTTTCGGGATCTTTGCGGCAGCTCAGCATGGGCGCATCCATAGCACCAAGCCTGCGGTTGACCAATCGAAATTCGTGGCTATAGTGCGGCGCTTGAGTGCCCCGGTGGTGGAATTGGTAGACGCGCTAGACTCAAAATCTTGTATCCTCACGGGTGTGCCGGTTCGAGTCCGGCCCGGGGCACCACTTCGGAAGTGGTGGTTGCAAAAGTGGTTCGACTCCGCGTGGGAGCTAAATTTCCGACACCCAATTTGCACAATCGAGGCATGAATCTTTAGAGTTTAATAAGATGCGCGGTTCTAACTCACTTGGCGTTTAGAGTCATCGCGAATGAGTTGATTGGTGTGTTCCACTTCAGCTAATATACCAGCGTCTTGCTTGATACGGTTTACCACTTCCTCGTGTGGTTGCTGTGTATCATTAAATAATGCCTTCGTCTGAATAAGTGCCTTTGGAGATCCAGCGCCAAGGGCTTTTCCTTTGAAAATACCTTCAATAAATTGCCTTTCACCTTCTATCAGGGAAACCGCATCTTCAAAGAATATAGGCTTTACCAAACTTTCATCTGCTGTCTTGAGTGGATAAAGTGTCCGAACTGCTTGTCGTACTTTTTCAATCATTCTTGCGAGCTGCTCATCAGAATATTGAGCCAATAATTCTCGTGAAATGTTGACCTCTAAATCTTGTTTTAATATCGCAACTTCATCTTCGCGGTTGCGCGGGATAAGAAAATCCATACTTACAGGACTGCGCAGCATGCCATCAGATGCCATCGCCGCGATTCCCAGTTTTCGCATTAAGGGATCGGAGGGGTTAAATACACCTTCGTCAATCAAGTGAGCGATATCCAATATGTCCGTTCCTTTGAGTGTGTCGGAAGGATCAAAAAGCCGATTAAGCTTTTGCAATGCCACCATACGCGGATCGATAGCTTTTAGTAAACTATGGGCGTCACGATGGCCTTTTAATTCCACAGGAGGAAGGAATAATTTTTCACGCTCGTGATGCACTTCAATTTTAAACGGCATATGCACAGGTTGTTTAGTGGCGGCCATAAGGGATTGTTCACCCTCTCCATGTGGCGCAAAAACGGCTTGAAGCGTTATTTTTTGCAGGCCAGGAGCCTTGCTTGCTTCGTCACGAACATACACATGATCTACTTTTGCGTTTAGTTTCTCTGCAGCCCGCTCTAAAAGCAGTCGCATTGCCTGAAGTCTTTTATCGTTAGTTACCTTATCATTGTTGGTATATTCCCCATCTAAATAAAGATCGATATCCTGAGGATGGCGAGGGGTATCGAGTGATGCGCTTCCACCCAACATTACTGAACTTACACCCGATGACTGCAACGCATCTCTGACAGCAGTATCGTTACGCAACACCTCCTGAGTTTTTTGAACCAACTGCTGGATCAAATTCTCACGCAAAGCAACCATGAAGGGATCATGGTGATTAACGGCCAAACGAATCAGCGGTGGCAGCGAAGCAGTCATAGCATCCAAATAACCAGTTAAGTTGGTATATTAACCATTGCCATAGATTTATTGTTTTTCATAGTGAAAGCCGTCATTGCGAGGAGCGTTAGCGACGAAGCAATCCAGACCTTCACTACATATCGCACTTAATTGCGGCACTCTCGATGGTCGCTCACAATGACGCTGATGATAGTTTTTGAGTTAAATCTACCCACGCCCCTTGTAATTCACCACGCCTTGCTCGGGCAACCAGAGGCCTTTGGGGGCTTCGCCGGATTGGTAAAAAATATCAATCGGCATGCCCCCGCGGGGATACCAATAGCCACCGATGCGTAGCCAAACAGGCTCAATTGCCGCCATAATACGCTTGGCAATAGTGATGGAGCAATCCTGATGAAACGCACCGTGATTGCGGAAGGAATGCAGAAAAAGCTCGAGCGATTTACTCTCCACAATCCAGCTGCGTGGCACAAAATCAATCACAAAATGGGCAAAATCCGGCTGGCCGGTTTTGGGGCATAGCGAGCTGAATTCCGGTGCCGTAAAGCGAATCAGGTAATCCACGTTTGGGTGCGGATTAGCCACGTGCTCGAGTAGTGCCTTCTCCGGTGACTGCGGAAGTTGCGTATTCTTCCCCAGCTGCGAAAGATGTTCGATTTCGATGTTGTCTATTTGAGTGCTGATAGCTGCTAGGCAGGGTATGGTCAAGATATCCATTTGGCTTAAATGCTTGCATTGGTTGTTTATACTCAACACCCTTGACGAAAATTTTAGGGTCGGGCGCGTAGCCGGGTTCATTTAATTTTGCATAGGCTTCATTCAAGCGTTTTTCATCGAGTTTGAACGTGATTTTGTCTTTGATTTCTGACAAATTCTTAAAGCATATCGCCGCTATATCATCTGCTGAAACTGTGGTTCCGCTCTTATTGTGTGTTGTCTTTGTGGATTCTATTGCTGCACGCGCTATCTTTGCAATTTCACTGGTGTTAATAGTAAGTGAGCAGATACTCTCATTCTTTGAATTCAGGGCACCTCTATAAACCCGATTATGTAGCGGCGTGATCTTACTGGCGATCAA
>JBMOIY010000087.1:0-8774 GCA_049317085.1 Rickettsiales bacterium | reverse complement strand
CAAGCCTTATAACACATCCTCAGAATCTATGCCGCCAGTTTATAGAGGTGCCCTTATATTCCCACTACTATCGACCAACGATTGGATAACACCTAAGTGAGAATATTCGGGTTTCCGCACAATTGATTTGATGAGTTCCTCGATAGTCATATTTCTGAAGAGCCACTTAATATGTTGATGCACCGCCCTTTATTTTCTAAAGTCAGCATTGATCCCGGGCTTCAGCCACTATCCCACATTAGTCTTAACAAATACTTACTAACCACGCATTTCGCTCTAAACTGCTGATTTTTGGGTGCAGCAATCCTAGATATTGTAGTCACGAGATAATAGCCCAGAGGGCAATGCATCGGATCTGGGCGGCAGCAAGGAATGAAGCGGTATTTTTGGCGTAGCGGGTGGCGATGCCTCGCCAGCGCTTGAGATGCAGGAATGCACTCGACCAGATGGCGTAGTTTATAGAGCTCTTTGTCGTATTTGCGCTGGATAAGTCGGTTCTTTTTGGGCTATTATCTCGTGACTACACTATCTAGGCAGGATCAAAATTAACTAAATGTTAACGGAAATATTTTATTCTTTGCATACTTCATCTCATTTAGGAGCCCATCATGACAAAGGATACAAAAGAAACTACAGTTGATAAAAGCGAGCAAACCCCAGGTGTGTTTATTCCCAAGAATGTGCCGCCCATGCCTGAGTTGAAGGGAAATCCGAATTTTGATGACCGTATGCCCGCGATTAAACCAGACGCATTGAAAGAAGCTAGAGGCGCAGCTAAAGGCCTTGTTAAACTTGGATCTGAGGTTTGTGGTCCCGATTCTAAAGATAAAGGCATAGAACAAACGGGTCCTAATTCGCTTCCTAACTCGCTTCCTAATTCGCTTCCTAATAAAAAAGAATCAGCTGCGGGACGAGAGTAAGTTACGTTCAGTTATACATAAATTGGGGCTGCACCGGTAACGATGAATGGTGCAGCCCCACACTACTTAATCAATGAAACTTCGCTATTACTACACACAAGGCAGCCTTACAACTCCCTACTCAATCTAGCTGTGGGGGTTGGGGCAATAGCAAGTGCTTCTGTTAGAGCTTTAGCATTGAGATGATCTCCCTGGATTAGTTTCGCAAGATCGACCCCTTTTTCTTTCAGGGCAGCCTTGACCTCGTCGAGGGTCAATTTACCGTTCTTGTCGCCAAGTTCTTTGCCAAGGCCTTTGGACTCTAACGTTGCCAGTTGCATGGTCAGCTGGTTGTCGAGGAATACGGTGCGCGCCTTCTGCAGGGCCTGTTTCAACTCGTCGCCGGATAGTTTGCCATCCTTGTTCGTGTCGACATGTGACAAACTATCCATTTTGCCACTCTTCAGGATCGCATGCACATCATCAAGGCTTAGTGTGCCCTTTACACCGGCAAACTGCTTCTGCGTTTCGGGGTCGAGTTGCTTCATCGCGTCGCGGAATTTATCATCGCTGCCGATAATATTACCAATTTTATTGATTCCCCATGACCAGTTTTTTATCCCTTCTTCACCCACGACAGCACCGGCGATACCACCACCGACACCGGCCACGATACCTACTACAACGGTACCTATACCAGGAACTGCCGAACCAACGATAGCACCGGTTGCTGCAGCAGTTGCGGCCCCGGCCAACATACCGCCAATGATGCCCCCAGCGGTGCCCCCAATTGCGCTAGCCACACGTTCGCGGTCACCAGCACGCGCACCTACTGAAGCTTCCACTGCACCAGTTACAACTGCAAGGGGTATAGCTGCTTTACCAGCAATTCTTCCTGCCTTGAGAAGCTTCTCTGTCTTCGCAGCCTGCTCGGCTGCTTTTGCCGCTGCTTGGGCTGTTTCAGTAGCCGCTTTCTCGGCTTGTTGTGCGGCAGCACTGGAGGCCACAGATGTCGCTCCTCCGGCTTGTGCATTAGAAGGAGGCGCAGGAGATTGCATCGTGGCGGAAGTTGTTGGTGCTTGCGCAGCGCCCGTTGCCGGAGCAGCTGGTGCAGCGGGGGCAACCGGTGCAGTAGCTTTAGCAGACGGTGCAACCTTTGTGGAAGCTTGTGCTGGAGCACTCGTTGCCGCCGTCGGTGCGGTTGGCGCAGTGGTAGCAGATGACGGCGTCCCATTAACAGTGACTGCTGGCGCAGAGGCAGCCGCTGTTTGTACTTTGGCCTGCTGGAATGTCTTCGCATCCACTGTTGTCGAAACTGCTCCAGCACCGATATTAGCAACATCCATAAACACCCCAGCAACTGCGGCAGTCTGACGCACTGTATCGCCGGATTTCATATCCTCATGGAACGTACCATCTTTGTCGTTGAACTTATTCCATAGTCCATAAGCACCCATCGCCACCCCGATGCCATTACCTGCGCCAGATTGAATGGCATGGCGCTGTGTGGCCAAACGATGTGGCAGGATCGGTTCGGCTGGATGGGTCAGGGCGGCTTCCTGCTCGGTCAAATGCGGCAAGTTGAGTTGGTCAGGCGTACGGACATTTTCGACCTTGACCGCGCCTTCGCCACGGTTGGTGACACGAGCAGCGATCTGTAATTTTGCATCTGCCACTTTGCCGACCTTCTCGGCGAAGGCTTCCCGTATTACGGGATCAGTCGAATTGGCGTGCAAGGCAGTGCCGAGTATTTTGCCGAGGATATGATCTTTTGCGGGATCGCTCTGCACGAGAGCGAAGGCATCGCCTAGCGCCAACATTTCGGCACGTAGGCCGGAAAGGTACTGCTTTACTTCCGGTGTGGCGGTGCTCGCTGCATCATTGATATGACGGGTGAAGGCGCCAGCGAAATCCGGGGTGCTGCCTACGGGCGGGTGCAGCACCTCCTGCATAGTGCTGCCGAGGATCTGACCAAGTAAGATCTTTTGTTCGCGTGTAGGCGGGCGCAGGTCGGTGCGGCCATCATCGAAATGGGTGATGATATCACCATCGAGCTTGACGTTACCGCCATGGCGATCGCGGTCGACTGGCATGCCAGCAAGGCGTAGCGAAAGGTGGGTCGTCAATAACGAATAACCAGCGGCACGTTGCACCGAGATTGGTTTGTCCTGCAGGTGTTTAAAGTCCAGACCGGTTGCGACGGTTACGCGTTTGTAATCCACGCCACGCTCGACCAGTTCGGCAACACGGTGAGTGAGTTGATGCTTCGTGCCGTCACCCAACGTAATACTGGTGGTCACACCATCATAGGTCTGGCGGGCGATCTGGTTTTGCTTGGCGGCCAACGCCATATCGGCCTCGACGAATGCAGTGTGGCGTGCCTCACTGATCATGTCGGCGACTGGGGCCATGTCCGGCATCGCTTCACTCAGCAATTGGGCGCCACGCTGCATGATATCGAATTCGCGGGTGGCTTGGCGCAGGGCACGCGGACGCAGCATGGTGTCGGCATATTGAGCGCCGCTCCTAGTGGTATTGATAAGGGTTACCCCGAATTTACCGGCGCCTTTCACGGGACCGATATGAACGATAGGGTCTGGGTGGTTCGCGTCGCCGAGATGCGATGCACTGACTTGGTCAACGATATCCCATCGCAGGGGCAGATTGTCAGCGAATTTGCTATTGGCGAAGGCTTCGCGGATGGAAGCTGGGGTGCGAGGATCACTATCGATTGCTTGTTTGAGGGCGGAACCGGCTGGGCCCATTTCACTGAGCACGACGTTGAGCACTTCGCCGACATTGCGTGGCTTGCTCAGGTCGCGTTGGTTCTCAGCGCTGAGCAAAGCGGATAGCAGTAAGTTGCGTTCGCTGACATTCTGCTCCCCCGCGGCGGTCAGGTAACTATTGACGACATGATATTCCGCTGTGTCGGGTAGCTCAGGGTGCGGCTTCTTGGCATTGCTCTCAAACTCACGTATTTCCCTACGCAAGTTTCTTTTTTGAGCCTCGATGTTGTCGTCGTCGCTTTGGTCCAGCGCGTGTTGGCGATCTTTAAACTGTTGTTGCATCTCGGCTGCGCTGACAAGATCGTTAGCGGTAAAGGGTTCGTTCGTTGGCGGTCCGAACAAGCGCGTCATCATACGCGTCGTAACGTGTTCAGTCGATGCGGCACTCGTGCCGGGCAGGAAGATAAGCTCGCTGAGCAGTGTGGTTCGGGCGGTGATGGGCAGGTCCCATATTTGGGCGTGCGCATCTTGCAAGGCATTCACGACACGATTCCTTTTAATATCATTACTAAAGCCGCCTACTCCATGGATTAACGCTTCCGCAGTTGCCTGCGTCGGTGGCTTGCTCAGGAACTCAAGAGCAAGAGCACGGCCGCGCGCATTTTCTTTAGCCTTCTCGAATATGCCTTCAGCTAGGCGTATACTACGGTCCTTGCGGATCGCGTCGGTGGCGGACTGGCGGAAATACATGTCGCGCAGGTCACCTGCAAGGCCGGTCTGGGCTTCAAGCCTATCGGCGACACTGGCAATAATGCGGTTACGTAGCGTGTAGCCGGGGATACGGTCCGCGAAGTTCGTGACTGCTGCTTTGGCCTGCTCACGGTAAGCCACGCTGCCATCGTCCACACCCATACCGTGCGTGATGGCAGCGGTAACAAGCTTCACCAGCCGTGCGCGTTGCTGCGCCACCGCCGGATCGAAATGCATACGAATGCCTGCTTTGTCGGATTGAATGAGGACCAAGTCGTAGATCGGTTCAGTGGGGTCTCTGAACCTGATGCCTTGATCGTCCTTCGTAAAATTCGTCGAGAACAGATGCTCGAGGATTGCGCTACGTGTTTCCGGCATTTCATGCTCGATCGCGGTCAGGATATGGTCGATGAGTCCACTTTCAAGCTTGCGGTGATTGATCACCGGTAATTCTCGGTACAGGTCGATCAGGGCGCGAGTGTCCCTGCCCTGACTGATGGCTTCCAGTTGCCGCGCCACCTGAGCATCTGTTTGGCGAAGTGTTTCGCGTATCCGTTCACCGAACTCTTCACTCTGGTAGCGTTGGAACTGTTCTTTGATTTCTAGTAGCCGGCGCAAGTTACCTACCGATAGTTCGCGCTGTTGCAGGTTCTGAAATTCCTGATAATTGCTGGCGAGGGCGAGGCGTGTAAAATAGTCGCTATTGGTCATATCCATCGCATCGGCAATCACCTCAGCAGTATGGTGTGGTTGCCCATCCAACGGGCGGAACGGATCGATCCTCGCTTCATTTATAAAATGATCATGGCGTGGCAAATCACGACTAGCGGCATCTACCGCTTGCATACCATACGAAGGCAAGTGGTAACCTAATCCCCGTTCTTCATGAATGTAGGGATGGTCAATATTGATTCCTGGCAAGCGGTAATTCGATTTGGCTCGGAGGTCGGCCATGTCGGAAATTTCGCTCAACAGCCGTGCGCGGCCTGTTTTGTCGATCTTACCTTGCGCTTCCATAGTATCTAGCTGCTGGATCAGTGCGTGCGCGAATGGGTGAGAATATGGGGTCAGAGTCAATGGTGGTGTCACCACTTCGCGGTAGATGTTCAGGAATTCCTTAGTGCGTTCTGGCAATAATTCCCAATGCACACCCTGTTCGAGAAGGGTGCGTTCGAAGGTTTCGCGTTGTGTTATATATTGGCGTTCATTCGCAAGCTGTTGGGGGTAGTCGCGATGCAACTCAACCAGCTGTTCCAGTTCAGGCGGCAGTGTGACAGCTTTCATCGGTTCTCGTACGGCCGTGATCACGCCGTTCTCATGCGTGAAATTGTCGAAATAATCATGTAGCGGCAGATTTTCCCGATAGATGACACGTGCGGGTCGTTGCGGGGGCTCCATCTGCCATTCTTCACCCTGCATGATGCTCATTGTTTGTTTGGAGGTCGGCACATATTCTCCGCCGAGTATGGTGCGCATGGCAGCCAGTACGTTTTCATTCGGCATTTCCTGGAGCCAGCCATGGTGGGCGAGCAGTGGAATGATCGGGCGCTTCGCTGTGGGATTGTCGCTCGCAAATATAGAGCGAAATACCGCTTCTGCCGTGCTTAGTTTGCTAGTACTGCGACTCGGTGATTTGGGTCTGGGCGCATCGGGATTGTTGAAAGCCGCGAGTTGTTCTGCTGCTTCTGTCAACGTCGGCAATTGGACTCGGGGTTGGCTGATCAGCTTCTCGAGCCAATCCAGATTCTTTGGCAGTTGGCTTTTTATAACCACGGGAGCATGGTATTCAGCCTCGGCAATATCACGTGCATTGAGGAACCCCCGAATGCTGCTTTCACGCGCGCGCAACCAACCGATCGGCGGAACAGCCCGATAAGGCTTTTTCAGGAAGTCCATAGTCTTTGAAAAAGGCTCTTCGCCATCCACTTCACCTAAACGGCGTAGGCACACCGCGTAAAGTTCGCGTGCCAATTGTGTGGATTCCGGATCATCCTTCATGAAGCTGCGATCTAAGAAATGATCGAAGAAGCGATGCACCATCTCTGGGGCACGATCGACCTTTTTTTGTGGTATTAAGTCGGCCACTGTATGCAATAACTGGCGGGCGTATTCACGCTTGAGTTCTGGATCGATCGACATCCTGTCGATCCGCTCCATTTCCCTTTGCAGGAGTGCAAATTTTTTCTGTGCCGTCAACGTATCATAGCGTGCCAAGCTGCTGTCCGATAGTGGGCTGTCGGCGGAATAGAAAAAGTGCATGCCATTCACGACCGTGCGCAACGATTCCGGGACGGGGCTTGACGGATAATCAACCTTAAACCCTTTGCGGGCGAGCGCGATACGCTGCACTTCCATCGCTGTGTCGCGGTTATCGCTTAAGGGATGCACATCGAGTATGGCCCTGCGGATACGGTCTGTGTAGCTTGATTTTTGGTCGGTCATGCGCAGTAATTGCTGCAGACCCTCGGGATCGTAGCCGGCTTCGATCAGACCGCGCACCGCGATCATATCGGCGCCGCCTTCCTCTATTTTTGAATTCGTATGGTTGCCAAGCCATTGATAGGCGAGGATGTGGCCAATTTCATGGCCGACGACACCAGCAATCTGGTCGATCGTGGTTGCCTTCTCAATCAGACCGCGTGTCAATACTATGATCGGTGGTTTGGAACGCGGGATGGTGAAAGCATTCATCTCCGGTTCATCGGAAAGCAGGAAACGGAAATCATGTAGCTGCGGGTTATAATGTTCACCCAAAAGGCGCCGCGAAATTGTTTGCATCTGTCGATCATAATCCTGCGCCATTGTTGTTTCAGGATCAACGATGCGCGCATAATCGCGGAATTGCGGTGTATCGATGTTAACCGGCGCTTGTTCTTCGGGGGTGTAATGGTAATCATCATCGTCGGCCATGGCACGACGGATCTGCGCACGCTGGCGGTTGCGCTCCATGGCGATCCGCTCTAACGATGGTTCCGGGCGCAGGCTGCCATCGTTGAAATAACGGTGAGCGACATGGTTGCGTTCTGTAGTGTCGCTACCAACGCTGGTTACGGCGTAGCGGTAGATACTGGCTCGCTCCTTAAGTTGTTGCAAGTCCATGGTATCGGCGCGCACTTCCTGAACCCGCGCGATTTCCCGATCAAGCAACGTAATTGCCTCAAGTGTCTCCCGGAGGCTAAGTGCGTCTTTCTGTTCTGCACTTAATTCCCGTCCACCGTATCGCAGACGGCTTAGCTGGCCGATGGAAGCGGCAAGCGTTTCACGCATTTTCTGAAGTTTATCATCAGGAATACTGGCGGCGAGTGCCTGCAGATGCTGCTGTGCGCGCAACGGGCTGGTGCCATAGTCATCAGCATGCCAGAATTGCTGGCGGGCTTCGAACGTTTCCACGCAGGATCGCTGAATTTGGCGCGTGATCGTACCGAGTTCGCGCGTCATGTTTTCCCGCTGGATGCGTGATGCGAACACGGTTGACCCTTCAAGGTCCCTAGCAATGGGTAATGCGCGCACGGGGTTTTTGTAGCTGCCGAGTGCACCAACCATATCGCCGATGCGTAGCAGCAGGTAGGACTGAGCATCGAGTCTGTCTTGGGTGTTGAACGCAGCAGTTATGGGGATGTCGGCTAGATCGTTCATCGTACCATCGTGTGTTGCCGTGAATCGAACACCAGCTCGAGCGGTTTGGCTTGTTCGCTGTACTGGTAGAATTTATGACGGCTGGCCATACGTGAATTGTGCGGGATAGCAATAGAACGTCCGGCCATGACCATTACATCTGTTGGAGCGTTGAGTAATTGTGCAACACGCCCACTAATCTCGTTCATGCGGTCATAATAATCATATTTTAGAGCGCTAAGCGGAATACAAAGACGGATAACCATGTCACCGCTATGATTTGGTTTATCGCGTTCGCCCGCTACAAAATTCATCGATGTGATTTGATATTCGCTGGCAATTTTTCCCAGTGCTGTACGTATCTCGGGCACTCCAATCTTTTTCAAGCAAGCATGCACTTCAGGAGCGTCCTGAGCTTCAGGGGCCCAGACAGTAATCGTCAGTGGTTTATTCGGAATGCGCAGTGTCGGTTGTTTCATTATACGTTTCTATGCAATTGATTAACATTGTTAATCGATGGGTTATGTTGTTAGGAGTTAGACTCTTAACCTTACCATAGAAATGTTAAGCTTTTGTTACGGAACTCAATATTTTTCAGATGACCAATCACTGCCATCCAACAACATAGTTGAATAAATTCTATTGGTTATAGTTGGTTGACTCTAATTTTTTTGGCTATTCCGTCTAAGCGGGTCTGCTAGATATTGTAGTCACGAGATATTAGCCCAAAGGGCAATGCATCGGATCTGGACGGCAGCAAGGAATGAAGCGGTATTTTTGGCGT
>JBMOIY010000086.1:0-8963 GCA_049317085.1 Rickettsiales bacterium | reverse complement strand
CTGCCACTGAGGGCGGTAAGTAGCATCAATGTCGGGTTCAGGTCGCGCATATGGTGCTGGGCGGCGAGTTTATCTGCGCCGATGCCCACAGCATCCATGTCTTTTTGAATTTGTAGAAAGGTGTCGTCGTTATACGGCGCGTCCTTATAGCGTTTGAGTATGGCGTTGAGTTTCGCTTGGTCGAGGCGGTTGAAAGCGTAGCTGTCGTCGCTGCCGGTCGATTCGGTCGGGGCGCTGCCACCATTCATGTAGGCCTGGGCCGATTCGCTCAGGTCCAGTAGGTAAGAACTACCGCTGTTGTTACCGGCGTTGCTGTCGGTTTTTGACTCGGCGGCGAAGACGCTGGCCATGGTTGGATTCGCCGCTTGTTGCGGCTGGCTGTAGGTTGTGGCGTCCTTGGTATTGAAAAAATTGTTAATTGAGTTGAGGTTGAGGATACTCATCGCGGGTCTCCCGAATGGTGATTTTTCCCCTTGATATGCAAGTGCTGCGCCAAAAGAGGGTTAAGGCCAGTAATTTCCGCAGGATAGCTTGCATTCTGGCCAGTGCTATGCTCTAAGCCTCCCCGAAATCAAGGGAACCTTCATGGTACGCGCATCCATCGCCCAAAAAGCACCGACCGAAGCACGGCCCGCGCCGCGCGTGGGGTTCGTGTCGCTCGGCTGCGCCAAGGCGCTGGTGGATTCGGAGCGCATCCTCACCCGGTTGCGCGCGGAAGGGTATGAGCTTGCGCCTGATTATCAGGGGTCGGATCTGGTCATTGTCAATACATGCGGGTTCCTTGATTCAGCGCGGGAGGAATCGCTTTCCGCCATTGGCGAGGCACTGAACGATAATGGTAAGGTGATCGTGACAGGTTGCCTTGGTGCGGAGCCGGAAGTCATCACCAGCAAATACCCGAACGTGCTCGCTGTCACCGGCCCACAGCATTACGAGGCGGTGATGGATGCGGTGCATCTGGCGTTACCGGCGTTGCACGACCCGTATCTCGACCTCGTGCCGCCGGGTGGCATCAAGCTCACGCCGCGGCATTATGCGTATCTGAAAATTTCCGAGGGCTGCAATAATCGCTGCTCGTTCTGTATCATCCCCAGCATGCGGGGTGACCTTGTCAGCCGCCCGGTGACGGATGTGCTGAAAGAGGCAGAGACGCTGGCGAAGGCTGGGGTGAAAGAGCTGCTGGTGATTTCGCAGGACACGAGCGCGTATGGTGTGGATATGAAATATGCTGGCGGCCAATGGCGCGAGCGCGAGGTGAAGGCCAGCATGCTCGGGCTGTGCGAGGCGCTGGCTGATCTCGGTATCTGGGTGCGGTTGCAGTATGTATACCCGTACCCGAGTGTCGACCATATAATGCCGTTGATGGCGGTGGGGAAGATTTTGCCGTATCTCGACATTCCTTTCCAGCATGCTAGTCCAAGCGTACTCAAGGCGATGCGTCGCCCGGCCAATCAGGAGAAGACAGCGGACCGAATTCACAAATGGCGCAGCGAAGTACCTGATTTGACGGTGCGCTCGACGTTCATTGTTGGCTTCCCGGGTGAAAGCGAAGCGGATTTTCGGTTCCTGCTCGATTGGATGGATGAGGTGCAGCTCGACCGCGTTGGCTGCTTCAAATACGAGAACGTGACGGGCGCCAAGGCGCAGGCGTTGCCAAACCATTTGCCGGATGATGTGGTGGAAGAGCGCTGGCACCGGTTCATGGCCAAGGCGCAGGATATTTCGGCGGCGAAACTGCAGAAGAAGATCGGCACCACGCAGCAGGCGATTGTCGACAGCATCGCCCAAGGAAAAATCACTGCTCGCACCCGCGCAGATGCGCCGGAGGTGGATGGGCTGGCCTATGCACCTGCCGTCAAAGGCGTGCGGGTGGGCGACTTTATCAATCTCGAAATCACCAATGCGGATGCGTATGACGTGTTTGGTGTGGTGAAATAACAAAGGAAAAATAATGACCAATATTCAACCGAAACCGGCCAAGAAGAAGGAAACACCTGGCGAGATGTTGCGCTCGTTCCTGTTCATGTTGCTGCTGGCGCTGGTGTTCCGCTCGGTGGCGTATGAGCCGTTTCATATTCCTTCGGGTTCGATGTTGAGCACGCTGTATGAGGGGGACTATATTTTCGTCTCGAAGCCTTCGTATGGCTATAGCCGATTCTCGTTCCCGTTCGCGCCGAAACTGTTCGAGGGGCGCATCCTTGAAAGCCAACCGAAGCGTGGGGATGTGGTGGTATTCCGCAACCCGGGTAACCTGAAAGTGGATTACATCAAGCGCATCATTGGCCTGCCGGGTGAGACCGTGCAGATGAAGCGCGGGCGGCTCTACATCAACGGCACGATGGTGGAGCAGACGCGGCGCGGCGAGGTGATGCTGCCGAATGCGTGCGGGGAACTGCACCCGATCGCGCGGTATGAAGAAACATTGCCGGGGGGCTCGAAGCATATCGTGCTTGATGATTCAGCCGAGCTGGACAACCCGAACAGTAAATGTCGGGTGGATGGCGATGGCCGCCTCGATGCGGATAATACCGGGGTCTATACCGTACCTGCGGGGCATTATTTCATGATGGGCGATAACCGTGACCATTCGCAGGATAGCCGGTTCAATACGGAACTGGGTTATTCGGATGCGCCGGGTTATGTGCCGTTCGAGAATTTCGTCGGGCGGGCGACGATCATTGCCTTCTCGCTCAAGGGCTTGAGTGACCGCTGGTTCCGGGCCATCCATTAATGGCGGCGGCTGGCACATATGCCGCGCTTGAGGCGGTGTTGGGTTACCAATTCAACGATGCGTCGCGCCTCACTATGGCGCTTACTCACCGTTCGCTGTCACGCGAGGGTCGGGATGCGAGCAACCAGAGGTTGGAGTTCCTCGGCGATGCGGTATTGGGTTTGGCGATTGCCGAAATGCTTTATGGATTGTTCCCCTATGAACCGGAGGGGGATCTCAGCAAGCGACTGGTGTCGCTGGTGAATGGTGAACAGTTGGCAATGATTGGGCAGAAGCTTGAACTCGGCAGCTACCTGCAGCTCAGTTCAGGGGAAGAAGAGCAAGGCGGGCGTGAGAATCCGTCGAACCTTGAGGATGCGCTGGAGGCATTGTTGGGGGCCATTTATCTCGATGCTGGCTTGCCAGCGGTGAAGTCGGTCATCGTGAAGTTCTGGGAGCCATATGCGCGTGCACTCACCGCGCCTCCGAAGGATGCGAAGACCGCGCTGCAGGAATGGGCGCAGGGGCGCGGATTGGCGTTGCCGGAATATATTTTGATTAGCTCTGATGGGCCGAGCCATGCACCGCTGTTCGTTATCGAGGTGCGGGTTGAGGGTGTAGCTCCGGCGCGAGCGGAGGCGGGTGTGAAGAAAGTAGCCGAAAGGCTTGCAGCGGAGAAGATACTGGCCAATCTCGCCTAATTATTTCGCGCAAGCCTTTACTATTTCACAAATTCTCGCCACATCCGCATCACTCATCGAACTGCCGGAGGGCAGGCAGAGGCCTTGGTGGAAGAGGGCTTCGCTCACTTTACCACCGACCATCGCCACATCTTTGAACACGGGTTGCAAGTGCATGGGTTTCCAGAGCGGTCGGGATTCGATGTTTTCGGCCTCGAGTGCGAGGCGGACGGCTTCGCGGTCCACACCGAAAGCGGCTTTGTCGATGAGTATAACGCTGAGCCAGCGGTTACCGCGGCAGCTCGGCGCTTCTGGCATGAACGTGATTCCGGGTAGTCCGCCGAGAGCTTTTACGTATTGATCGAAAATGGCGCGGCGGCGGGTGACGTGTTTGTCCAGCACTTCGAGCTGGCCGCGGCCAATGGCGGCGAGGATGTTGCTCATGCGGTAATTGTAGCCATAGGTGGTATGCTCGTAATGTGGTGCCGGGTCGCGCGCTTGCTGGCTGAGGAAGCGTGCTTCATCGATGAGTTTTTTGTCGTGGCTGGCCAGCATGCCGCCGCCGCTGGTGGTGATAATCTTGTTGCCGTTGAAGGAGAAGGCGGCGGCGTCGCAATTCGAGCCGGCATGCTTGCCGCCGATGGTGGCACCAACGGATTCTGCGGCGTCGATGACCAGTTTCACGCCGAATTCATTGCAGATGGAGCGCATCGCCTCCATGTCGCAGCATTGGCCGTAGAGGTCGGTCGGCAGTACGGCTTTGGGCAGTTTGCCTCGGCTCTTAAGGCTGGTGAGGGTTTCGCGCAGCAAGTTCAAATCCATGTTCCAGATCGCTGGATCGGCGTCGATGAAAATGGGAGTGGCGTTCTGGTAGAGGATGGGCGTGATGCTGCCGATGAAGGTGAGGGAGGAGGCGATAACGGTATCGCCCGTGCTGACGCCGAGGCCGCGTAAGGCCAGGTGGATGGCGGCAGTGCCGGAGGTGAGCGCGACGCAGTGAGGGATGCCGGAATAGGCGGAGAATTCGGCTTCGAACGCATCCACCATTGGCCCGAGGGGCGCAATGAAGTTGCTGTCGAACGCCTCCATCACGTAGCGACGCTCATTGTCGCCCATATGCGGAGGGGAGAGGATGATGCGTTCGTGGCTCATGGATTTCCTTTGTTACTGCGTTCAATGGTCAGTGCGTGCATGGTGGCTTGGCCCTCGGCGCTGATGCCTTGGCGTTGTAGCACGACGGCGACCGTCTGCCACAGAATCTTGAGGTCTTTCATGAAACTGAATTGCTCGACATATTTCGCGTCAAGTTCCAGCCGTGCGTCCCATGTCAAAGCGTTACGGCCGTTCACTTGTGCGAGGCCGGTTATGCCGGGCTGCACAGTGTGGCGAAGTTTTTCACGGGGAGAGTAAAGGGGAAGATATTCCGGTAGGAGCGGACGTGGGCCGACAAGACTCATCTTGCCGATGAGGACGTTCCAGAGTTCGGGCAGTTCATCGATACTGGTGAGGCGCAGCGCATGGCCAAAGGAGGTGAGCCTGGTGGCATCGTCGAGCAATTTGCCGTTCTCGCTGTGTTGCTCGTTCATGGTGCGGAACTTGATAATTCTAAAGGGTTTCTCGCCTTTGCCAATTCGGATTTGCTTGAAAATGATGGGCGTTCCAAGTTTCACGCGCACCAGCAGTGCCACGACCACCAGTAATGGCGAGAGGGCTAGCAGCAGGCTACCGGCCAGCACGATATCAAGCGCGCGTTTCAAGAATCTGTCCATCCGCTCGAGTTACGCGCCAACTCAGGAATTGTCAATGCGGCCCCCATGCTGTAGAAGGAAGAAATGCAGGAAAAAACAGCAGTAATTATTGGTGGCGGCGGTCATACGCGGGTGCTGATCGGCATGTTACAGGCGGGAAATATCGCGTTGCGTGGTATCGTCACCAGCAATGCAGCTCTTGTTGGCACCAGTATTTTTGATGTGCCGGTGTTGGGACTTGAGGGCGAGGTGACGCTCGACCCGGTCAAGGATGCACTCATCAATGGTGTCGGCAACTATGTGCGGCGCAGTGGTACGGGCCTCGCGCCGCGGGCGCAGCTTTACCAGCGCTACCGGGCGCTTGGATTCGATTTTATGCCGGTGGTGAGCGGCATCGTGCAGCCGCATGTCATTATGGGCGAAGGTGTGCAGGTGATGCCGGGAGCGGTGGTCCAGGTGGGTGCGGTCATCGGGGAGAATGTGATTATCAATACCCGCGCTGCCGTGGACCATGATGTGGTAGTGAGCCCGCATTGCCATATCGCGCCGGGCGCTGTCATCTGCGGGAATGTGACGCTGGGTGAGGCAACGCATGTAGGCGCGGGGGCAGTGATTATCCAAGGCGTCACGGTCGGTAGCAATGTCGTCATCGGTGCGGGGGCCATCGTCACCCAGCATGTGCCGGATGGAATGGTGATTCGCCCGGCGGCGAGCGAGCGCAGTAAGCTGCTGCCCGTAACATGACCGCGATGCAGCGGCTGAGCGAAGCTGAAATCAACGCCTGCCTGCTTCACCGCGATGCGATGATCCTTGTGCTTAATAAACCGGCGGGTATTGCTGTGCATGTGACTGGGCATGATGCGATTTCGCTGGATCAATCGTTCAAGTGTCTGCAATTCGGCTTGCCGAACCCGCCCGCGCTTGCGCATCGGCTGGATCGGGGTACGTCGGGCTGTCTGGTGCTTGGGCGGCACCGGCAGGCGCTCATCAAGCTCGGCAAATTATTCGAGAAGCAGCGGGTGGAGAAAACCTATCGCGCGATCTGTGTGGGGGTGCCGGAAGTGGCGGAGGGCACCATCAACCGGCCTATCCTGAAAAGCGGAGTTGGCAGCAAGTGGAAGATGTCGCTGGATGATGCGGGGCAGGAGGCGGTAACGCATTATAAGCTGCTGCGGACCAAAGATGGGTTGAGTGAAATTGAGTTTTCGCCGAAGACCGGGCGGACGCACCAGATTCGGCTGCATGCGGCGCTCGCGCTCCAGTGCCCGGTGGTGGGCGATCCGTTCTATGGATCGCAGGAGGGTGAGTTCAGCGCCAGTGCGCTACCGATGATGCTGCATGCGGAGACGGTAGTGATTCCGCTACAGCCGAGCAAGCCGCCGATCAAGGTCAGTGCGCCGTTGCCTGAGCATATGGAGAAACTACTGAAGCAATTTATCTAAAGCGCATTGCGGCTCATGCGCAGGTAACGATGGACGCTCTGCTGCAACTCGCAGCCGCTTGGAGCCAAATCTGGTTCCCATGGCTCCGGCTGCTGAATGCCTGCATAGCCGGAGGCTTTACCGGAATATTTGCAGCGGTTTGTGACGCTGCGCTTGAAGGCGGCTTGTGATTTTTTCAGGGCGGGGCGTTTGCGTATGGCGAGGGTGTCCCACGCGTCGGCTTCCTGACGGTTGCAGATCGGCTGATCCAGATGGCAGAAGGCTTTGGTGATGCCGGTGCATTTTTCCTTATCGGCCTTATTTTCTTTTAGGCAGTCCTTAATGGATGCGATGTTGTCTTGCAGTCTGTCGCTGCTCTCGTAAGACATGGGCGCTGCGAAGGTGGCGGCGGGAAGTGACATTAGTATAAGGCATGCAACAGTGCGGCTGGCGCGTTTCATTGTCATTCGCCCTGGCTGGAGCTGAACCCGTTTTTCCCGTCGAAAGTGTAGAGTGTCTCGAATTTCAGGAAGTCGACGCCTTTATCGGCAGCATCGCTCAGCAGGTTCGCCACGTCCTTCAGGGTAATGGAATCGCCTTTCGTTACGGGCAGGAAGCGCGCGCGGAAGCGGTCGGTCACGTCCATCTCGGTCACAATGTTTGGCCAGACCTTAAGCCCTTTGCAAGAGAGCATCTGCATGGTGAGTTTGGGCGTGGAGAGGCTTTCCATCAGCTTGCCGAGGGATTCGATATCCTTACCGTACCAGTGCACGAAGAGATCAAGGCCAACCAGTTCGCGTTTCTCGGTTTCTTTGGCCATCACGGCGTGGCTGGCGATGGAGGCACCATCCTTCAGAGGTGCGTATTTGACGACGCGATAGGTGCTAGGTTCCTGACCAAGGCGGTCGATCACAGCCTGGGCGAATTCTTTACAGCCGAGCTTTACTTTCGACATGTCGTTAAAGATGTCACCGGTGTGCTGTCCGTCTTCGATGGTCTTCAGCCATGCGTTGTGGATGAGGCTGGCGTGTTCGTTCATGCCCAGATGCACGAGCATCATGATCGCGCCGTGGAGCAGGCCCGATGGGTTCGCGATGTTCTTGCCCGCGATATCTGGCGCGGAGCCGTGGATGGCCTCGAACATGGCGTAATTCGCGCCGATGTTGGAGGAACCGGCGAGGCCGACGGAACCCGAAACTTCCGCCGCGATGTCCGAGATAATGTCCCCGAAGAGGTTCTCGGTCACGATGACATCAAAGATATGCGGTTTGCTGGCGATGCGGGCGGAGCCGATATCAATGATATAATGCTCGTTCTCGATCTGCGGGTATTCCTTGGCGACGAGGTTGAACATGTCATGGAACGCACCGTCGGTGAGTTTCATGATGTTGTCTTTCGACATACAGGTCACTTTTTTGCGGTTGTTGGCGACGGCGTATTCAAACGCGTAGCGCATAATGCGCTCGGAGCCGGAGCGAGTGATCATCTTCACGGACTGGAAGGCATCCTGCGTCTGGCGGTATTCGATACCGGCGTAGAGGTCTTCCTCGTTCTCGCGGATGATTACCATGTTCATGTTGGCATGCATCGACTTGATATACGGGTGGTAGCTGGTGCAGGGGCGCACGTTGGAATAGAGGCCTAGCGATTTGCGCATGGTGACGTTGAGCGACTTGTAGCCACCGCCCTGCGGGGTGGTGATGGGGGCTTTCAGCAGTACCTTGGTGCGGCGGATGCTGTCCCATGCTTGCGGGGGAATGCCGGTGGTGACGCCTTTTTCGTAGAATTTCTGGCCGACCTCGATGGTTTCGAGCTGCAGTGGCACGCGGGCTTCCGCCAGAATCTTCAGCACTGCTTCCATGATCTCGGGGCCGATGCCGTCGCCGTAGGCTACGGTGATGGGCACGGGTTGCAGTTTTTTGCTGAGTTGAAGGATTGGCATCGGAAGCTCCCATAGGTTTTATTGTTGGGGCGAGTATGGGGGTGATTGGGGCTTGGGGGCCAGTGAAAGGCGTTATTTTGCCGATTTTAACCCAAAAAAACTGCTGGCCTTCATAAAACTGTCACACAGTTAGGGTAGTGAGGTCGGATGGAACAGACAACGACACCGGTATCCACCGACATGAGCGAAGAGGCCCTGCGCAAGATGATCAGCCATCTACGGCCGGATCGTGAACTCTATTCGGGTCGCAAATTCTTCGAGAAATTGCTTGAGTTCGGCGGCCCCGAGGCGGTGCTGCGTTTTGTGGACAAGGCGCAGGTGGCGCTTGATAAAAAGGGTGGTGGTCTTGACCTGTATTATGATTTTGATTCGCTGGAGCGCGATGCGTTCAATAAATCGCGGATTGATTATACCAAAGCAACTAAGTAACATTACAATGTAAGTATGGGAAATTGGTGAGGG
>JBMOIY010000085.1:0-8930 GCA_049317085.1 Rickettsiales bacterium | reverse complement strand
CCTGCGCTAGAGTGGCATCGCCAGACCGTTGCTATATCCCGACTGACCAAACCTAAACGAGGCTCCAATGAGTGATGTGTTTGCCATCAATCCTGACCTAAAATCCTACGATGTGATGGGCATCCAGAAGCTCATCCCGCACCGCTATCCGTTCCTGATGATCGACAAGGTCGTCAATATCGTCGATGCGCAATCGATCGTAGGCATCAAAAATGTGTCGGTAAATGAACCCTTCTTCCCAGGCCATTTCCCGAACCACCCGGTGATGCCAGGCGTGCTGATCGTGGAAGCCATGGCACAAACATCGGCAGTGCTGGTGATGCACACAATGGGCGCGACGGCGCACGGTAAAGTGGTGTATTTCATGTCGGTCGAGGGATCGAAATTCCGCAAGCCGGTAGTACCGGGGGATGTGCTGCATATCCATTGCGAGGCGCAGAAGAGCCGTGGTGCGGTGTGGCGTTTCTCAGGTGTCGCCAAGGTCGATGGGGTGAAGGTGGCAGAAGCCGTTTATACCGCGATGATCGTTGATGAGAAGGGCGCATAGATGAGCCAGATTCACCCCACCGCAGTGATTGCTGATGGCGCGAAGCTAGGGGCGGATGTCTCCATCGGTCCCTATTGCGTCGTAGGCGCACAAGTGGTGCTGGGCGACCGGATAAAACTCCACAGCCATGTGGTGGTGGATGGGCAGACCGAGATCGGCGCGGAGACGGAGATATTTCCCTTCGCTTCCGTCGGCCTGCAGCCGCAGGACAAGAAATTCAATGGTGAAGCGTCGCGCCTCTTTATCGGTGAACGCAACATCATCCGTGAGCATGTGACGATGAACCCGGGCACCGAAGGCGGCGGGCTTGTCACACGTGTGGGCAATGATTGCCTGTTCATGACTGCTGCGCATGTGGCGCATGATTGCCAGGTCGGAAACCATGTCATTCTCGCCAATAATGCAACGCTCGCGGGGCATGTGCATGTAGGCGATGGCGTCATTCTCGGCGGGCTTTCAGCCGTGCATCAGTTCGTACGGCTTGGTGAATATTCGTTCGTTGGCGGCATGTGCGGTGTGGCGCAGGATTTGATTCCTTACGGTATGGCGCTGGGCGAACGTGCAACGCTTGAAGGGTTAAACCTTGTTGGCCTCAAGCGCCGGAATATCCCGCGTGAGGAAATCAGCGAATTGCGTAGCATGTATAAACAGCTGTTTTTCGGCGATGGCACCTTCTCAGAACGCGCCACTAAACTCAGCAAGTCCGCTACCGCGCCACAGGCGAAGGCGGTACTCGAATTCATTACCAGCGACACATCGCGCTCTTTCTGCACGCCGAAGGCGGGTAAGCCAGAAGCACGCGAGGCAGCGTGAATGGGTCTGCACAGCTGATGGAACCGCTGCCGACACTTGGCATCATCGCTGGTGGCGGAGAATTGCCATGTGTGTTGATTCAAGCTTGTTTAGATTCCGGGCGTCCGTTCTATGTGCTGGCGCTGGAAGACACTGCAGAAGAAGCGACCACCGAACTCGCGCCTGACCACCATGCGTGGATTCGTATCGGTGCTATTGGCAAAGCGCTTGACATCCTGCGTAAAAACAATGTCACAGAATTGGTGCTGGCAGGCCGGGTCACGCGTCCACGCATTGCCACACTTCGGCCAGATATGAAGGGTGCGAAGCTGCTGGCCCGCATCGGGGCACAGTTCATGAGCGGCGACAATGAATTGCTCGCGAGCATCGTGCAGTTCTTCGAGGAAGAAGGGTTCCGCGTGGCTGGGGCTGAAGATATCGTGAAGGATTTGGTCACTCCAGAGGGCATGATTGGTAGCATTTACCCGGATAAACGTGCGCAGGCGGATATCGAGACTGGGGCACGCATCGCGCGGGCAATTGGTGCGCTGGATGTGGGGCAAGCAGTGATCATCCACAACGGACAGACGCTCGGCGTTGAAGCGGTCGAGGGCACGGACGGGCTGATTTCCCGCTGCGCACCGCTGAAATTCGAGGAAAAAGGCGGCGTGCTGGTGAAGGTGAAGAAGCCGCAGCAGGAAAAGCGCGTCGATCTGCCAACCATCGGCGTATCAACCGTGGAACATCTCGCGGCCTGCGGGTTTGCAGGTGTCGCGGTCGAGGCCGGGGCGTCGCTCATCCTCAATCGCCGGGAAGTGGCGCGCCGGGCGGATGCGCTCGGGGTGTTTGTCATCGGTTTCAGCATTCTGGAGTAGCATGGGCCATTACCCCACCATCGCGTTCATCGCCGGGGAAACATCAGGTGACCAGCTGGGCGGCTGGTTGATAGCAGCGCTTAAAGAGCGTCGGGCAGATTTACGCTATATCGGCCTTGGCGGGCCGATGATGGCGGCGCAGGGCGTGAAAAGCATTTTCCCGATGAGCGACATTAATCTTATCGGCATCGCGGAAGTGTTGCCGCATGTGTTCACCATCAAAAAACGCATTCGCGAAATGGTCCAGTTCATCGAGCAGGAACAGCCCGATGTGGTGGTGAGCATCGATTCGCCGGGTTTCGTGCTGCGGGTGGTGAAGCAACTCCGCGCGCGGGGTATTGCGAAAGCGAAATTCATACATTATGTCGCGCCGTCCGTGTGGGCCTATCGCCCCGAGCGCGCGAAGCTGATGGCGGAGCGGTTCGATTTTCTGTTCTGCCTACTGCCATTCGAGCCGCCGTTCTTCGATGCGGTGAATTTGCCGAACTGCTATATCGGCCATGAGATTGCTTGGCAGTGGAAGACGCGGGGCAACGGCAATGCATTCCGCCAAGCGCACCATATTGAGAGCAATGCGCCACTGTTGGCGGTGTTCCCCGGCAGCCGCCATGGGGAGATAGACCGCTTATTGCCCACCTTCAAGGCCAGCATCGAGCAGTTGCGCAAGGCCATCCCTGCCCTCAAAGTAGTGATTCAGGTACCGCCAAGCATGATGCCGCGGATGCTAGCGGAGACGGTGGGCTGGAATATCAACCCGCTGGTGATCGATAATACAGTCGATAAAAAAGACTTCTTCGCTGCGGCGACGGCGGCCATCGCCAAATCCGGCACGATTGGCCTCGAATGCGCGGTGGCAGGCTTGCCCAGCATCATCGCCTATCGGGCGAGCCGTATCAGCGCCTATCTGCTGCGGCGGATGATCAAGATCAAATATGTGAACCTCGCGAATTTGCTCGCCAATAAACTCATTATCCCAGAACTGATTCAGGAAGATTGCACGACGCAGAATATCGTGCGCGAGATGCTGCCACTGTTGACCAGCGAGAAGTCCCGCGCGGAGCAGCGTTATGAGCATGGCAGTATCGCCGCAATGTTAGGCACGAAGGATGCGCAGTCGCCGAGTGAGAAGGCGGCGGAGATTGTGCTGAGTGCGCTACACTGATTTCAATTGGTGAATTGCCACATCATACTCGAATAACCCCATCAATAACCGCAAAGCTTTGCCGCGTTCGCTGAGAAAATCAGGGTCGCGGTGGAGGATGAGCTTGGCGTCGTCATGGGCGGTGCGCAGCAATGGCAGGTGATGCGCGAGGTCGGCGAGGACGAAATCTGGCATGCCGGTCTGCCGTGTGCCAAGCATGTCACCCGCGCCACGCAGGCGGAGGTCTTCCTCGGCGATGACGAAGCCGTCATTGGTCTCACGTAAAATTTTCAGGCGGGATTTGCCGAGTTCGCTGAGTTTATCATGGTACAGCAAAATACAGCGTGACCTTCGCTCACTGCGGCCTACCCTGCCCCGCAGCTGGTGCAACTGGGCGAGACCGAAGCGCTCGGCATGCTCCACCACCATCACGGTCGCTTCCGGCACATTCACGCCGACTTCGACGACCGTAGTGGCGACAAGGAGTTTTACCTCGCCATGCGCGAAGGCCTGCATCACCTTTTCGCGCTCGGCCAGTTTCATGCGGCCATGGACCAGGCCGACAATGCCCGGGAAACGGGCGTTCAGTTGTCTGAAGCGTTCTTCGGCGGCGGCCAAATCCAAATTCATGAGGGCTTTTTCCTGTTCGGTCTGTTCCTCGATCAGCGGGCACACCCAATACGCTTTTTCGTCGGTTTGCAGAACCCGCGCGAGTCCGTCGATCACTTCCTCCATACGGTCGGCGGGCACGGCGCGGGTGTCGATTTCCTTGCGGCCGGGCGGGCGCTCGGTCAGGCTGCTGATTTCCATATCGCCGTAAAGCGTCATGCCCAGACTACGCGGAATTGGTGTGGCAGTCATTTGTAGCAAATGCGGCGTGATGCCCTTGCCCGCTAGCCGCATGCGCTGGCCGACGCCGAAGCGGTGCTGTTCGTCGATGACTAGCAGCGCAAGTTGCTTGAATACTACGTCGTCTTGAAACAACGCATGAGTTCCGATTACAAGGTCCAGCTCACCTTCCGCAACTTTATCGCGGATTTTTTGTTGCTCGTTTTTGCGCATTTTTCCCGAGAGGAAGCCGAGGCGGATGCCGCATTTTTCAGTGAGTGGCTGCAATGTCTCCACATGCTGGCGGGCAAGCAGGTCGGTCGGGGTCATGAGGCAGGCCTGGTGACCTTTGGCAATCGCCTGCGCCATCGCTGCGAAGGCGAGGATGGTCTTGCCGCTGCCTACATCGCCCTGCAGCAGGCGCACCATGCGGTGGCCGCCTTGCATGTCGGTGCGGATGTCGCGCAGTACCTGCTCCTGCCCATTGGTAAGAGTGAAGGGTAGCGCTTTGCGCCATATGTCTTCAACTTTCTCGTCGTGTTGGATTACGTATGATTCCTGCCGTTGTACCATGCGTTTGGCGAGGGCCAGCGCTAGTTGGCTCGCCAGTAATTCATCATAGGCAACGCGGGAGCGCGGCGCACCGGTGGGCGTAATGTCGGCGGTATCTTCAGGGTAGTGGAGGCGCTTGAGGCTTTCGGTAACGCTCACGAATCCGTGTTCAGCCATGAAGGCGGGATCCTGCCATTCGGGCAGCGGCTTCATGCGTGCCAACGCTTGTTCGATGGCTTTGTGGAGGACGCGTTGGGAAAGGCCTGCGGTCAGCGGGTAGATAGGGGCGAGTTTGAGGACTTGCGCAGCTTTTTCAACGGGCGCGACAATATCCGGGTGGCTGATAGTCGCCTGCCCATCGTACATCTCGACCGTGCCGCAGAGGATGCGGCGTTCGCCGACCGGCATCATGCGTAAGGGATAATTATCCTTCACATGGAAGTAGGTGAGCGTCAGCACATCGCCTGCCTCATCCTGCGTCACCACGCGGTAGGGGATTTTACGTTTGATACGCGGGGGCGGCACATGTTCGGCGATCTGCACGTTGAAGGTAGCGTATTCCCCGGCTTTTACTTCCGCGATGGGTCGGATAATGCGGCGGTCGAGTGTGTCGACAGGCAGATGCAACAGTAGGTCACGTAGCACAGGGGGGCGGGTGAGCGCTTCTTCCACCTCGCGGGTGATACGTAGTAGTCTCGTCAGTACTTCGGTCGAGGCAGGGCCGATATATTTCAGGCTGTCGACCGGGCAGAACCAAGGCTCAAGCTCGCGCGGGCGCAGCATGGCCAGAACTTACTCGTCACCAAATTCGAGCAGCGCGTTGCGTTCGCTGTCGCCGATGGCTTCCATGGCCGCTTCGCTGCGTTCAAGCGTGCCCACGGCATCGTCCAGATTAAGTACGTCGAACCCGATACAGGTAGAGAGGATAAAATCCTGTTTGCCACCAAAGGCGATACGGTGGCTGCGGATTTTCCAGCGTAGTCGGTTGAAGACGATGCGGGCCGATTCGCGGCTGATATCGAACAGTACGATGGCAAGGGTGCTTGGCGAAAGCACAAAAATAAGATCTTTCGAGCGGAAGGTGCTGTGGCAACAATTATAAGCATGCATCAGCAATTGGTTGCAGGCTTCCTCGCCGTAGCGGGCGACACTTTTCTCGAATCGGTCAAGCCGCACGAGGGCAATGACAATACTGGAATCACTTTCAGCGAAGTAATTCTTCAGCAGCGGCAGGAATTCAATGGCCGTTTTTCGGTTGGGTAGGCCGGTCGCCTTATCCAGTTCCTTGCGGCCATCAAGGTTGGTGCTGATAAAGCTGGTAAGTTTTTCCTCGGCAACGCGCTTGCGTTCATCGGGCACTACGATCTGGAAGCAGGCATTCATGCCCTGAGACATGAGTCGTGAGATGGTGCAGTTGACACGGATTTCATCCCCCACGCGGCGGCGGAGTTTTACGTCGCGGATGCGAGCAAAAATATCGCCGAAATCGGGGGCGGCGTCCTCGTATTCCAGATCATCGAGCAGTATCTTCGATTCGTTCTGGCCTAGAATGGTTTCGATCTTACGGTTGAGAATTTCGCCGCTTGCGTAGCCCAGCATTGCTTCGAGCACATCGTTCATGGCGCCGATGGTAATTGATTTGTCGGCATTATTCTGCATGACGAGCAGCACCCCCTCGCCCCGGCGCGCAATCAACGGGTTGGCGTCCGGGGTGGATATTTCTTTGGCTTGCATAGCGGCTCCGCACTTGCGAATTGGTGATATATCACTATGTTGCGTGCCCAACCCGCGAGTCAAGCATATGCTGCAAGAAACCGACCTGAACCGCCCATTACCGCGTGAGCTGTGGCTCAAGCGCCTGACTTATCGTAGCTGGCATCGGGGCTGTAAGGAGACGGACCTGGTACTCGGCACCTATTGTGCACAGCGCATCGAAGGGCTGGCGGATGATAAATTACGGTTGTTCGAGGCGCTGCTCGACGAGGATGACGCCGAGATCTGGGCGTGGCTGACGGGCAAGACGCCCTGCCCTAAATCTGAATACGCACCGCTGTTAATTGAACTACGCGACCAAAAAATCGGATAGTTATGCCTTTGCCTACCACCCTTATCAGCAGCCTGAACCAAGGTGCTGGCGCTATCGCCGTCGAAGCGCCGCTTGCCGCGCATGCCTATGTGCTGGTGGAAACGGTGCGTGCTACTAGCAAGCCGGTGGTTCATGTGCTACCGCAGGATAAGGATATGGCCGCCGCCGCGGCATTGTGCGAGTTCCTCGCGCCTGAGCTGGAAGTACTGCAATTGCCGGCGTGGGATACGCTGCCGTATGACCGTGTCAGCCCCAGCAATAGCATCACTGCGGCGCGGCTGAGTTGCCTTGGGCGCTTGGCCGTGCCGAGTTCTAAGCCGTATATTTTGCTGACTACCGTCAATGCTGTTACCCAAAAGCTGCCGCCACGCGAGCAATTTGCTAAAGCCAGATTTGCCATCAAAAAAGGCAACGCGCTGAAGCGCAATGATTTGTTTACCTTCCTTGCCGCCAATGGCTATCAGCGGGTGGGCAAGGTGATGGAGGCCGGGGAATACGCGGTGCGCGGGTCGCTGATCGACTTGTTCCCGTCGGGTTATGAAGCGGCGATTCGCATCGATATGTTCGGCGATGAGGTGGAGTCGCTGAAAAGCTTTGACCCTCTCACCCAGATTTCGGACGCTCCGGTTGAATCGCTGGAGCTGCGCGCGGTGAGCGAAGTTCTGCTGCAGCCAGAAACCATCTCCCGCTTCCGCGCGCGCTATCTTGAAATGTTCGGTGCCATAACGAAGGATGACCCGCTGTATGAATCCATTAGCGAAGGGCGAACCTATCAATGTATGGAACATTGGCTGCCGCTGTTCTACGACCATCTCGACAGCCTCGCGGAATATTGCGAAGGCGCGGTTTTCAGTGCTGACCATCGTCTGCAGGCTTTGGTGGAAGAGCGCCACGAGGCCATCAGCGATTATTATGGTGCTCGCAAATTGCATCAGCGCAAGGATGGGGCGAACTATAACCCGGTGCCGCCGGAGCAATTGTTCCTGAATCATGACGGATTGCTGCATAGCTGGCGCACCCATGCGCGGATTAGTGTAACGCCGTTCGCGTTTGAAGGGGCAGTGTCGCTGGGTCTACGCCTCAGCCCGCAATTGTTCAACAAGCGGCATGAAGAAGGGCTGCATGCGCGGGATGTAATTCTCGACTATATACGCGGCGCGGAATTGCCGGTGATGCTGGCGGCGAATTCGGTAGGTAGTGCAGACAGAATTCGCAAAATGCTCGATCTTAAGGACGACATGCCTGCGGAGCTGGTTATCCTGCCCATCGAGCAAGGCTTCACCTCTCCTGAATTCATCCTGCTCACTGAGCAGGATATGTTCGGCGAACGCATTATTCGCACGCAAAAAAGAAAACGGAAGTCCGAAGCGTTCTTGGCAGAGGCTGCCAGCTTCATCGAGGGTGAGCTAATCGTCCATCGCGAGCATGGTATTGGCCGATTCGAGGGACTGATTACGGTCGAGGTCAATGATACACGCCATGATTGTTTGAAGCTGACCTATGATGGCGGGACGTTGTTCCTACCGGTGGAGAATATCGATTTGGTGTCACGCTATGGTACAGCAGAAGGGCCAGTGGCTCTTGATAAGCTGGGTGGCGTGGCGTGGCAGAAGCGCAAATCAGCGCTCAAAAAACGCCTTAAGATGGCGGCGGAAGCACTCATCAAAGTGGCTGCGGAGCGGGCTTCGATTGCCGCCCCGAGCTTCAGTGCAGATGCAGGTCTCTATGACGAATTCGTCGATCGCTTCCCTTATACGGAAACGGACGACCAGCTGCAGGCCATTGACGAAGTGCGCGCCGACCTATCCGCTGGCCACGCGATGGATCGCCTCGTCTGCGGTGATGTGGGTTTCGGCAAAACAGAAGTGGCGTTGCGCGCAGCGTTTATCGCAGCCAGTAATGGCCAGCAAGTGGCAGTCATTGCCCCAACCACCCTGCTCGCCCGCCAGCATTTCCATACATTCAGTGAGCGGTTCCGTGATTTACCGTTCAAGGTGCGTATGCTGTCGCGTTTGACTTCAGCGGCGGATGCGGTGGAGACAAAGGCGTTATTACCCGAAGGCAAAATTGATATCGTCATCGGCACGCATGCGTTGCTGGCAGCGGGAG
>JBMOIY010000084.1:0-8973 GCA_049317085.1 Rickettsiales bacterium | reverse complement strand
TTGACAGGTGTGGTCAGAAATCGGAACTCTGCCGCCTATCACTATACCCCCGGCATCACTGCCGGGCTTTTCATTTCTGGTCGTTCCTAAGAACTAGACGGCCATTGCCTTCGCCATGCGTGCGCTGGTTTCGGAGACGGCTTCGTTCAGCGGCTCGGAGCAATCCGTCGCGCACTGGAAGATCATTTCCGAGACCTTGACACTTTGCGAGAAGAACGCGTCGAGGTTGGCTTTGGTGATACGGGTGCTGAGGTCGAACATGTCGTTCAGCGTACGGCAGGTGAGGAACTGCTTGCTGAGCTCCACATTCTGCGCAAATTGCTTGTTAAAGTAGCTGACCATCTCGGCAGCCAGCTCCTTGCTTACGGTCGCTGCGACATTGCACACTTCAGTTAGCGTCGTGATGTTCTCACGTGCTGCTTCCATGGCTTCAGCCGCTGCGCGGCTCGCGCCTTGCGATGCTTTGTTTACCTGCTCGCTCGACTCTTTCGCGAAGGACGACAGCTTTTCCTGCGCGCTGCCCATGTCGAAGTTTGGCATGTTCGGCATTTGTGGTATCTGCTTAAGCATCGCGCCCATGTCGAAGTTTGGCATTTGTGGCATCTTAGACTGGAACTGCTTGAAGAATACTGCAGGGTCAAATGATTGCTGCGCGCTGGCGGCTTTCGCTTGCTGACTGAACATTTGCTGCATCATGTCGTTGCTCATTTTCACCATGCTCTCGGTCGCCGCTTTCACGCCTTCCGCAGCTTGCTGTTGAGCAGCGCCCATGTCGCCTTGCGCGAATGGAAGCTGATAAAGTTTTGCGCTTTGCTTCGCCCAATCGCTCGCGCCTTTTTGCCATTGCTCGGCAGCGGTGTTGTTCACCCAGCTAGCGGCAGCCTTTGCAGCTTGCGCACCACGTGCAGCAGTCTGCGTGGTTTGTCGTGCGGAATTCTGTGCAGCTTTTGCGGCGTATTTTACAGTACGTTTCGCCGATGATTTTTTCTTCGCGGTGGCCATTAGTTTTCTCCGTTTGTGTTGTTGTGCGGTGCAGAAGATTTAAACCTGTTTCAAACAAAGGTCAAGTATTCAACTCAAGCCTTGCACGAATTATTTGTTGCACCGCACCATTGATTTAAAATGATTTAACCATTTGCCGCTTTTGATTTCGGCGATATTAATTCACCACGCAATTGTTTTGCTGCAGCGACCATGGCATAGAGCGCTTTTTCCGTTTCCGGCCAGCCACGTGTTTTCAAACCACAATCGGGGTTCACCCACACCTGGTTTGGTTCCAATACTTCGAGTGCCTTACGAAGTAATGTCGCCATCTCCTCTTGTTTCGGTACGCGCGGGCTATGGATATCGTAGACGCCCGGCCCAATCTGATTCGGGTATTTGAAGTCGACGAATGCCTGCAGCAATTCCATCGCGGAGCGAGAGGTTTCAATCGAGATCACGTCCGCATCCATGTCAGCGATGGGCTGCATGATGTCGTTGAATTCAGCATAGCACATATGGGTATGGATCTGCGTTGCGTCCTCGACACCTGCCGCGGAAAGGCGGAACGAATCAACGGCCCATTTGAGGTAGGCTTTCTTGTCGGCATTGCGCAATGGCAGGCCTTCACGCACGGCAGGTTCATCGATCTGGATGACACGGATGCCCGCCTTCTCAAGGTCCACCACTTCGTCACGGATCGCAAGGGCAATCTGCTTACAGGTAGCCTCGCGGGGCTGGTCGTCACGCACGAAGCTCCATTGCAGAATGGTAACTGGGCCGGTGAGCATTCCCTTCATCGGGCGTTCAGTTAATGTTGCAGCAAATTTGCTCCATCGCACTGTCATCGGTTTGGGCCGTGAGACATCGCCAAAGATGATCGGAGGCTTAACACAGCGCGACCCGTAGGATTGCACCCAGCCGTTGCTGCTAAAGGTGAAACCTGCGAGTTGCTCGCCGAAATATTCCACCATGTCATTGCGTTCAAATTCGCCGTGTACGGGCACGTCGATATCGGCTTTCACTTGAAAGTCGACGCACTCACGGGTCTTCTGCTCAAGGAAGGTATCGTAGTCCTTCTCGCTCAGTTTGCCGGCTTTGAAATCCGCACGGGCAGTACGCACTTCGGCGGTCTGCGGGAATGAGCCAATTGTGGTGGTAGGTAGCGCTGGGAGTTTCAGCAAGGACTGCTGGCTGGCAGCGCGTTTCTTGAATGGGCTTTTGCGTTCGAGCATTTGGCCATCCACTGCCGCAAGGCGCGATTTCACCGCATCGTTATGGATGCGTTTGCTGGTGCGGCGTGCAGCAATAGCTTTTGCGTTTTCCTCGAGCTTGGATTTCACATCCTCTGCCGCCTGGCCGTCCCCGATCGCCTGGGCAAGGATGGAAATTTCTTCAATCTTCTGCTGACCGAAGGCGAGCCATTGTTTCAGCTCGGCATCGAGTTTAGTTTCATGCACGAGGTCAACCGGCGTGTGCAGCAATGAGCAGCTTGGGGCGACGATGAGGCGGTCACCACTAAGGGCGATTTTGGCTTTGTCGAGGAGTGCCAAGGCTGCAGCAAAATCCGTCTTCCAGATATTGCGGCCATCGACCACGCCGAGGGACAACACTTGCTCTTTATTCACGGCTTTAAGGACAGCATCGAGTTGTTGGGGCTCGCGCACGAGGTCCACATGCACACCTGCAGTGTTAAGGCTGAAGGCGAGGTCTGCATTGTCACGTAGGCCAGAAAAGTAGGTTGTTAGCATCAGTTTGAGACCGGATTTTTGTAGCTCTGCGTAAGCAGTTTTGTAAGAGGCTTTGGCTTCCTCAGTGAGGTCGAGTGAGAGGTGCGGCTCGTCGATCTGCACCCAGTCAGCACCGGCAGCTTTCAGTTCGCCAAGCAGTTGGGTATAGACAGGCAGCAATTTCGGCAACAGCGAGAGGGCGGATTTTCCGCCTTTCATTTTGCCAAGCAAGAGGTAGGTCACGGGGCCGAGAATAACCGGGCGAGTGTTGTAGCCAAGGGCCTTCGCTTCCTTGTAATGTTCGATGACAGGCGCGTAGCTGAGTTTGAATTGTGTCTCGTCCGAAAATTCCGGCACGAGGTAATGGTAGTTGGTGTCGAACCATTTAGTCATTTCCATGGCGACCACATCCACCCCGTCCTTCTGCTGGCCGCGGGCCATGGCAAAGTAGAGGGCGAGCGGGCCAGCGGCGCGCACGGCTTCGTAGCGCGAGGGAATCGCGTCGAACATTAGGGTGTGGTTGAGGACGAGATCATAATACGCGAAATCACCGCTTGGGATGTTGGTGATTTTTGCTTTGTGCTGGCGCTTCCAGTTGTCGGCGCGGATGGTTTTGGCCACCTCATGCAGCGCCTGTTCGGTGCTGTCGCCTTTCCAATAGGATTCGAGCGCTTTCTTCAATTCTCGCTGCGCGCCGATGCGTGGTAGGCCTAGGTTTGCGGTGGTAGCCATTTTGTATCTCCTGATAACAAATGCGGATGGTTGTGCCAAAATCGGATGAGTGGTGTACCACGCCCACGCGTCTACGCAAGGAAATCAGTAAAGGATTGTGTGTAGATTAGAACGAAATGCCCACGCGAGTGGTCGCGGTCATGGTCGTGCGATTGATGCCATCACCCGCTGGCGGAATGATACCGAACTGTGCAAAGACGGATTTGAACTCCCCGAATTGGTTAGTCATTTTCTGTTCGATACGGGCATACACTTGTGCGGAAGCACCAACAGTATAGGCATAACCCGTTACTAGGTCTGCCATGACACCAACACCCACTGTGATGCTCGACGTCACCTTGCAGTTCACTTCCGCGTTAGCAGCGACATAGAGAGTGTCCCGGCAAAAGGAGTTCCTGTAAAATCCCAGGGAAGCAACTACTGAGGCCGTACAGCCAGCTTCCTCACTAACGCGCGATTTCCTTCATTTCGAAATAACCAAGTCCACGATTATCCTGGTTGAAAGCACGATGCTGTTTGCCATTCCATACACCCAATTTTGGGGTCTTTGGTAATATGCTCCGAGCCCCAGTTGATATCGAGGTATCTTTTAATGCTTGGGTCTTCGATGAGCGGCGCTTGCTGACGTTCGGCAATTTTTATTTCAGATGGTGCGCCAGCCAAGAGCTTTACCTCCGGCAGCCTTGGTAATTCTCCTACCAAAGCTGCAAGGCCTGCGTCGACCTGCCTTTTACCCACCATAAACCCACTCCTACCCTGGCCAGATTAGGGCAGAAATGTTGATACTTAGTCAATTTACATCATATTTTTGCTTAACCAAGGTCATCAGCAATTTCCATAGCACCCAGGCATTCAGCGTATGCCAAAGGAAATGTGTGCCGATACCGAGACTGTGGCAGATATCCATATCGATGGTGCGGAACATGAGCGAGACGGTCCATACCATCAGCGCAAGGGTGAAGGCGTTTCCAGCCATAGCATCACGCTTGCGGAGCATTAGTGTCAGCAGCATCAGCATAGCATAGGTCGGGATATACATAATGGTACCATTGAGCAGGCTCGGCGGTAGGGTTGCTTGTGCAACCAGCCCGGCAGCGAAATAAAGGCCCCAATAAAACGCGACTTTGCCCCATGATTGCGCGAACAGGCGACGCAGGGTGCAGAGGATGTAGAGATTGATGAATAACGTAATAGGCACTACATCCATCAGTACAGTGCTACGGCTGGGTGCAAGATGCCACAAGCCGCTGCCGAGGCCGATCATGAACAGTAAACAGATGAGTACACAGAGATCAATGCAGCGGCCCGGTGCTTCGCGTTTGGCCAGCGCCCGGGCAGTGAGCATTGCAGCGAGGATGAAGAACAGGTTGGTGAATAGGTTCAGCGGTTCGCCGAGCGCAGCAACGGAGCCAGCACGTTCGCAGTAGCCATCGAGGTAGGTGAGCACGGAATCGGCCATAGTGTTACGCTAGATCATTGTGGAGTCGCCCGCAAGGCGCTTAAGGCGCGCGACGCGGTTGACGTTGCGCACCAGTTGCTTGAGCAGGATGTAGAGCAATGTCGCGTTCAGCATGTGCCATAGGAAATGCGTCCCGGTCGGGATATCTGGGCAGATGCCCTTGTCGATGGCGCGGCAAAACAGCGAACACACACCAATCAGAGCAGCAAGCATGAAGTGCGATGAACTGGGGCGGGCGCGCAGGTGCAGATGTACCGCAATCATGATGAGGGCGATCATGCTGGAGAGGTAGCCGATGGAGTCGTTCAACGCGCGCGGGAACTGGTGGACGAGGATATGCGAGAAGCCGACAAAGGCGACGAAGCAGATTGTCGCAGCGAACTTGGTCGTTCGGCCGATGCGAAACAGCACGCTCCAGAAATAGAGGATGATGAAGAGCACGATGGTTAGCGTATCGGCGAGTTCAGTCGTCGGACTCGGGAAGGCGTGGAAAATGACGGAGTTGAAGCCGATAATAAAGGTGATGAAGGTGAGCGCATGCACGTCCCAGATCCATTTGCCCTGGATGTCCTCATGCTTGTGGTAATGGCGGTAGATACTGACCGCGACGAACATGAAGGCGAAGGATGACAGCACATTAAGGGGTTCGGCCATGGGCCCGAGCGCAGTGCGCTCACAGACCCCATACCAATGCGTAAACGGTGTATTATTCATCCCCCTAACCTATCAGAAATTTCTTAGGAAATCCCTAAGATTCGGTGCTGCGATGCGGTATTTATAATTGCTCCTAATTGGTCTACTGACCAACTTTCCGCGCCGCTCCGCGTGCTTATGGCTCGCTCGGCCGCCTCGCCCCTAATCCCTGTCGCCCCGGCCTTGTGCCGGGGTCTTCCCGTTATCCTGGCGGGGGGGGATCCCGGCATGCGCTGGGATGACAATCGGGGCTTTAGCCCTACATCCCCACGGCGCCATGGTAGAAATACCGGCCCAAACCCACGGTGAACAGGAAATCGCCATAGAGGGCATGTTCGATGGAAACGAGAGCCAGCGAGCGGGTGCGCTGGTAGGTGCTGGCGAAAATGAGGCCGCCGATGGTGCAGAGGGCCGGGGCGACCCAGTTGTTGAACACAATATGCACGAACCCGAAGCCGATACCGCTTACCAGCACTAGTAATAGAGGGGTCATCAGCCCCTTGTAGCGCTGGAAAATATATGTGCGGAAGATGATTTCCTGCGGGATAACGGATAGCACCGGGTAGATCACCATCACCACCGCCCAGAAATACGGCTTCTGGCGCACGAAGCTGAACAGCATCTCAGGTTTGAAGAGGTAGGTCACCCCGGCCATCAGGCAGGCACAGATGATGAAACGAAGCAGCATCACTTTCAGGTTGGTCCAGTTCACCGCCGACCAGTTCCACAGCACGCGCACGGGCGCCGGGGTTACGATGCGGGCGATGTGGTACGTCACCACCGCCATTGTCCATAACACAGGCAGGATCATAAAGGGTGGCAGGGCCAGCCACAGCAGCAGTGGCACGCCCAGCATGAACAAAGCCAGCTCGGCGAGCATGAAGGGTTTCGACAGAATGCGTTGCATCGCATCTATCTAGCAGCGCACAAGTGCGAATCCAGCAAAATGTCGCGATCGCCTGCGCTTCCCACAGGCCACAAAACTATTTGCCATCGAAAAAGCTTTATGCCATAGAAACCGCCTGCCTAGACTCATAAGGCAATGATATGGTATTCCTCGATAGCTCAGCGGTAGAGCACGCGACTGTTAATCGCGCGGTCGCTGGTTCGAATCCAGCTCGGGGAGCCATATCCAACTTGACGAGCATCGGCAGTGTCTGAACTGGGTGCGTCTTCTCTCTGCTTAGATCATCACAAAAACTCACCGACATCTTATGGATTGTGACTATGATCATTTTTGTATTCATAGTGCTCGCTGCTTTTGCTGCCTGTTTTCCCGCATACTCAATTCCAGCTAAAGTCGATGCGCCTCCTCCAGGGAGTTATTATTCCCCTGTTTTAAAAACCACTGTGGGAATTACTTTTGTCGCACCGCAGAACGATCCCATATGGCGTGGCGCATCTGATAATCTTATCGTGGCCACGGATCTGGGACGGCGCATTTATGCGTTCAAGCATGGTAAGCTGATCTGGGTCCGCGACTATCCTGATAGCTGGCCACGCGCGATGGATATATTTGAAGGAAAACTCTACATTGCCGATGGCAGTCATATTGAAGTGCGTGATCCACGCAGTGGCGACCTCCATCATCGTTTTGAAATAAAAGAGGCCACCGCGCCGATTACCAGTATTCGCTTGGACCGGACCACGGAAGGTGTGCGTATGGTCGTTGCTTACGATAGCAGCATGTATGAAGAGCAAGCTGAATCTAATGTACGTGTTTATCGTATTCATGGACAGCATTATGAAGAAATATATGCCACCCCCAGGATAACGAACCATACGCGTGATGCCTATATTGATGGTGATAATCTTGTGGTTTCCGCGACTTATGATAATCTGGTGTATGGTGTGGATATGAAAACCAACAGAACTGTGTTCTCTAGAAGCGTTTATTTCCCCAATAGCATACAGGCACAAGCGAATGGCTCTGTCCTCATCTGTGCGGAGCATGAGAATCGTGTGTTCCTATGGAACCCTGTAACCAACGTATCGGAATTATTATTTTCTGCACCGCATTATCCTTATAATGATATAAAAACAACTCGCGAAACTATCATTAAAACACAAGGAAAAACTAGCGATAGCCACAGCCCCTACCACCCACGTAAATCTATTGTTGCCAAGGAATATTCAGGGACAATGACATTGTATAGCCCCAATTCCGCTTATATCTATGATGAGGATCTTGTGATTAGTGATTCCGATAACCATCGCGTCATCGTAGTGCGTGATGGGAAAATCATTACCGAGATTACCGGTTTTAACAATCCGGTGAATACAATACGTTTCCAGTGATAGCTATTTTATTTGCGCTGTATGTTTACCGCGCGCTTATCAATCCCCTGCCCCTTCATCCATGCGCTGAACTGCACGAAGGTCTCTTCCTTCAGCGGTTTTTTCAACCAGAAAGCTTCGCATTCGGCGCAGAGCCAACCGCGTTTCGTGGGTGGAGTGATGATGACATGCTCGACCCAGCCTTGATCGCAGACGGGGCACCAGTGTCTGGCGTGTTTCATGTTACTTTACCGGATAAGCAGTGATGATCTCGGGCTTGCCGGATTCCATCACCATGCGAATGCGGCGCTCGCCTGCGGTGCCGATGACGCGGTTCATTTTGATATCATAGACGTCGCGGCCATCCTCACCGCCCTGCTTCTTGGGTGGACCGCGTTTTTTCCATGCCTCGTCGAGCAGCTTGACGATGCCGTCGCGCGTTTTCTCGACATAGATGGAGTGTTTTGGTTTGTTTTCATCGGGCCTGGTGTGAGCCATGATATGGGCGAGGCGCGACTCGAATTTGCCGGAGAGGTCCTGCCCATATTCGATGCCGGCAGCGGAGGTGAAGAAATCATCCTTCGCGGCGTCGCGGGCAGCTGCTTGTTGTTCGGCGATTTTTTCGGAGGCTTCTACCCCATCGCCGCGCACCTGATTCTTGGGGCCGAAGATGCCGTAGGCGATGAACAGCACACAGGCCAACACCATCAGGCTGCGTTTCTGTGCTTGGTTCATTTCGGTGCTCCGGCGCGTTTTAGGCGATCATTGATGGCGTCGCCGATGCCTATAGCAGGAATTGGCATCACCGCAATGGCTGTGTGGTAGCCATTGTCGAGCGCGCGCAGGTAGGCGAACAGATTGGCGGCGGCTTCGAGCAGGTCACCGGATGGGGAGAGGTTTAGCGTCGTCAGCGCGCCTAGCAAGGGCGCGGGGCCGAAGGCGAGCAGTGCTTCTTCTTCATCCAGTTCCGTGGCGTTGAGGCGCACTGGGATGGAGGGAGCATAATGCGATTCCAGCATGCCTGGGGATTTGAAGGCGCTACTCCCTCCCCCGCCGGGGGAGGGTTGGGGTGGGGGCTCAGTGATATTACTGGTGCCAGCA
>JBMOIY010000083.1:0-8994 GCA_049317085.1 Rickettsiales bacterium | reverse complement strand
CGTCGCTCATGGTGAAGTTTCGGAAATGGCCGGTGCGGTCGGCGCAGGCGGCTTCGGCAAGCATCTCGGTCAGTACCGGTACGCGGACGCAATGGGAACCCGTGTAGGGCGATTTGGCATCGATGGCCTGTGCCATCATTTTGATGAAGGATTCGAGGAGTATCTTCTGTTCGCTGATGAGGGTTTCTTTATCAACGATGACCGCTGCCTGGCTGGCGAGGGAGGAGATGATCTCGACCATGTCGTCGGTGAAGGGGATGGTAGCGCCAGTGGACTGATGTTTGGCATTGATGAGCTGGACGCAACCTATGGGTTCGCTGCGGTGGTTAATCATGGGGATGGTAATGACCGAGCGGGTGAGGAAGCCGTATTTCATGTCGAACTGTCTGGTGCCGGTGAAATCGAACTCCTGCGAGGTATAGGTATCGATGACGTTGATACATTCCTTGTTCACCACGGCACGTACGACCTGTGTGCGCAAATAGGGCTCGTTGGTCTCGGGGTCATAGAGGCGTACGACCTTAAAGGGTGGCTTCATGCCGGTGCTGCCGCCATAGGCGATCTTCAGCGAGTCGGTGCGGACAATGACATAGTCGAGCACGTCGCCCTCGGGGGAAAGGAGGTAAAGCGTGCCGCCATCGGCATGGGCGATTTCCTTAGCGGCAAGGAGGATATGTTCGAGCAGCGTATCGCGGTCGCGTTCGCTCGAGAGGGCTTTGCCGATATGGGTCAGCCGCTGGATGAGGGTGACGGCATCGTATGAGGGTGCAGCATGCATCCGCCCAAACTAGCAAAAAATCGTGGGTGGTACTAGGCAATGGCGTGGGTCGCTTAGCGGCGCGCGCATTTTTTTGGGCATTGTGATATAAAGCTTACGCGAGGGTGATGATGCCACGCGTGTGTAATTGTGCAAGCAGGGGGACAAGGGCAAGGCCCTGCACTACGTCATGGTCGCCCACCACGCTCGCGAAGAGGTGACGGCCAAGGCCTTCGAATTTATAGGCACCGCAGGAGGCGAGGGGCGCGTCGACTGCGACATAGGCATGGATTTCCTCAGCGCTCAAGGAGCGCATGGTAAGGCTAGCGGTTTCATGATGTTCCCAGATGATTTCTTCGCCGCGGGCGAGCGTCATGGCGCAATGCTGGGTGTGGGCTTTACCGGCGAGGCCCGCTAGCTGCACTTCGGCGCGCTCGTAGCTGCCGGGCTTGCTAAGGATGGTGCCGCCTACTTCGCAGATCTGGTCGGCACCGATAGTGTAAGCATCTGGATTGTTCATGCTGACAGAGAGGGTTTTGGCGCGTGCAAGAGCCTGGGCCAGTTCGGCGATAGGGGCGGCTTTCAGTTCGTTCTTGATGGCTTCTTCATCCACGCCACTCGGGATGACGCTGAAATTAAGGCCGACTGATTTAAGCATGGATTGGCGGATGCTGGAGCCAGAGGCAAGGACCAACGGTTCAGTCTGCAAAATGGTCATCAGCCAATATCGGCGGAGGCGATAAGACGCATGACTTCTGCCCGTGCGTCCTTATCTGTTTTGTAGATACCCCGCATTTGCGTGGTGACGGTGGTGCTGTTGGTTTTATGCACGCCGCGGGTGCTCATGCATTCGTGGTTCGCGTCGATAATGACGGCGACGCCGCGGGGGGCGAGGACGCGCTCGATGGTGTCGGCAATTTGTTGTGTCATCAATTCCTGCGTCTGCAGGCGGTGGGCGAATACATCGAGCAGGCGAGCGATCTTGCTAAGGCCCACGACTTTTTTGTCCGGCAAGTAGGCGATATGGGCGCGGCCGATGATGGGCACCATATGGTGTTCGCAGTGCGATTCGAACTGCATGTTCTTGAGTAGGACAACCTCGTCATAGCCCGCGACTTCATCAAAGGTTTTGGCAAGGACGGAATCGGGGTCTTCCTCGTAGCCTGCGTAGAATTCGCGGTAGGCTTCGATGACGCGTTTGGGGGTCTCGACCAGCCCTTCGCGGGATGGATTATCGCCCGCCCAGCGGATAAGGGTGCGCACGGCTTCCATCGCTTCGTCGGCGCTAGGCCGCGCGGTGGGCTGGCGGTTCTCGTTCGCCGCCGCAGGGTGCGGCTGGGTCAGGCTGATGGGGAGGGTCATAGCGGCTCATCGTGAATAAACGAGGGCAGAATATAGGCAAGTTACGGCAAAATGCAAGGAAAAGCGTGGGTGGGCGGGCTTCAAGCCTGGCGGTCGCCGGGGCGGCCAATCGACAAGCCTTGTTCCGGGACAAGGCGTTTCTGCTCAAACACTTCCTGATTAAGGGCGACCTGATTCAGCGTAACGTCTTTCACCTCTTGAATGGCGGGGGAGAGGCTTGCGATGGCCTGGGCCATGGAGGGGGGTGGCGCCTGAACCGTAGGGGCAACCTCGGCTATCGCGTTGTTGAGGCTGTTGCCTGCCTGTGCCATTTGTTCGAGGAAAGGGAAGTTGCTGTCCTTGTTCACGCCGATATTGCCGAACTTGGTGCCCTGTTCCGATGCGGCGGCCTGAAGGATTTCCTGCACCTGTGCGGCGGGTATGTTTTTGAACTGGCAATTATTCAATTGGACACCTGCGAAACAAGCGCCTTCGAGGTCGGCACCGTCGAACGTGACGTGGCTGAATTGGGCTCTCGAGAGGTCCACATCGCGGAGGCTGCCGTTGATCTTCACGTCATGCCATTTCGTTTCCTGCAATTCGCTGTTCATAGCGACGGTTACATTCCTCAAATCTGCATGTGCGATGCAGGCACCGGGCTCCATGTTAAATTCGAGGATGCGGGTGCATTCATCTACGCGTAGGTTGCTTATGGAACTATTTTTTCCAACAACAATCTCAGCCTGTATGCCCTTGATGTCCATGCCATCGACACGGCCGTTAACGGTAATGGTGCCGCCATTGATATCCTCGAAGCGGATGTTGTTATACTGGCCAGATGCCATGGTCAGGGGTTTATATTCTGGGCGCCCCATCTCATCGCCAAAGCCTGGCGAGGCGAATGGGTTTTGTGCGTCGAATGCGATCGAGTCGTTCTTTTCAAGACCCCTGAACACGCAGTTGTTGAAGGTGGCGCCATCGGCGATCGGCACGCCGTTCTCTTCGTTGTTGTGAGTACGCATGCAGGTGCCAGCGGGGTGGAAGCTGACATCGTCGAAGATGGTTCCTTTGAAGCTGCACTCGTTGCCGATTTTTTTAAAGAAACAGCCGTCACCATCCAAATCGAGGTAGTCTTTCATCGCTTCCATGGATGATGTTATCGCGGGGTCAACTGGTGGTGGCACCAGTTCAAGGCGATCGATTTTCTGCATCGCCATCAGGAAATCTTTTGCCGTTGTCGGGCGGTGGCCCATGGTTTCTTCATTGGCCAGTTTCATGGCATAGCATTGCTTGGCAAGGCTCGGTTCCATGTCGGCCTTGTTCATGTCGTAGCCGGAGATCCTCTGGCCAGAGAGATCGGCGTACATTTCGGGCGTCCATTTTTCGATACCGTTGCGGCGCATTTCCTCGCCATGGGTCTCGCGCAGGTTTTCGGCGGCGAGGTAGTAATCGGTCATGGTGGGGCGGCGGCCTTCGGCGGTCGCGGTTTCTGCGGCGTTCGCAAGCGCTATTTTCTTTAGGTTGAAGACGGCTTTGGCCTGAATCTGTTCCACCGGGATCTGGCCGGAGGTGAGGGTTCCAATCGTGGCTGCATTAAACGCGCCGATATCCGCGCCCGCTGGCGCGGACTCTTGTGCACGTTGCCCGATTAAATTTCTGAGGATTCCCATATGCTGAGATTATCATGCTGGCCCTTAAATAAAGGTTAACAATTGGGCCAAAATCCCTTCAATTACAGGGGTTAGAGCTATCCCACGGCAAAACATGGATAATTTTAGGTAATTCGGGCGGTGTGGGGCAGGCCGGGCTTGTGTCTGGCGGCGGATTGGCCCTATAGTAACGGTATGAAACAGGAAATCCCGCAGAATGAGTCGAGTGTCGCTGCTGATGTGCAGAGCGAGGCGGCGCGCCATGATGCGAGCGGGGAGCTTTATGCCGCGCTCGATCTTGGCACAAATAACTGCCGGTTGCTGATTACGCGGCCGAGCTTCCAGCAGCACACGCAGCATAAAACGCTCAAGGTGGTGGATAGTTATTCGCGCATCGTGCGCCTCGGCGAGGGTGTCAGCGATACGGGCCGCCTGTCGGATGAGGCGATGCGGCGAACGATGCGCGCGCTGGGCACGTGCAAGCAAAAGCTCAATCGCTACGGTATCGCGAAGTTCCGTTTCGTAGCGACGGAAGCGTGCCGCCGTGCCAGTAACGCGGAACATTTCCTGTCACGCGTGAAGGATGAACTGGGCCTCTCCATCGATATTATTTCCAATGAGGAGGAAGCACGCCTCGCGTTCCTTGGCTGTTCGTCGCTGCTGATGAAGGACACCAGCTTCGCGCTGGCGTTCGATATCGGGGGTGGGTCAACGGAGTTCATGTGGGTCAAAATTGATCCAGAGCAGCCGCTCAATTCGCATAAGCGGCATCTCATTCAGGATTGGGTTTCGTTGCCCTATGGCGTGATGAACATGAGCGAGCAGTTCGGGGGGCCGGCCTTCACCGAGATGTATTTCGAGGAGATCGTCGCCAAGATCTCGAGCCTGCTGGTACCGATGGAGCGGGATAATGGCATCGCCAACCGGATGTGGAAGGAAGATGTGCAGATGCTGTCGACCAGCGGCACGGTCACCACGCTTGCCGCCATCCATCTCGACCTGCCGCATTACGACCGTTCAAAGATCGATGGGATAAAACTTTCCATCAGCGATATTCGCGGGGCGACGCAGACGCTGATGCGCATGTCGCCCGCTGCGCGTGCAGCGCATCCCTGCATCGGCTCGAGCCGGACGGACTTTATTTTGAGCGGCTGTGCCATCTTCGAGGCCATCGCGCGCACATTCCCGATCGACAAGATCACCATTGCGGACCGGGGTGTGCGTGAAGGCATTATTGTATCGCTGATGCGGGAAGTGATTCCAGTATAATGGCCAAGAAACCGACCAAGAAGCCTGACAAGAAATCCGGCAGTCGCGGGCTGCATGTGAATGTGAAGACGGCGAAGAAGCGGAGTAATTCCTCTGCGCGCTGGCTGGCGCGGCAGTTGAATGACCCGTATGTGACGAAGGCGAAGCAGGAAGGCTACCGCAGCCGTGCGGCGTTCAAGCTGCTCGACCTTGATGAGAAATTCCACCTGCTTTCGCCGGGGATGAAAATCATCGATCTTGGCTGTGCGCCGGGTGGGTGGAGCCAGGTGGCCGTCGCCAAGGTGGGGGCCAGTGGCAAGGTGGTTGGGTGTGACCTTCTCGACGTACCTGAGATCCCCGGTGCCACGCTCATTGTGCAGGATTTCCTAGCGGATGAGGCGCCTCAGATCATGAAAGACCTGCTTGGCGGCAAGGCCAATCTCGTGATGAGCGATATGGCGGCGAATACGACGGGACATACGCCAACGGACCATTTGCGCATCATGAATCTGTGCGAGGTCGCGTATTACTTCGCGTGTGAAATTCTTGAGCAAGGCGGCTCCTTCGTGTGTAAAGTACTCAAAGGGGGCACTGAAAGCGAATTGTTAAAGCTGATGCAACGCGATTTTGCGACGGTGAAACATGCCAAGCCCAAATCCAGCCGCGCAGATTCGGCGGAGAGTTATGTTGTGGCGATGGGGTTTAGGGGCGCGAATTAGCGTCACCGCTCATGGGAAGTATTTTTGGGTTTGATAGCTCCCTGCCATGTGGTTTGCTGTATCGCAGGGGCGGTGTAGCGATTCATATCGAAGGTAACAGTGTTGGCTTCGGAGGCATGATAGAAGCGTTTTTCCCAGTAATTGCCAGATACCGGTTTGCCATCGAGGGTAGAAGTCATGGTGCATAGTTTTGCCTGCAAAGGCTTTGGTAGCGCTCCCCCATGGGCACTGATGCTGAAGATGCAGCCGCTAAGATAACCTTCTTTGTAGCCCATTTTTGCTTCGAGCGCATGGAAATATTCTGTCAGCAGGTTGTTTGAGCGCTTAAAACCGCCATCATGATCGCCTATCACATAGCGTAAATACTGGCTGCTGGTCAGTTCCACATCGTCGCCCGCCAGAATACGTTCGAGCTTTTGTGCGTAACTGATGGGGCGGGGCGGGGGTTTCAGACCATGATCGAGCATCTGCTGTTCGAGGCGAGTCGGCTTTTTGCGTTTCGACAGGGGGCCTTTATTACAGTTATTACTGGACTTGCTGATCGTCATGGGCGCGCTTTATCCTTTTGTATACGCCCAATTTAGCATATTTCGCCTTCCGGCGTATGACAGTTTGTTGACAATTCTCTTTGGCCATGCGACATGACCCTGCAACCCCGAGACAACCACCGAGGATTGCATGACCGATAACACCTTTCCCCTAGCCCTGACCTTCGATGATGTGCTGCTGACACCGGCGGCATCCTCCCTTGTGCCGAAGGATGCGGATACGCGTACGTTCCTGACCAGAGAGATCGAGCTCGGTATCCCGCTGATGTCGGCGGCAATGGATACGGTAACGGAATCATCCCTTGCGATTGCGATGGCGCAGCATGGTGGCATTGGTTCCATCCATAAGAACATGGAACTCGAGGCGCAGGCGGACGAGGTGCGCCGGGTGAAGAAGTTCGAGTCGGGCATGGTGGTGAATCCGGTGACGATTACGCCTGATAAATCATTGGCCGACGCCCATGCGCTGATGGCGGCGAACAGCATTTCCGGGATTCCGGTCACGGAGAAGGATGGAACGCTGGTCGGCATCCTTACTAACCGAGATGTTCGTTTCGCTACCGATTTTAAGCAGTCTGTTGCTGAGTTAATGACCCGTAAACTGGTCACTACCGAGGAGGGGATCAGCAAAGAGGAAGCCAAGCGGCTCCTGCACCATCACCGGATAGAGAAGTTGCTGGTTGTGGATAAACAGTATCGTTGTGTGGGTTTAATCACGGTAAAGGACATCGAAAAATCGGTGAAATTCCCGCAGGCGGCGAAGGATTCGCGGGGGCGCCTTCGGGTAGCTGCCGCAGTAGGCACCGGGAAGGAAGGAATTGCGCGAGCTGAGGCGCTTATCGCGGCGGATGTCGATGTGGTGGTGGTTGACACTGCCCATGGCCATTCGCGCGGTGTTATCGAGACAGTGCAGGAAATCAAAAGGTTAAACCCCCATGTCGCGGTCATCGCCGGCAATATTGCGACCGGCGAGGCGGCGGAAGCGCTCATCAAGGCCGGGGCGGACGCGGTGAAAGTTGGTATCGGACCCGGATCGATCTGTACGACCCGGATGGTGGCCGGGGTGGGCGTGCCGCAGCTTTCGGCGATTCTCGATGTGCATAAAGTTGCCGAGAAAAAAAGTATCCCCATCATCGCCGATGGCGGCATCAAGTTCAGTGGCGATTTCGCGAAAGCCATCGCGGCGGGTGCCAATGTGGCCATGATCGGGTCACTGTTCGCGGGGACGGAAGAGTCGCCTGGGGAAGTTATTCTCTTCCAAGGCCGCAGCTACAAGACGTATCGCGGCATGGGTTCGGTCGGCGCGATGGCCAAAGGCTCGGCGGACCGGTATTTCCAGGCGGAAGTGACCGAGGCGCTGAAACTGGTTCCGGAAGGTGTTGAAGGCCGGGTGCCGTTCAAGGGCTCGGTCGCAGGTGTCATTCACCAGCTGGTCGGTGGCCTCAAGGCGGCGATGGGCTATACCGGCAATGCGACCGTCGCCGAGATGCGCGCCAACTGCAAATTCGTGCGGATGACGGGTGCTGGCCTGCGTGAAAGCCATGTGCATGACATTACTATCACGAAGGAATCGCCGAATTATCGGTTGGAGAGTTAGGGACTTGACGGATGTATCTACGGCGTATATACTGTAGATACATAGGAGATACATAATGCAAACGGAAATGAGCAAATGGGGGAATAGTGCCGCGTTTCGCGTGCCTGCAGATCTGGTGCGCCTCAGTGGGCTGACCATTGGCACCAAGGTGGAGATCGTGTTCGAGGATGGCTACCTGAAAATTAAACCCCTGAAACAAAAACTGTCGCGCGCGGAGCGCTTGAAGCGGTTGCTGGCAAGCTATGAGGAGTTGGGTCCGGATGAGGAGATCGACTGGGGTCCGGATGTTGGCAATGAGATTATCGAATGAGTAAGCCCTTCTGCCCGGAGCGCGGCGACCTTATCTGGATTGATTTTGAGCCGCAATCGGGGTGGGAAATTGCAAAATATCGCCCGGCCGTCGTGCTTTCGCCTTACGGGCAAAACATGTTTTATGGGATGGCGATTGTTTGTCCCCTCACCTCGACCTGCAAGGGGCATCCGAGTGAAGTTGCGGTGAGCATCAACGGCAGAACCAGCTATGTAAAGCCCGAGCAAATCCGCTCCCTTGACTGGCGCACCCGGCGCGCCAAATTCATTGCCAAGGCACCCGAGGATGTAATGGAAGAAGTGCGCGAGACGATTGCGGCGCTGCTGGCCATCTCGTGACGGGTGCAGGCTTGCGCGAGAGCCATGTGCATGACATTACTATCACCAAGGAATCGCCGAATTATCGGCTGGAGAGTTAGATGCCCATGCCAATCAGCGGCTGGCAAGTGATGGTGGTGTTGGTCGAATTATAGATGGATGGTGCGCCGGTGATGCAGGCTGCGTACCCTGCATAGATTTGTGCAAAGCCAGAGCGTGGGAGCCCATCGTCCAGCTTGGTGTCGATATTGCTCATATCTTCAGCGCGCAGCGCTGGCCCCTCAATGGTGCTGCGGGTTAAACCATCGCTCCAGCAGCAAGTGCCCATCGTAAACGTATTCTGTTTCGCAAAACCTGCCGTCGCCATACTTGCCCACCAATGCACAATGGCGTATCCTGCTGCTTTATTCAGCTGTGAGTTTGGAATATTTGTCCCGATTACATCGTTGGAATATATAGCCGTTTAAATTAATAATGAGACGATAGTATCTGTTCGATAGAAGTTCCT
>JBMOIY010000082.1:0-9056 GCA_049317085.1 Rickettsiales bacterium | reverse complement strand
GGGGCGATGATTGCTGCGGGTTCCGTTATCACTGAGGATGTGCAGGGCGACGCGCTGGCGATGGCGCGCGGTACGCAAATCGTGAAAGCGGACTGGGCCAAGGAATTCCGCGCCAAAAAAGCTGCCGAGAAAATGGCGAAGAAGAAAGTTTAGCGGTTCAACTGGCAGCCAATCAGTTCCATCGCCGCCGCCACTGCTTGCAGGCGAATGCTACTACGATCCCCAGAGAAATGCTGTTCACTGTGCAGTGGCTTAAAGCCCGTGCGGGCGGTGGCGAGATGGACCAACCCAACTTGCTTATCTTTGGTGGCACCGCCGGGCCCGGCGATGCCGGTGATGCTAATGGAGACCTGCGCGCCGGAGGCTTTCAGCGCGCCTTCGGCCATGGCGATGGCAACTTCTTCGCTCACTGCGCCTTTGGATTTGAGGAGGGATTCCTTGACGCCGACCATCGCGGTTTTCGCCGCGTTGGCATAGGTAATGTAGCCGTGGGTGAGCACATCGGAACTGCCGGGGATTTCGGTCAGGAGTGCGCTCAGCAAGCCGCCCGTGCAGGATTCGGCGGTGGTAAGTTTGAGGTTTCGTCCGCGCAAGGATTGCAGCAGGACTTCCGCATGGCGCTGCAGCTCGGCACTGAAGGGACTCACGGGTTGGTCTCCAGCGTGCCGGTGAGGTAGGGCGAGCAGATATAGGCGACATACAGCAGCGTGCCTGCCGGAATCGCAGCGAGGATGTCGTCGAACATCACGCCGAAGCCGCCTTTGATGCGGCGGTCGGCGCTGCTGATGGGCCAGGGTTTCAGGATATCGAACAGGCGAAAGAGGACGAAGCCGAGGGCGAGATAGACCGGCGAAGTCGCGACATCATCCAGCAAACGTTCCGTCGTCGCGCTGTTGCCGGCGATGGCGTAGAGCCAGCCATACCATACCGTGAAGGTGAACCACTGGCCAATGAGTTCGTCGATGACGATCTCGCTTGGGTCGTGCGCGGTGTTGCGGTCGCGCATGAATTTGGTGGCGTTGGCGGTGCCGAGGATGGTGAAGAGCACCGCGCCGAGCGAGAGCCAGATATAGCCCTGCGGCAGCAGCAGGATGGGGTAGGCCAGCAGCAGCGCGACGAAGGAACCCGCGGTGCCCGGGGCGATGCGCACGAGGCCGACGCCGTACATGGTGCTGAGGCAGTGGCGTTTCATGCGGCCTCCGCGGGCAATTGTACGGTGGCGATGGCGTGGCAGGCGATGCCTTCCTCGCGCCCCTCAAAGCCGAGTTTTTCGGTGGTGGTGGCCTTGACGCTGACATGGGACAGCGGCAGGCGCAGCAGGTTGGCGATGCTTTGGCGCATGGCATCCCGGTGCGGGGCGACCTTGGGCTGTTCGCCAATAAGGGTGATATCCAGATGCGAAATAATACCACCGCGCTGCGCCACTTGCGCGCGCGCTTCCTCGATGAAGATGGCGGAGTTGGCGCCTTTCCAGCGCGCATCCGTGGGTGGGAAGAAGCTGCCGATATCACCCGCCGCGATGCTGCCGAGCAGCGCATCCACGATCGCATGCAGCACCACGTCCGCATCCGAGTGGCCGTGGAGGGCGTGGGCGTTGCTGATATCGATACCGCCCAACCGAATAACCTGTTTATCACCGGCGGGCATCAGCACGTGGACGTCATACCCCATGCCGATGGCGGTGCGGTGGGCAGAGCCCACACGCGAATTTGCCCAGGCGATATCTGCGGCTGTCGTCACTTTGCGTAACTCCTCATCGCCCTCGACATAGCGCAATGTGTGGCCAGCGGCAAGCCATAGGGCGGCTTCGTCCGTCTCGCCGCGCGGGGCGTTTGCCACCAACGCGCGGATGCGGGCGAAGGGGAAGGCCTGCGGCGTCTGCATCCGCATCAGCGCGGCGCGGCTGACTTCGTGCCACACGCCGCCTTCGAAGCGGCGCACGGTATCGGCCACCGGCAAGGCAGGCAGCACCCCCTCCTCCGGCGCCAGCGTGGTGATGATGGCGCCGATCATGGCCTGCGAAAGGAACGGGCGCGCCGCGTCATGGATGAGGACGTAGTCGGGTTTATGCACCGCCAGCGCGTCGAGCCCGGCGCGGACGGAATCGGTGCGCTCCGCCCCGCCGATGATGGGGGGCAGCAGGCGCAGGCCTGCGGTCGCGGCGTCATATTCCGCCTTGTGGTCGGCGTGGATGACAACCTGCACGCCGCGTATGGCCGGGCGCGCGGCGAGCGCTTCGACGCTGTAGCGCAGCATCGGTTTGCCGTCGATGGGCTGGTATTGCTTCGGCGCGCCGCCCGCGCGACGCCCCACGCCAGCGGCAACGATGAGGGCATAGATGCGAGGGATTTGGAGCATGGAATACTTTCAAAAAAACGGCAATAAAAGATTACTCATTAAGTTGGAAACGGCTAAACCTTAAAGATAAAAATTACCAGGCTATTCGATTAGTTTAAAGGTGCTTGTATGCTTGGAGAATGGATTTCAAATCAAAGCATTGAAACAGCTGTTGCATGGATTGAAGCGCATGAACAGACTGTTGAATAAAAATAACCATGTTAAAGTTCGACTCAGCATTAGACTTAATACTACTGGTGAAAAAATTTGGGCGCGCTCAGCAATTAAGATTACAGATACGGCATCTTTTGAAGAAAGCGTTCCAGGAATTATGGAACAAATTCGGCATAGAACTGCATGTAATATACCTCTGATTGATTTATTTCTGTTGTCTTAACCCCTTGTCCCCGCCCCCAGCCTAGGCTATAAGCCCCGCCCTATGGCGCATACGGCTCAACCTCGCGACTTACCGGCTATTCGCATCGGAGACATTACACTCTCCGACAACGCCATCCTTGCGCCGATGACGGGGGTTTCGGATTTGCCGTTCCGCCAGTTGGTGAAATCGTTCGGGGCGGGGCTAGTGGTGAGCGAGATGATCGCGTCGAAGGCCGTGGTACTGGAGACGCGCAATGCGTTGCGCATGGCGCAGTCGCCGGTGACGGAGCGGCCGTTCTCGGTGCAGCTGGCGGGGTGTGACCCAGAGATCATGGCGGAGGCGGCGCGGCTGAACGAGGACCGGGGCGCGGATATCATCGACATTAATTTCGGCTGCCCGGTGAAGAAGGTGGTGAACGGCATGGCCGGATCCGCGCTGATGCGCGAGGAAGGTTTGGCGGCGCGCATCCTCGAGGCGACGGCGAAGGCGGTGAAGATTCCCGTGACGCTGAAGATGCGCATGGGGTGGGACCATAACTCGCTGAACGCGGCAAAGCTGGCGAAGATCGCGGAGGATGTGGGCATCAGGATGATTACCATCCATGGGCGCACGCGGTGCCAGATGTATAAGGGTTCGGCGGACTGGTCATTCATCCGCACGGTGAAGGATGCGATCTCGCTGCCGGTGATCGCGAATGGGGATATTACGACGCTCGCCGATGTCGACCGCGCGCTCGATGAAAGCGGTGCGGATGGTATCATGATCGGGCGCGGTTCGTATGGCCGCCCGTGGTTCGTGGCGCAGGCTTGCGCGCATTTGAAGGGCATCAAGGCGGAGGAGCCGCCGCTCGACAAGCAGCGCGATATCGTGCTGAACCATTACGATGAGATTTTGACGCTGTATGGCGTGAATAACGGCGTGCGTGTGGCGCGCAAGCATATCGGCTGGTATTCGAGCGGGCTGCAGGGTGGTGCGGAGTTCCGCTTCAACGTGAACCGGCAGGGTGAGCCCGAGCCGGTCAAAGAGCTCATCACGAATTTTTATGATGGGTTGTTGCAGCGTGGGGTTACGGGCCGCGCGCATATTCCGGTGACTGAGGGTGAATAGTTAGCGGGTTGGTTGTGCTTCCGGCACGATGGCCTTTGCTTGTTCTGTTGCAACCCAAGATTTGGTTGATGATGTCGCGGCCTGCATTACAGAATCATTACTCGTTACGGAAGTATTAGTCGATGGGTTAAAACCCTTTTTCTTTGAAAAGAAATCTGTGGCGAAAGCAACCGCTACCGCTACTGGGACTCCGACAATAATCGTGCCCATAGATCCGGCCACTCCACCATGCCCGCCTTCTGGCATAGGTGAGTGATAGCCTTCTTTGAAGTCTTTCACGAAGCCGCGCCCAAATTCTTTGAAGCCTTGCCCGATACGTTGTAAAAACTTGATCATAGCGCGAATTTAGCATTGATTAGCTGGCCTGAATATGAAGGTTTTGTGACAATTGTAAGGTCTTGGCTTAGCGCGGTTAACCGGCTATAGATGGGGTATGAGCAAGCCCAAAAACAAAGCGGAAGAAAAACCCACTAAAGCTGGGCACATATTCCCCGCGCCGGAGTGGACGCATCTTTCGGCGTCGCTGGCGGCGAGCCTAGCGCATGAGATCCGCAATCCGCTGCTGTCCATCAGGGGCGCGGCGCAATTGTTGGCGCAGGTGGTGGGGGATGAGGACAAAACGCTGGCGCAGCTTATCATCACCGAGGCGGCGCGCATCGAGCAGTTAGTCGCGACGATGGATCCGCTGACGCCGAACCCGAGCCAAATTTCCGAGGCGCTGAATATTCATGAGGTGACGGAGTATGTGCGCCGGGCGGCGAGTTCGTTCGCGGGAGATGTACAGATTTCGACGCAGTATGATCCGTCGCTGCCGCAAGTGTATGTGGTGCGCGAGGCGTTGATTCAGGCGCTGATCAACCTCGTCAAGAATTCGGTGGAGGCGTTAAAGCCTTCTCCCGCGGGGGGAGAGGGTACGCTCGCGGCGCCGTTCGTGCCTACTGTCATCATCGGCACGAAATATCTCGTGGGCGAGCGCATGCAGCGGCCGGATGGGAATAAGCTGAACATTCAGGTGACGGTGACCGATAATGGCCCGGGTATCGCGGAGGATGTGGTGCCGCGGTTGTTCACGCCGTTCAGCAGCACGAAGGAGCATGGCAAAGGGCTGGGACTCGCCATTGTTGCAAAGATCGTGGAAGAGCATGGCGGGTTGATAGCCTATGACGCGCCGGACAAAGGTGGGGCGCGGTTTACCCTCTATTTGCCGGTAGCTTAGAGGAATGTTTCATGTGAAATTTTTTATATTAATCAGTTTCTTACTGGCATTCACGTTGTGTGTTATGCTGCGCCATGGGCGCGGGTAAAAGACTTGCCAGTAAGGCCACGCTTTGGTAGTTATGCCTAAAAATTAGGCACCATATGTGTGCGGAAGGCAGGCGATCATGACAAACCCCCAACAAACGACTGTTCTTCTGGCCGATGACGATGCGGGCATCCTCACCGTGCTGACGCGCGCAATCAAGGCGCAGGGCTATGCGGTGATGGCATCGGAAACGATTACGGATATCGATGCCTGGGTGACGCAGGGGTTGGGCAATGTGGTGCTGACGGATGTGACGATGCCGCGTGGCAATGGTCTCGATGGCCTTGTGCGCTGGCAAGCGAAGCGGCCGGAGCTGCCGGTGATCGTGATGAGTGCGCATAACACGCTGCTGAATGCAGCCCGCGCCCAAGAGCTGGGTGCAGTGACATTCCTTCCGAAGCCATTTGACTTGAATGAGTTGATGGAAGCACTGGCCAATGCAACGCAGGCGAATGCCATTCCCAATAGAGACTCGGATGATGGGGTGGTGCGCATCAGCGATGAACTGGTGCTGGTCGGTAAATCGCCGGCGATGAAACAAGTGTTTGCGACGCTGGCGAAACTGATTGGCAATGATCTGACGGTGCTGATCACCGGGGAATCCGGCACGGGGAAAGAACGCGTGGCGCGGGCGCTGCATGAATTATCGCGGCGCAAAGCGGGCCCGTTCGTGGCGCTGAACATGGCGGCGATTCCGCGTGAGCTGATCGAGAGTGCGCTGTTCGGGCATGAGAAGGGCGCCTTCACGGGCGCGCATTTGAAACAGACCGGGGCGTTCGAGCAGGCGAGCGGCGGTACGTTGTTCCTCGATGAGATCGGCGATATGCCGATGGAGGCGCAGACGCGGTTACTGCGGGTGCTGCAGGAGAGCCACGTGACGCCGATCGGTGCGACGCGCGCCTTGAAGACGGATGTGCGGGTCATCGCGGCAACGCACCGCGACCTGTCATCGCTGGTGGCATCGGGCCAGTTCCGCGAGGATTTGTATTTCCGGTTGCATGTGGTGCCACTCGCCCTGCCCGCCTTGCGCGAGCATCTGGATGATCTGCCGCTACTGGTGGAGCATTTCATGGCCTTGGCTTCTGCGCGAGGCCTTGCAAGCAAGAAGCTCGACGATGCTGCCTTAGCTGCAATGATGCAGTATGGCTGGCCGGGCAATGTGCGCGAGTTGGAGCATCTGGTCTATCGCCTGTGCGCGCTGACGCAGCGTAACATGATCATGCTTGCGGATGTTGCGCCGATGTTGAGCGGGGCGCCACAGCGTTCCGTCGATACGAGACGGCCTAAGCTTGCGTTGCACAGTAATGCCGATGACGCGGTGCCCTCAGCGATCGAGGAATTCCTTGAAACAAAAATCGGCAACTATTTCGCGGCGTATGGTAAAGAGCTTCCGGCGGTTGGTTTGTATGACCGATTGCTGGTGCGGCTCGAGAAACCGTTGATCATTGCGACCTTGCGTGCGACGGGAGGCAACCAAATCAAGGCGGCGGAGATACTCGGCCTCAACCGCAATACGTTGCGCAAAAAGATGCGTGAGCTGGATATCAATGCCAAATCATTGATGCTGAAAGACGCGGCATGAACATGAGCGACACGCTTCCTGCCAGCTCCTTTATGAAGGCACCGCGCGCGCATTACCGCATGCGCGGGGGTAAGCTGCTCGGGTTCGTGATGCTGATGCTATTCCTAGTGCTTATCGCGCTGGTGCTGAAAGTGGATAAGAACCTGTTCGGCAATGTGTCGCCGCAGCGGACAATGATCCTGGTGCTGCTCGATCTCGGCCTGATGCTGGTGCTGATGGTGTATGCGGTACAGCACCGGGCGCGACTGTTATGGACACGGGCACATGACGGGATGCTCGGCACACGGTTACAGTCGCGCATCATTTTCATGTTCACGTTCATCGCCATCGTGCCGACGATCGTGGTGGCGGCATTCTCTATCCTGCTGTTCAATGCAGGTATCAAATCCTGGTTCGACCATCAGGTATCGGCGGCGCTCGAGGATTCTGTTATTGTGGCGACGGCATATATCGAAGAGCACAAGGACGCTATTCGCACCGACGCGCTGGGCTTGAGTGAGACGGTACAGCGGCAGGGGTCGGCGATGTTCAGCAACCCGACTGGGTTTTCGGCATTTCTGTCGTTGCAGAGTTCGGAACGGAATCTGTCGGAAGCTATCGTGTTCGACCGCGAACGGGTACTGGCACGGACGGAACTCAGTTTCTCTCTGACCTTCGAGCGCTTGCCGGAGGAAGTATTGAGCCGGGCGGATGCCGGGAACGTCGCAATATTCGGGGATGACCAGAACAAAATCCAGGCAGTGGTAAAAATTAGCGATGCGCCGGATCTGTATTTGCTGGTGGTGCGGGTGGTGGATCCGAAAGTCTTGCAGCATATGCAGGCCGCGCGGGAAACGGTAGATGAATACCATGCGCTGCAAGGTGGCCTTGCGACCTTGCAGAAGCAGTTCTTCGTGGTGTTCATCCTGATCGCGATGCTTATCCTGCTCGCCTCGCTATGGATGGGGATCCTGCTGGCGGTGCGTCTTATCGAACCCTTGCGCGCGCTCATGTCGGCAACGGAGCATGTGCGGGGTGGGGATTATTCGATCCGGGTACCTGAAGGCAGGCCCGATGATGAAATCGCAAATCTCGGCCGCACGTTCAACCGCATGACCGGGCAGCTGGAATCGCAACGGCGCGATCTTATTGATGCGAACCGGCTGGCGGATGAGCGACGGCGGTTCACCGAAGCGGTGCTGCTCGGGGTTTCCGCCGGGGTGCTGGCGCTCGATGAGAATCGCTGCATTACGCTGCATAACCGCACGGCGCTGGAGTTGCTGGGGCGGGATGCTTCCATCACCGGGGAAACGATTGAATCGATTCTGCCGGATGTGCTGGCGCTGGTGCAGCAGGTGGAAAAAGCGCCGACGAAGATCGCCAATGCGCAGGTGATGGTGAGCCATGACGAGCAGCGCGTGATCCTCAATGTGCAGGTGACAGCGGAGCGGCTGGGTAGTGCGATCGAGGGCTACATCGTGACGTTCGATGATATTACGGAGCTGGTATCGGCACAGCGTAGCGCGGCGTGGGCAGATGTGGCACGGCGGATCGCCCATGAGATCAAGAACCCCCTCACCCCGATCACACTGTCGACGGAACGGTTGCGCAAGAAATTCGGCCCCGACGCCGGGACGGAAGAACGGGAATCGTTCGACCGTTACATCGATACTATCGCGCGGCATACGCGCGATATCGGGCGGATGGTGGAGGAGTTCGTAGCCTATGCGCGGATGCCGAGCAGTGTGTTCCGTGAGGAAAATCTGGTCGGCATTATCAAGAAATCGGTGTTCTCGGCACAGACGGCGAATGCGGATATTAAATATGTGCAGCATCTGCCGTCGCACGAAGTGATGGTCTCGGGTGATGAGGCGCAGCTGGGGCAGGTGTTGCTGAATCTGCTAAAAAATGCGGCCGAGGCGCTCGACGGGGTGGAGCAGAAGCAAGTCTCCATCCGCCTGACGACGAACGACACGCATGCCATGCTCGTCATCGAGGATAGCGGTGCGGGGTTCCCTGTGGATAAAATGGCAAGCCTTACAGAGCCTTACGTGACAACGCGGGCCAAGGGCACGGGCTTGGGCCTTGCCATCGTCAAGCGCTCGGTGGAAGAGCATAAAGGCACGTTATCGCTCAGCAATGGGGAAACTGGCGGGGCGCGCGTGACGATCATGCTTCCGCTGGCATAACTCCATTACCTAGACACATTAGTCTAGAATTTTGCGTCCGCAACCAATTGTGATCCAACTCAGAAACGGTTCCAGCCTGTTCTATCGGGTGAAACTGGAGAGACGCCTTCTTTTGAGTCACGTTTTATAGCCGTTTAAATTAATAATGAGACGATAGTATCTGTTCGATAGAAGTTCCTG
>JBMOIY010000081.1:0-9384 GCA_049317085.1 Rickettsiales bacterium | reverse complement strand
ACCTCCTATACTCGTTACAGTATAGGTGTTGCGTTTCAAACTTGAGTCAGCCAAAGCTAAATAGAAGATTAACTTAACCTTGCAGTTTACCCTATTGTTTAAAGTGCCTAAAAACTCACAAATGTTTGTGTGGATTAGGCTTTGCGGCTGACCATGAGTTTCTTGATCTCCCCAATTGCCTTGGCAGGATTCAGGCCTTTCGGGCAGGTTTTAGTGCAGTTCATAATCGTATGGCAGCGATAAAGCTTAAACGGGTCCTCCAGTTCATCGAGACGGTTACCGGTGGCCTCGTCCCGGCTGTCGATGATCCAGCGGTAGGCATGTAGCAGGATGGCCGGACCTAGATAACGCTCCGGATTCCACCAATAGCTCGGGCAGGAGGTGGAGCAGCATGCACACAGGATGCATTCATACAGCCCATCCAGTTTTTCACGGTCTTCAGGCGACTGCAGCCGCTCGGCATTCGCAGCACTGGGCGAATCCGTCTTCAGCCACGGCTCGATGGATTCATACTGCGCGTAGAAATGGTTCATGTCGGGCACCAAGTCTTTCACCACCTTCATATGCGGCAGCGGGTAGATATTCACTTCGCCCTTCACCTCATGGATGGATTTGGTACAGGCCAACGTGTTCGTCCCGTCGATGTTCATTGCGCAGCTACCACAGATCCCCTCGCGGCACGAACGGCGGAAAGTGAGGGACGGATCCTGCTCGTCTTTCATCTTGATGAGGGCATCCAGCACCATCGGCGCGCATTTATCGAGATCGACCTCGAACCGGTCGAGGCGCGGGTTCTTTGGATTGCCGTTCGCATCCACATCCTCCGGGTCGTAGCGGTAGATGTTGAACACCTTCACGCGTTTCGCGCCCTCGCCCGCCGCGAATTTCTTGCCGTCCTTGCTGACCTTGGAATTTTTCGGAAGTGAGAACTCAGCCATCGGGTGCTCCTATTTCTTCGGGCGAATGTTAGGGATAAGCGGCGTACCGACCTTCTGTTTGGCACGGATTTCCTCCACCGTCTTGCCCATGGCAATGGTGCGCGATGGGTTGTTTGGGTGGTCGGAGGTCATGTTGATGCTGTCCGGGTGCAGTCGCGACATGATACGCCAGAAATCCGGCGCATCCTCAATGCGGTAACCCGAACGCGCAAGGATATACAGGCCGACATAATCCGCCTCTGCTTCGTAATCGACCGAATATTGCATCCGTCCCTGATATTGGCCGATCTGACCGAACACCCCGCCGGAATTCGCACCTGCCGCACTCACCGCGATATCCGCCACGCTGCCAAGTAGGCTGCCGATAGCTATATTCTGCGTACTCGCCTGCACATGCTGCATGATATTATGCGCGAACTCATGGGCGATGGCGAAGGCGAGCTGGTTGTCGTTCCTGGTAAAATCCACCATGCCAGGATAGATGGCGACGTTCTGCCCATCCGCATGCGCATTCACGCCGCGCTCTTTCGCTGCAAGCACGACAGTGAACGTGCAATTGCGCTTGCCCGCATACATATCGTTACACAGCGCACCCGCCGCTCTTGATACCCGCGTTGCGATCGGTGCAAGCCGTCCGGCCAGCGCTTCGACCTGATGCTCGCCATAGGTCTTATTGTCGTTGAAATCGAGCGGTGCCTGCTTCGCGGCGATGCGCTGTGCCTCGGCTTCCGCGCGCAGCTCCTGCTGCGTCACATCCGGGTCGATCGTCGTCGGCGCGTTACACGCGGTGACCGCGAGCAAGGCCAGTAACGCAAGCGATGTGCGCAGTAATGCCATTAATATACCCGCTTCTTCGGTGCGACATATTCCACTTCATCCGTCAGCGTTTTGGTATGGACCGGGCGATAATCGATCTTGGTTTTGCCCGCGTCATCAAGCCAGCAGATGCTGTGCTTCATCCAGTTCGCATCGTCACGGTCGGAGAAATCCTCCCGTGCATGCGCCCCGCGCGATTCCTTGCGGTTTTCTGCGCAGGCCACGGTGACGAGCGCTTGTGCGCGCAGGTTATCCAGCTCCAGCGTCTCAACAAGGTCCGAGTTGAACACAAGACCACGATCGGAAACCTTCACATCGTTGAACGAATCATATACCGCATGCATCTTCGTCACGCCCGCAGAGAGCGTCTCCTGCGTACGGAACACCGCCGCATGGGTCTGCATCGTGCGCTGCATTTTCTTGCGGATCGCCGCTGTCGGTTGGCTGCCATTCGCGTAGCGGATCGTATCGAACCGCTGCAACGCTTTTTCCGTCGCGGAAGCCTGAGCCTGCGCCACTTTCTGACCCTTCTTCACGATATCCTTCGCGCGATGTGCGGCTGCACGGCCAAACACCACAAGGTCTAGCAGTGAGTTGGAACCGAGGCGATTCGCACCATGCACGGACACGCAACCCGCTTCCCCGATCGCCATCAGGCCCGGGATGACTGAATCCGGATTGCCATTCTTTAGCGTCACTGCCTCACCATGATAGTTCGTCGGAATGCCGCCCATATTGTAATGCACCGTCGGAATCACCGGAATCGGCTGCTTCGTCACATCCACATTCGCGAACACTTTCGCCGTCTCGGAAATCCCGGGCAATCGTGCATGCAGTACATTCGCATCGAGGTGGTCAAGATGCAGGAAGATATGGTCGGCCTCTGGCCCCACACCGCGACCTTCCGTGATTTCAACCGTCATCGCGCGCGATACGACATCGCGGCTCGCCAGATCTTTCGCACTAGGCGCATAGCGTTCCATGAAGCGTTCACCCTTGCTATTCACGAGATACCCGCCTTCACCGCGCGCGCCTTCGGTGATGAGGCAGCCTGAACCATAGATCCCAGTCGGGTGGAACTGCACGAACTCCATATCCTGCAACGGTACGCCCGCGCGAATCGCCATCCCGCCACCATCACCGGTGCAGGTATGGGCAGAAGTCGCCGAGAAATAGGCGCGGCCATAACCACCTGTGGCGAGCAATGTCTGCTGGCCCCAGAAGCGATGCAGCGAACCATCATCCAGGTTCCACGCCAATACGCCGCGGCATTCGCCATCTTCCGTCATCAACAGATCGAGCGCGAAATATTCGACAAAGAACTTTGCCTTGTGCCGCAGCGCCTGCGTGTAGAGCGTGTGCAAAATCGCATGACCGGTACGGTCCGCTGCCGCGCAAGTGCGCTGTGCCGCCGGGCCATTACCGTAATCCGTCGTCATCCCACCGAACGGGCGCTGATAGATTTTGCCTTCTTTCGTGCGGCTGAACGGCACACCGTAATGCTCCAGCTCGATGATCGCCTCGGGCGCGTTCTTGCACATATATTCGATCGCATCCTGGTCGCCGAGCCAGTCCGCACCTTTGATTGTGTCGTAGAAATGCCAGCGCCAGTCATCCGGGCCCATGTTGCCTAGCGCTGCCGAAATCCCGCCTTGTGCGGCAACGGTGTGCGAACGCGTCGGGAATACTTTGGTCAGGCACGCGGTCGAAAGCCCTTGCTCCGCCATACCGAACGTCGCGCGCAACCCTGCGCCGCCCGCGCCCACGACGATAACATCGTAGTAATGGTCGGTGATGGGATAGGCGCGGCCATTAATGCTTGGCGCAGCAGTCGAGATGTTGGGAGAGTCAGCCATAAGAAATCCTAGTTAGATACCGAAGAAATGAAGGCGCATGATGCCCATGAGCGCAGCCGCACCGAAACCGTAAATGAGCGCGTTAAGAAGCAGCAGGCAGAAGATTTTCTTGCCCTCGAAATGCACGTAATCCTCGATGATGACCTGCACGCCGAGGCGGGCATGCATAAACATTGCAATGATGAACGCCGCAAGCAGCAACGCCCGAAGTGGGTCGCTGAGCCAATGGGTGATAAGCGCCACATCGCCGCCAATGAGGTTGCCGACGAGCTGGATCATGAACCAGATCGAGAGGGGCACCAGCGCTACCGCGCTCACGCGCTGTAGCCAGAAATGATGCGTGCCCGAATGCGCTGCGCCCAACCCGCGCGCGCGCTTGATCGGTGTACGAAGCGACGATGACTTATCCATGCAGGACCCCCATATTACGCAGGGCGATGGCCCAGGTGAACACGGTCATCGCCAGCGAAAATACAACGACCACCCATCCCGATGCTGCCATTTCAGACAAACCATAACCCCGGCCGATATCCCAGTTCAGATGTCGAACCCCGTTGCCCAGATGGTAATAGAACGCCCATGTCCATCCGAACAGGAACATATTGCCAAGGATGCTGCTCGCCGCGTCATGCAGGATGGTGAACAGTTCGGGGTCATACGCAGCTGCCCACAGCCACAGCGCCAGCGGAATCAGTCCTAACGTGAGGCCAAATCCCGTTAAGCGGTGCAGGATGGAGAGTGTGTTCGATATCTGCCAGCGGTAAATGCCAAGATGCGGCGAAAGCGGGCGGTTTTCCTGAGGTTTGCTCATAGGTCGACTCGTCAAGGGTGGTAGGATTCACCCCTTTATGGAACGCAAAAATGCCTTTGTCAAACAGGCTGATGGCTGGGCAAGGAACAGAGGGCAGGGGGGCGCCATTTGTCACGCAATTGTCACGCACTGCCCTGCGTAACTAGGCTAGTTTGAAAAAAATAACAAAAAACGGATGGAATACGATGACGCAGATACCTGACGAATTGCTGCCACACCTGAATGGCACCCGCCTTGAAGTAAAGGACGGTAAGTTTACCGCCCTCGTGCCGTTGGAAAGCTATTTACAGGTGCAGCAGAACCTCACCACATAGCCATTTCTGAAGATGTGAGCATTCCGCAACAGTCGAATAGCATGAGTGGTCAAAACGCGCTCGCGCTCGCCTTGTACCGTGGCCAAAGCCCCAACATACTGGAAGTGAGCATCGCTGGCGGCAACTACCAGTACCCATTGATGGCACTCTGCGATGGCAACCGCCGCGCTGCAATCAGCCTGCTCGAACTGACAAAAAAGAAAAACTATGCACTAAGCGAACAGGATTGTCTTGGCATCCAGCAACGCCTTCCGGCCATGCTATCCATCGCCGAAGCGAAAGGCGCAACCGCCAGCCGCCACGCCATGGGCACCCGCGATCTAATAAGCATCCTAGAGCGCATCCGCGACTATGCTGAACAATACAAAATCGATACCGGCGCTGAAGCGCAGATTGAGCGTTTGTACCCAGCAAACATCGTCGCCTCTATCGACCGCGCACCCGATGCAGTTGCAGCCAGCCCCGCCACCACCATGGTCGTTGGCAGGTAATTTCGAGATCAGGAACGACAGATGGACATGAGTGAGATCATTACCCCCGCTAAGACAGCCCGGACCAAAGCACCCAAAGCCGGCGTCATCCTGCATGGCATGGCCAACGATCGCGATGGGTTCAGCAAACTGCATGTGCTTTCTTCCTATAGCGAAGGCCGTTTCAGTGAGCGTGACAAATGCTACTGCATTCCGCAAGGCTCCATCGATGCAGGGGAAACGACACTCACCGCCGCCCTGCGCGAGACGTATGAGGAGACCGGCATCGACATCCGAAAAATGATGGGTGAAAAATCTTTGCAGCAACTCGAGCGTGGCGAGACCGTCACTAATGTCGAAAGCAGTGAATACCCCGGCGTGAAAATTATCCGCGCCACGCCGCCGAAGGAACATCACTTCCTCTCCGGCAAAGGCACCCGTCAGGTCGGCCATTTTTTCAACATCGAGGTCGAAGGTATCGAACGCCTGAAGCCATCATTAAAAATGCTCGACCATCAAGAATGCAGCATAGGCGCGCAGGTTCGCATTCCCACACAGATGCATGTCATCGACCAGCAGCTACCATCGTTTGACGAGATACTTAAGATACTGCGCACCGGCATTATGCCCGCATGGGGAGGCAGGCCCGAAGAAGTGATTATCAAGAACCCGGTCTTCCCCACGCTCGAAGCGAACTATCATCCAAGCGGGCTCATCAAAACCAAGAACGAACTCAGCCATTTCTGTCACCCGATTCTGCCCGGTGGCGACACGTACCGCGCGCTGCTCGCTGACCTTGAATCGATCCAGAAACATTTCGCCGCGCGCGGGTTCGTGGGCGACGATGGCGCAAAACTCAAACTCGATATCCGCGACCGTCCGCTGACCTTCTATCAAGAGGGTGGTGAGATCCTGCCTGTCGGCTTAATGATCGAACGCTCGGCCAAAGTGGCACGCAAGAACCCGCTCTACGCCAATATGATGTGGGGTGACTATATCGGCGCGCGCCGCCCCGAGGCAGACGAACTGACCCGCCTGCAGACAGCGCAGATTTACCCGTTGATCGAACTTGTGCGTGATATCGCGCCCATGGAAGTTGTCGCCGCAAGCTGGAGTGGCTCAGACCGCGAAGCACTCAGCCTGAAGAAGGGCAGCCAGGCATTTACTCCCGGCGAGTACATCAAACGCGCCCTTGCGGCGATGGGCAGCCCCGCTCAGAAACAGCGTTAGCGTTACGTAAGTTCCATTGCCGGCTTCAGCCCGAACTGTTCGACCAGCGTCTCGGCGATCTGCACCGCGTTGAGCGCCGCACCTTTGCGCAGATTATCCGAGACGATCCACATATTGATGCCATTAGCGATCGTATCATCCTTACGCACGCGGCTAACGAAGGTTGCATCCTCGCCCACGCACTCGACCGGCGTGGTGTAGCCCCCCGCTTCGCGGCGGTCGACGACCAGCACGCCCTCGGCACCTTCGAGCAGGTCGTACACTTCCTCGACCGTGATCGGGTTCGTGAATTCGATATTCACCGATTCCGAATGGCCGACGAACACCGGCACGCGCACACAGGTCGCGGAAACCTTGATGTTCGGATCGAGGATTTTCTTGGTCTCCTCGACCATCTTCCATTCCTCCTTCGTCTTACCGTCCTCCATGAACGTATCGATCTGCGGAATCACGTTAAACGCGATGCGTTTAGGGAATTTCTTGGGCTCCTTTGCATCATGTACGAACAAGCCTTTGGTCTGCTCATACAATTCGTCCATCGCATCCTTACCTGCACCCGAGACGGACTGGTACGTGCTCACCACCACGCGTTTGATAGGGTTCACTGCATGAAGTGGTTTCAGTGCGACCACCATCTGGATAGTGCTGCAGTTTGGGTTTGCGATGATGTTTGTTTTGCGGAAATCCTTCAGCGCCATGGCATTCACTTCCGGCACCACCAGCGGGATATCCTTTTCCATGCGGAAATGCGATGTGTTGTCGATAACGACACAACCCGCTGCCGCCGCGCGGGGCGCATGGATTTTGCTCACCGCGGAACCCGGCGAGAAGAGAGCGATATCCGTGCCTTTGAAGTCGTAATCGTCGAGGACCTGAACGGTGAGGATCTTCTCTTCACCGAAACTTACTTCCTTGCCCGCCGAATTACGGCTCGCGAGCGCCACCGCTTCGCTAACCGGAAAATTCCGCTGCGAGAGAATTTCGAGAATTTCACGGCCGACATTCCCCGTCGCGCCTACTACTGCAACTTTGTAACCCATATAATCCCCTGATCAACCTTTCGAATTCTTACAAATATCCGTTTCTCTCATTTCCGTCTGTGCCGCTTCCGGGTTTTGGAACCAGCGTGCATATTTCTGCACATCCGCGGCGATCTTCGGGCCGGATAATATCTGAATGTTCTGCTGTTGCGCCGTGTAGCAGCCCAGCGCCGATTGTACGACAGGGTCGCCATTTTTCGCGGCGAATGTGTTAAGCATCAGCGTGCGCGCATTCGCCGGTTGCTTCGCGCGGCAATAGGTCTCGGCGAGCTTGCCCACCTTCTGCATTTCTGTATAAAAGGCAAGCGTCTGCTCAGCGCCCGCCGTTTTCTGAGTGCAGCTCATGATGGTGCCAACCGCCATCATCTGCCCCAGCGCTTCTTTGGAATTCTGCCCGCCGCCGATACGCTTCAACTGCGACTGTATTTCCGACCGCTCTATAGCAGGCGGCGGCCCAAGATCGGCAACAGGTGGATTGGCAAGCAACACTTTTGACTGCTGTTGTGCAAAAGTAGGCGTAGCGATCGCCACCATGGTCAAAACACTTAGAAAGAAACGGTTCATATCAAGCCACTTTCTGTTTCGCTGCGAGGGATGTGAGTGCGGCAAGAATGGCATCACCCATCTCCCGCGTGCCTATTTTTTTCGCCCCGGCCTGCATGATATCGCCCGTGCGCAGGCCATTCTCAAGCACCTGCGCCACCGCCGCATCCACCAGATCGGCCTGTGCATTCAGCGCGAACGAATAACGCAGCATCATGCTCACCGAAAGAATGGTTGCGATTGGGTTCGCAATCCCTTTACCCGCAATATCTGGCGCCGAACCATGCACTGGCTCATAAAGTGCCGCGCGCTTTCCTTCTTTCTGCTCACCCAGCGATGCCGATGGCAACATACCGAGCGATCCCGTCAGCATCGCCGCGCAATCGGATAGGATGTCGCCGAAGATATTGCCAGTCACCATCACATCGAACTGTTTGGGATTGCGCACCAGCTGCATCGCTGCATTATCGACATACATGTGGCTCAGCTCGACATCGTTATACTCGGCGTCGCGCAATTTTTGAACTTCCTCGCGCCACATTTCGGTTGTCTCCAGCACGTTTGCCTTATCCACCGAGCAGAGTTTCTTGCCCCGCGCCCGCGCAAGGTCGAGCGCCACTTTCCCGATGCGCATCACTTCCCAATCAGCATAGATCATCGTATTGCGGCCGACGCGATGGCCATTCTCGACCGTGACACCCCGTGGTTCGCCGAAATAAATATCACCCGTCAATTCCCGCACGATGAGAATGTCGAGGCCGCCAATGATCTCCGGCTTTAAACTCGACGCATCCGCCAGCGCCGCAAAGCACATCGCCGGGCGCAAATTGGCGAACAAATCTAAATCTTTGCGAATACCAAGAAGGCCACGCTCCGGCCGCTTTGCATACTCGAGCGCCTCCCATTGTGGTCCACCGACAGCGCCAAGCAGAATCGCATCCACCTTCTTTGCTTTTGCTAGCGTTTCAGCCGGGTAGGGGGTGCCCGTTGCCTCATACGCCGCGCCACCGATGAGCGCGCTATCAAACGCAAATTCCATGCCCGCAGCATTGCCTGCCCATTCCAGTACGCGCTTGGCCTCGCCAACCACTTCGGGGCCGATACCGTCGCCGGGGAGCAAAAGAATATGTTTCGTCGTCATAAAGGCTCGTCATTAAGGGGCGTGAGGGGGGCAACAATGATAGCAGCGGCCGCCAGAAAAGCAAGGGTAAAGCTAGGTTTTATCCCCGGCTTCCCGCTGTTGGGCTTATTAACCAATTCTTCAGCTTGAGGCGCTATACTAAGGAAAATTATACGGAGTAATGACTATGGCTACCAATAAAAAATGCAGTGTAATCGATAGTGTGGTGACTGCCGCCTACGTTAT
>JBMOIY010000080.1:0-9460 GCA_049317085.1 Rickettsiales bacterium | reverse complement strand
CGTTCGCCAGCTGTGGCTCAGGCACGATGCGCGCATCATTCGCTGCAGGCGTAGCGATGACATTGTCGGGAAGTTTTGCAGCAGCATCCACCGTGAGAACGGGGTTCTGAATTTCCGACGCCTCGACTTTTGGCTTCTCGATCGTAGAATTTTCAATCTTTGGCGTTTCCGGCGTGACCGTATCCGTACTCACCGCATCATTTGCCGCCTCTTGTTTGAACACGCCTGCCGCTTGGTTGATGGTTGCGCTGGTTCCGAGCGCTGTAAGCAGGCCCGTGTAATGCGCAAGGTCCAACTGCGGAACGTGGATCTCAAGAGACGATGCATGGCCGGGCACTGATTGTGCATGCGGTTTATGGCTTCCCTCGAAATACGGCACCATCGCCGGAATAGTCTGTAGCGCCGCAATGATTTGCGCGCCAAGTTCTGACGCATGTTGTGCGACCGTCGGCCCATCAAACGCAAGTTTCACATCGATAGCACCGTTGCGCTTTTCACTGTAGAGCGTTAGGTTCAACCCTTCCGTGAAAGCGGTAAGCTTCGAACCTACCGCTGCAGCCAATGGTTTCTCGGCGGCGATCTCTTCGGCCAATTGCGAATGAGCCGCTGCGGGCACGGAAGCCGGCATGGCTTTTACTACCGTTGGTGGCGGCACTGGCAGCTCCACCGGCTTCGAGGTTGGCATGATAGACACATCTGCAAGATTCGGTGGCGTTACCTGGGCACGCGATTCTTGATTCGCAGCAGGAAGTGCAGCTGCCTGCGTCGCCTCCGGCGCAGTGATGACTTCACGTGCTGCTTCTGCAGCGGATGGTTCAGGGGTAATAGCAGGTGCGACTTGCATAAAAAAACCTCTTCAAGCGGATTGACTCACTCAACATCATACCTATTCGCGAGCGATGTTGTGTGACAGTTCGATGAAAGTTTAAAGGCACAAAATAACAAATTAATTATGTTGTAGACAAATAATTAACATAATTTAACTATAAAACCTGAGAACCTTCACAAAACCTTCATATTTCTCGCACCCTAAGCGTGCTAGATTGATGATGGATTAGTATCAGGAGAGCCGTGAACCAAGGCCTAACAGAGAACAAAGCAGAGAGCCTGCAGCCGACTAGCGCGGATACCGCCACGCAGCGGGCGAAACATGCGCTGGCCCTCGCCGCGCCCAAAAAACGCACGGTCGGATTGTGGCTTGTCGACACTTTAATTTATCCCGTCGTGAACAATTTCGGGGTCTTCGGAATTTCTGTCGCTGCGACCTACCTTACCAAACATGGCTGGCCCGAAGGTGAAGGCAAGAAAATTCACCCATGGCTGAAATCTATTGGCAATGTCATGCGTGCGCGTGGTGAAAAATTGGAGGCTGGCTTCCGTAAATATCTTGCTATGAGTGAGTCACAAGCAGACATGTCGCGCATGGTGTTTTTCTCCTTCTTTGACGGCACCTTTATTGCTCCTTTTGTCAAGCTACTAGAGGACCGCCGCGAGGGCATGGCTCAGTCCATCGACTCCGCTCTTGGCACCAAACCAAAAGATGAGTCCGTCTACGATGCTGAGCCTAAACAGACATGGCGCAGCGTTATTGAAGGCCGCTTGCTCACGAGCGCCATCGTCGTGCCTACCGCTGTGATGCTTGATAAAAAGGGCCTCAACGACAAATGGTTTCACAATCCCGGCATCGAGACTGGCCACAAGATCTATGTGAAGCATCCGGCAGCTGCTAAAAAAATTGCGAGCTTCCTTGGCAAAGGCAAAGCACCCGAATTATTCAAGACCGTCTATTTCGAAGCCTTCTACACCTCTGTATGTACCGCCGGACTTTACATCATCAGCCGCACCCTTGCCCGCAAGCACTCACCGCAGGAATTCACCACTCCACTACCACCCGACCTGCCTCCTATCCCGGCGCCCATCCTGTTGACCGCGCAAGAGCCAGCGATGGAAGCCAAGCCCCAAGCCAAAATCACTGCCGCTACTTTACAGAACCGCGTGGCTCAGCCACAGCAGGCAACGGAAATCAACGCCTGATTGCAGCCGCCGTAAAATCTGCGTATAAAGGGTGCTATGCTCAACACCCGCACACAGCCCTCACTAAGCCGCGACTTCGCGCTGCTTTCGCTGTTCATCGTGTTCATCCTCATCATGGTCTCGGTCTGGGTCGCGTTCGAAACCTACAGCACCTATGAAAAAGACGTCGTCAAACAAATGGAAAGCGAGGCCCTCCGCCTCGACCGCGGCCTCATCGTTGAGATCGAGAACGCCTCCTACATCCTCGAATCCGTCGGCCGCCAGATTCAGGCGACCAACGACGACGCGGAGAACATCGCCCAGCTCTTCTTCTCATTTGCGAAGGTCGAAGGCCCGAAACGCGCCATTTTCTCCTGGGTGAACAAGGAGCAAATGATCACGGTGAGTAACAATCTCGGCGTCATCGACAAGCCGATCGATGTGTCGGACCGCGATTATGTAAAAAAAGCCATCGCCGAACCATGGAAAGTCCATATCGGCCGCCCCATCGAAGGCCGCCTCTCGCATACGTGGATTTTGCCGCTCAGCCTCGGCCTGACGGATAAGAATGGCACGTTCCTCGGCTCCGTAATCGTCGCGCTCGATACCGAATCCCTTGGCAACGATATCAGCCGCACCATTAAGGATTCCGGCATCCGCTTCGCCATCACCAATCTGTCCCTGACGCTACTCACCCAATCCCCTACAGCAGAAAAATTCTTCAACGAGAATTTCGACCTGAACCGCCTCGAAAAAATCGATTTCGATAAGAATCCTTCTGGCAGTTACTCCGTCGCCTCCCTCTTCAAAGATTCGCAGATATACTCTTATTACGAGCGCTCCAGTCAATATCCGTATATCATTTTTCTCGGCCTCGATTCCAAGAAAAGCGCACAGGAGCTTCGCAAACTGCTGGTGCCACGCCTGTTCCAGTTGCTTGTCATCGCTGTATTCCTGTTATTCGTGTTGTGGACGGTCCGTAAACGCATCATCCACCCTGTCATCGCCCTCACCGAACAAACCGCTACCATCGTCCGCGGTGAGCATTACGACGCCGACCATACCCGCGGGCCGCTCGAGATCGAGCAACTCGCCGCCGAAATCAAACGACTCTACGACTATATCGAGGAGCGCCGCCGTATCGAGGCAGAACTGCGCCTGAAGAATGCCGAACTCACCCGCGTGAAAGAAGCAGCCCAGGTGACGAACCAGGTAAAAGCGGACTTCTTCGCTTATGTGGGACAAGAATTGACCGAGCCAACGGAAACGATCCTGCAACAGATCGAAACACTCAAGGATCAGCATTTCGGGCCCATCGGCAATCCGAAATACCTCGCCCATGCCATCGATATTGATGAGCAGGCGCGCCAGCTCATGGCCATGCTCGAGGACATCAAATCAATCTCGAAAGCCGAAACCGGCCTGCTCTCCCTTAATGAAAGCGACATAGACCTTGCCTTCGTGCTGCAGAAAACCATCCGCATCTTCCGTGATAAACAGGCGCCGGGCACCGAAGTGCAACTCGACACCGCAACCCGGTTGCCCCACATCCGCGGTGACGAACTACGCGTGAAGCAACTGATCCTCAACATCCTCAATTCCATTGGTCAGCAACTGACCCCGGGCGATCCTATCCGCATCACCTCAAGCCTCAAGGCACAGGAACTGTCCCTCAGCTTATCCTACCCCAGCAACCCCAGCCTCGCGAGCGCGAGCCGCAGCAAGCAAGGGCTGGATCTTGCCCTCGCCCGCCTTCTTGTCGCCCTGCACCAAGGCACGCTCGAAATGAAGACCACGCAGGACCGCATCACCGTCATCACCGTGAAATTCCCTGCTTTACGAGTGCTTTAGGCATATTAAGCCTTCATTAAACCTCCTCTGCTATTCTTAGATCCTTAGATCGAGGATCCATGAACCTGAATGCATTGCACGTTGGCGTGATCGATAGTCCGGACAACCCGGACTTCGATAAGATTTATGAGTGCTACAGCAAGGTCTTCACCCTGCCGAGCGAGCGTGAATCGAAGGAGAACTTTATTGAAGTTCTGAAACGCAACGCTGACCCTGAAGTGCAGGCGAGTAAAGCCAAGGAAATGTGGATCTATTTACGTGACCGTAGCGGTCGTGTTGTCGGTGCAAGCAATATCGATGTGTTCGCGGGCAGCTCAGGTCGAGGCGTCGATGGCACTTTACAGGGTATCTACACCTTTGTTGACCCTGATTACCGCAATAAGGGTGTATTCACTCGACTCGTAGCTGAGCGCGAAAAAGCTGCCGTGAATTTCTGCAAACAACACTACCCGAACGTTGCCGACCCACAAGTCATCACGTTCGTAGAGCAGAATTCGCCGATGCTGATGACAGCCGAAGAATATCTGGCAGATAATAAAGCCGCGGGTATCGACCAATGTGTCCGCCGTACAGTGTTTGAGAAAGCGGGTTTCCGTACCGCTGGCTTCCGCTATATCCAACCCGATCTCGAAGCGGTCGGCGGTAAAGGCAAATGTGAATATCTCGATATGCAGATTAAAGCCCGCACCGGCTCAATTCCCGCCGCTACTATACGCGAACATTTGAGTCGCTTCTTCAAGCTCTCTTTCCCGGCTGGAACCGCAATTGAGAATTCAGGGCTTGAAGCCATGAATAACAGCTTGCCGCCAAAAGGCGAGATCCACCTCGCGCCACCAGGCATGTTTGCTACCCTTAGCAGTACTGTCGTCAATGAAAACACCTTGATAAAACTCAAACCCGAAGAACGGCATTTGCCTCTGCATCAGGCCCTTGCCCCGTACTTCCCCATGCTCTCGCGCGTTACGAAACGTATGCCGGGCATCAGCATCATCGGTAACGGTATTAACACAACCGACGGTGCTAGTCGCGCAGGCTGACCACTACGAGCGTTTGCCGAATTGGTGGATATGCTCATGCCTAGCGATCTCGCGCTTATCCAGCTTGTCAAGGGTAGGCAACTGCAACGGCTGCAGATGCGGATCGATTTCATGACCCTTAGCGATAATCTCAGCCGTTTCAGGGCTGACAGCAGGCTTTTGGTGCTCCAGTAACGGCTGGAACAGTTCCGATTGTGAGGGAGTAGGCTTCTTTACTACCGTTTTAGCAACGCGTTTTGATGCTGATTTCTTGGCCAGCACTGGCTTATTCTTAGATGCCTTCGAGAGAACACGCTTGGCAACGACCTTTTTCGCAACCGATTTCTTCCCGGTTTGCTTGGCAACTGTAGACTTCTTTGCTTTTGTTGAGATTTTCTTGGCAACCTTTTTAAAAGCCGTGTTCTTCACAAGAACCTTTTTAACAACGCGTTTTGCTACTGGTTTCTTTTTCGCTTTCGCTGCAAGCTTCTTGGCGACAGGTTTTTTTGCCTTCTTTGCAACTTTTTTAGAAGTTGACTTGGCACTCGGGGTTTTACGAGCTGCCGATTTTGCTGTGGATTTGTTCTTCGCTCGGGATTGTTTCATAGGAGAACTTTCTCTTGGTGAAAAAATACCCTAGCGAATTGCATATAAATTTTTAATACAGGTTCAGCGACCGAATTTATTGCTACGGGGGAATCCAACGGGTGGAAGATGACCTTGCGCCGCACGCTGGCCCAACCATGCTTTGACATCGTTCTCGGTGCGCGTGCGCTCGCCAGTCTGCCAGGTCAGCCCTTCTTTCAGCTTGAACACTTTGGCATCTGCCAAATGCGCACCTTTGTATTTCTGTAGCGCGACACCCTGTCCGCGCGTCATTACCGGTACCTGGTCAAGCGGGAACACCAGCATTTTACGGTTCGTGCCAATCACCGCCACATGGTCGCCCGCCGCTTCAGTGCAAACCACCGCTTTACTGTCTTCCGTGGTGTTGAGCACCTGCTTGCCACCACGCTTCTGCGCCAGCACTTCCGCCTCATCGACGATAAAACCTTTGCCGTTATCCGCTGCGAGTAACAGCTTGCGGCTAGGCTCATGCACGAACAAATCGACGATATCTTGATTGTTATCGAGGTCACACATCAGCCGCACAGGCTCGCCCTGCCCCTTGGCGCTTGGTAACTTGTCACATGGCAAGGTGAAGAACTTTCCGTCGGTTGCGAACACCAGCAATTTATCCGTTGTCTTCGCCTTCATCTGGAAGGCCGGGCCGTCACCCTCCTTGAAGGTGAGGTTCGGCAGATCATCATGATGGCCTTTGAACGCACGTATCCAGCCAAGGCGCGAGCATACGACGGTGATCGGTTCCTTCTCGATAAAGGCTTCCATAGAGATATTTACATTCGCCGGCGCTTCCGTCAGCTCCGTGCGGCGTGCCGCGAGTGTTTTCTGCCCCTTGAACCGGGCTTTTACCGCCTTGATTTCCTCACTGATCGTGCCCCAGCGTTCATCATCGCTCTTGAGCAATGCATTCAGCGCCTTTTGCTCGGCTTTCAGTTCTTTATGTTCGCGCTTGAGTTCCATCTCCTCCAGCTTGCGCAACTGGCGCAGGCGCATGTTGAGGATGGATTCGGCCTGCAAATCCGTCAGATCGAACGCCGCGATGAGTTCCTGCTTCGGCTCGTCTTCCTCACGAATGATGCGGATGACTTCATCCAGATTCAAGAAGCAGGTGATGAAGCCGGAAACGATCTCCAACCTGCGAGCGATCTGCTCCAGCCGATTCTTCGACTTACGCACCAGCACTTCATGGCGATGATCGAGGAATGCCTGCAGCATCTCGCGCAGGTTCATCACCCGTGGAATACCATCCGCCGCCAGCACGTTCATGTTCACGCCATAGCGGATTTCAAGGTCGGTAACGCGATAAAGCGATTCCATCAGCAATTCTGGGTCGATATTCTTGCTGCGCGGCTCCAGCACCACGCGCACATTGCCGGTCGATTCATCCTGAATATTCGCCAGTAGCGGCAATTTCTTCTCGCGGAACAATTCAGCGATCTTCTCGATAAGCTTCGATTTCTGAACCTGATAGGGAATCTCGGTGATGACCACCTGATAGAGCCCATGCGTCAACTGTTCCTTCTCCCATCGCGCGCGAACACGCAAGCTACCACGGCCATTGGTGTAGGTCTCAAGAATCGTCGCGCGCGATTCGGCGAGCAACCCACCCGTCGGGAAATCCGGCCCCTGTACATAATCGACCAGCTTATCGATAGACGCATTCGGATGCTTGATGAGATGCACCAGCGCATCACACAGCTCGATGATGTTATGCGGCGGAATCGCGCAGGCCATGCCGACAGCGATGCCCTCCGCGCCATTTGCCAGCAGGTTCGGGAAGCCCGCAGGCATGACCACCGGCTCCTGCTCCGTACCGTCGTAAGTCGGGCGGAAATCGACCGTATCGGAATCCATATCCTCCATCAGGAGAATTGCCGCATCCGTCAACTTCGCTTCGGTATACCGCATCGCCGCCGCGTTATCACCATCGATGGAACCGAAATTGCCCTGACCATCCACCAGCGGATACCGCACGCTGAACGTCTGCGCCAATCGCACCATCGTATCGTAGACCGCCGTATCACCATGTGGATGGTATTTACCGATCACATCCCCCACCACACGCGCGCATTTTTTGTAGCCGGAGGCCGGGTCCAGCTTCAGCTGCATCATGGCGTAGAGCAGGCGGCGATGGACAGGCTTCAACCCATCTCGCACATCCGGCAACGAACGCGCCGTGATGGTTGAAAGCGCATAGGCAAGGTAACGCTCGCCCAGCGCATCCTTGAAGGAGACGGTCTCGATGGGGTTCGCTTCTGCGACAGGGGTTTTGGCCATAGGGCCGGGAAACTAGCGCACGCACGCGCAAATGCAAGGAATTATCGGCGCTGGCCGGGAACCTGTGATGCTACCGGGGCAGCCGGAATGCATTGGAGATCAAGCTTGGTTGTGCCCGGGTGCGACACCAGGCCAGGCGTAGTACCAGTAATCCTCTGGCAATCCTTAAGCACGGAAATGTAGGTGTCCATGTTCACGATACCTTTGGTCTTGGAGAGGTCTTCGTTCATAGAAACCCCGGATAATTTCACCTTCGCCGCATCCGCAGCCGCATCCTTGACCTCTTCGATCTTAAACATCCCCGGGCGATTTCCCGGCGTGTTGACGACGGCGCCCACTTGCTCTGGGGCCAGTGCCAGTACGGGGGTTGCCGGGCCTTGCACACGCGTCGCCGCAGCCGCGGGTGATGCACTGAACATTCCACCCAGCATGTTTGTAATAGAGGGGCCCGCAGCAATCGCAAAGCCCACCGCCATAATACCCGCAACCAAATCACCCGCACCCAGCAGCATCTGGCTCAGGAAGAAAATACCGAGACCACCAATGGCTGGCCCGGCAAGGCTTAGCAGGCTGCTCCAGTTGAAGCCGGAGCCTTCTTGCCCTGTGACCGTATCGTATTTTTTGCCCGAGTCTTTTGCGTAAATGGTGCCACCCGGCAACCCCATTCTGCCTTTTACATTGTTGACGTATTTCTGCGTCTCGTAATAGAAGTTTTCCCGCTTTCCATCGCGTTTAGCATCTGCATGGCCTTCACCGGCATTGTAACCCGCAAGGGTCAACTCCAAGCGATCGGGGTGCCCCTTGTAGCGATTGTAAAGAAAGCTCAGATATTCCTCTGCGCCATCAGCAGCGCTCTGCGGTTGCCATGGGTTAACACCGAACCGAGAAGCAGTCGCGGGAATGATTTGAAAAAGGCCCTGCGCATTTTTTGGTGAACGTGCAGTGGGATTGCCGCTTGATTCCACACCCATTACTGCCTTCATGATACCAGCGGGCAAGCCTCTCCGTTGCTCGCGCTCAGCAAGGTTAAGCTCGACCGCCCATTCATCAACGCTTTTGGCTCGGGGTGTTACGGATGTGTTCATAATTAGATACTACCACAACCAAGCCTAAGAAATATGACAGTTCAGTGAAGATTCACACGCCTAGGCTACCTTCTGCCGCGCCAAAAGGCTGATGAAATGGGCCCTAAGCGCCGGTGGCTTGCGGTGCAATGCAGGCAGCATCCGCGTCTCGAGGAAATGCCCGGTGAGGGCAACACCCTCCCCCACTTCGGCGAGCGATTCGGGGATATGCTCCGCATCCTTGATGAACTCCGGCAACGCCAGCATGCGATCATGATAGGGCTGCCCCGCCGCTAACGTCACCGCTCTGCCGGATTTGGGAGATACATAATTCAACGCCTCGGTCGTCCCCGTCGCTGCGCAACTGGTGAGGTCGAGCCCGAACCCGGCCAACTCAAGCAATGCCAACTCCAGCCGCACATATTCGCCCAGCCACAGCAACTGCTCCACCCCCGCCGCCACATGCTTCAGGAAGCTCAGTAACTGGCCATACAGCTCCGGGTGCGCATCGCGCTCAGCCAAACTCGCCGCCACCATGCCCATCACACTGCCAACCGCGGAAAGCTTCAACGGATCATGCATCACCCGCGCTGCGAAACTATGTTTACCCTCGAG
>JBMOIY010000079.1:0-9548 GCA_049317085.1 Rickettsiales bacterium | reverse complement strand
GCTGCTTGTAATAATGCTGCACACTGGGATGTTTGATCTGCCCGACCTTGAGCATGAGCTGTTGTTCCTGCATCGCCCGTGCTTCCGGTGTTGAAGCCGGCACCCCCATCGATTGGTTCCAGAGAATGCTGGCCAACGGTTCCGCCCGCGCAACCACCTCATCAAAAGACTGCCGTCCCACATTACGAATCAACGTATCCGGGTCATCCCCCTTTGGCATCACCGCCACGCGAAGTGTCTTGCCCGGCACCAGCAACGGCAACGCGAGTTCGGTCGCCCTCGTCATCGCGCGCTGCCCTGCACTATCCCCATCGAGGCAGAGCGTCGGCTCATCCACCAACTGCCAGCATAACTGCAATTGCTCCGCCGTGATCGCCGTACCCAGCGGCGCCACCACCTGCGCAATCCCAGCCTGCGCCAACGCAATCACATCCATATACCCTTCGCAGATGATAAGCTGCCGCGCCTCAAACGCTGCACGCCGCGCCACATCCAGATTATAAAGCTGCCGCCCCTTGCTGAAGAGGGATGTCTCCGGCGAGTTCACATATTTCGGCGCATCCGCATTCGGCTCACCTGGCAACACGCGGCCTCCGAACGCAATCACCCGGCTCTTACGATCACGGATTGGGAACATGAGCCGCCGACGGAAGCGGCTATACGGCGCACGCTCCTCAACATTGATGAGCATCCCCACTTCCACCAATTGCGCTGGCGTGATGCCTCTCGCCTGCATCGCTTTAGCCAGCGCATCGCGATCCGCCGGTGCATAGCCAATGCGGAACCGCGCGATGATCTCTTCCTTCAACCCGCGTTCACGCAAATACCGCCGCGCCAATTCGCCTTCTGCAGTACTCTCCAACTGTTCTTCAAGCCAGCTGCTCACCGCCTCCATCACATCCTGCAACGATTGCACCCGTTTTTCTTTATCAACCTCTGCGTGTGTAAGTTTTGGAACGCTCAACCCTGCTAGGCCCGCCAACCGCTCGATAGCTTCCCGGTACCCGAGATGCTCGTAATCCATCGTGAAACCAATCACATCCCCATGCGCTCCACAGCCAAAACAGTGATAAAACCCCTTCTCGTCATTCACGGTGAAGGAGGGTGATTTCTCCTTATGAAACGGGCACAAAGCATGATACTCCCGACCCGCCCGCTTTAGGGGGATAGCTTTGCCCACCACCTCCGACACCCGGACGCGGTTGCGTATTTCATCCATAAATGACTGGGGAAACTTCATAAAACCGTTGAATGCAATGCCTGATTACCTGTGGATAAAAATATTTTTTCAGACAATACCATCAGCCCTATTGACCGACTGGCACCCCTGTTCCTATGGTGAGCTTACCGCGACAAGTTGCAACAGCGCAACAACAACGCGGTAGCCACCAACAGCAAAAATAACAACAACAAAAACAGGTATCCTCGATGAGCAATGGACTACGCAATGCTTGGAGCAACAATGAGTTGCCGGATTTTCTACAAGTAGGGGAAGAGATGTTGCCACTGGTGATTCGTCGTCACCAACGCGCGAAACGCATCTGCCTGCGCTACAATCCAACGAGCCACGCCATTTCGCTGACGCTTCCAAGGCACACCCGCGTCAGCGATGGGTTGATTTTCCTGGTGCAGAAATCTGAATGGCTCATCGAAACCTTGCGCGACATGCCGACCAAGAAGCAGATCAAACCCGGCGTCGTCATTCCGCTGCTCGGCAAACGCGTTCGCATCAAACATGATCCCGACCTAAAACGTAACTGGGTCATCCGCGACGACGTGCTTTATGTCTCCGGCCCGCGCAGCGAATTCCCCGAGCGCGTCACCGCCGCCCTGAAAAAAATCGCAAGCCAGACGCTCACCAATCTCTCGGTGCGTTACGCCGTGCAGGTCGGCCGCCGCCTCAACCGCGTCAGCGTCCGCGACACGCGCAGCCGCTGGGGCAGCTGCTCAAGCACCGCGCGCCTGAGTTTCTCCTATCGCCTTATCTTCGCACCGAAAGAAGTAATGGAATATGTGGTCGCGCATGAAGTAGCCCATCTACGCCACATGAACCATTCCACCGCATTCTGGAACACGGTCGAGTACCTCTGCCCAGATTACGAAGCCGCCAAGGATTGGCTGAAGCTGCACGGCAAGGACCTCTACCGCTTCAACGCGTAAGCAATCATCATGTAAAAAATTACCGGTGATCCGCGCCCGGATAGGTATGCTCGATTTTACCCTTCTCAGGATTCTCCGGAACCTTATCCGCCAACTTGTCCCAGAACTCCGGTGATAACGCCGCAGGTTCACGCTTGGCATGCGGCTCCTCAGTCATGTTTGCAGGTTCCGCATCATCAGAAGCTGGTGCAGATTTTGTACGGCTGAACGGCACATCATCCGGAATCGCCTCGCCCGTCCCATCCGGGTTGAAGCCTTGGCGTTCACCATCCTCACCATCTGTGCTACTGCCGAACAACCATGGCAGGAATTCCTGCGATTCACCCGCACTGTTCGGAATGGATTGCACCTTTTGCCCTGCCATCGCTTTGATCATAAAATCATGCCACACCACGGCAGGAATGGTGCCGCCAGTGATCTTTTTCATCGGCTTGTTATCATCATTGCCAACCCACACACCCGCCACCAGTTGCTGCGTGAAGCCAATAAACCATGCATCCTTGAAATCCTGACTGGTGCCGGTCTTGCCCGCAGCAGGGCGGCCAGCGAGCCCGGCTTTGATTGCCGTCCCATGTGCCACCACATCCAACAGCATATAGTTCATCTGCTGCACAATATCCTGCGACAGGCGCGCATCACCCTGCAACGGCTCATGCTTATAAATTTCCCGACCATCGCGGGTGCGCACCTTGAGGATGCCATACGGCTCCACGCGGTTGCCACCATTGGCCAGATGCGCATAGCCCCCGGTCAGCTCGAGCAGCGTTGCCTCCACCGAACCAAGCACGATCGACGGGCTGCTCGGAATATTAGGCACTCCAAGCCGCATCGCCATCTGCGCCACATTGCTGAACCCGGCATATTGCCCAAGCCGCACCGACACCGTATTCAACGAATGGCGCAGCGCCTGATACATTGGTATTTGGCCACGATAATTCCCGCCCTCATAGTTATCCGGTGACCATGTCTTATTGCCCACCCGCAAACTGATGGGCGCATCTTCGACCGTCGATTGCGGCGATAACCCGGCCTCCAGCGCCGCAAGATACACAAATAATTTAAATACCGAACCCGGTTGACGCTTCGCCTGCGCCGCACGGTTGAACTGGCTCTTCGCATAATCAAGCCCGCCGACCATCGCAACCACCAGCCCATCGGGTTTCATGGCGACCAGCGCACCCTGGCTCACATTCTTTTTCATCCCCTGCATCGCCACATCGTTCTGCAACGCATCCTGCGCCGCCGACTGCAGCTTCGCATCAAGGCCGACCGTCACGATCATGTCTTCTTCAACCTGACCGACGACGTTCGGAATCTCATCAACGATCCAGTCCGTATAATAACGAATATCGCCACCCTGCGCCTCATGCGTCGGCGACTTTTCGTAATTCGCCAGCGTCGGCGCTACGTCCTTTTGCTTGAGGAAACCTGCATCCACCATGTTCAGCAACACCTGGTTCACCCGCCCCCGCGAACGCTCCACATTCGCCGACGGCGAATAACGCGACGGTGCCTTCAGCAACCCCGCCATCATCGCCGATTCATAGAGGTTCAAATCCTTCGCACCTTTATTGTAATACCGGTGCGCTGCCGCATCCACCCCAAACGCGCCACCGCCGAGGTAGACCCGGTTAAGGTAAATCGCCATGATCTCCTTCTTCGTGAACCGCGCTTCGAGCCAGAACGCGAGGATCACTTCCTGGAGCTTACGCTTGAGCGTGCGCTCCGGCGTCAGGAAGACATTCTTGGCCACCTGCTGCGTCACCGTCGAGCCGCCCTGCACCGTGTGCCCGCGCGCGAAGTTGGTCACGATCGCCCGGGCGATACCGAAGAAATCCACCCCGTGATGCTCGAAGAACCGCCGGTCTTCCGTCGCGATCACCGCCAGCACCAGCGCTTTTGGCAACTGGTCATAGGGCACATACGTTCCATACACATCGCCGTAATTAGCAAGGATATGCCCGTCCACCGATTCAATCGTGATACCCTGCTGCTTCTTGATCGTGTCGATGTCGCGTATATCGGGCAACTGCGATGCAAAATACACCAGCGCCAATCCCAGCATAATGAAGCACGCCATGAACACACGCGCTGCGGAACCCCACCAGCGCTGGCGCGTCACCCATGCACGGAACCGTCCCGGGACACGGCGGCTCTTGCCTTTATAATTGGAATTCGCACGGTAGCTGACATTCCGTGGTACGGAGGATGACCCGCCTGTCCTGCGTTTTTTGGTGCCGGGCTTTTTCTTTTTGTCGCTCATCGCCCGTTTCAGTAGCGGGAAAAGTGCGGCATGTCATATGAAAAAATCAACCCCAGTCCCCTTGCCACCGCCCTGCAACCTGCTATGCAGTTCCCATGAACGAAAAACGCTACCACGCTATCGCCGACGCGACCCTGATGCATTGCTTCGACCGGCTCGACGACGCGTTCGAGGCAGGCGCCCTCGACGAACTGGAACTCGAGCAAGGTATCCTCACTATCAAAAGCACCGGCGGACGCATCTATCTGCTGACCAAGCACGCCCCTTCCTTACAACTCTGGTACGCCTCGCCTAACCTCGGCGGCCTGCATTTCACTTTCGACGAAGGAGAGCAACGCTGGCTCCTCCCCGATAAGCGCGGCCTCTACGATATCTTGCGCGGCGAGCTTCATGCAGAACATGTCGAGGTCGTGCTATGAGCAGCTCCGCCGACCAGCTCCCAGCCAAAGGCAAACTCGGTAGCCTGCGCTATCTGCTGCGCTACATGTGGCCCTACCGCCGCCAATCCATCTTTGCCTGTATCGCCCTCGTCTTCACCGCGACCGGCGTCCTCGGCATGGGCTCCGCCCTGCGCTACCTGATCGACCAGGGCATCGCCAAAGGCGACCAGCAACTGCTCAGTCAGGGCTACCTGATCCTGCTCGGTGTCGTCGTCGCCCTCGCCATCGGCACCTACACACGCTACCTGCTCGTTTCATGGGTAGGCGAACGCGTCGTCGCAGATATCCGCCGCGATGTGTTCGCCAAAGTCATCTCCATGCACACTGCCTATTTCGAGTCCTCACGCACTGGCGACCTCATCGCCCGCATCACCACCGACACTACCTTGCTGCAGACCGTCGTCGGCTCCTCCGTTTCCGTCTTCCTGCGCAACACCTTGCTCTTCGTCGGCGGCTTCACCATGCTGCTCATCACCAGCGTCAAACTCTCGGAATATTTGCTGCTGATGCTGCCGCTCATCATCCTGCCCATCATCACCATCGGTCGCCGCGTGCGTGTCCTCTCGCGCACCGCCCAGAACAAAGTCGGCGATATCTCAGCCCATGCCGAGGAAACCATTGGTGCCATTCGCACCATCCACGCCATGGCGCTAGAGGATGCGGAGAACGAGCGTTTCGGCCGCCTCATCGATGAGACCGTCGATACCGCACTCTCCCGCATCCGCATGCGCGCCATGCTCACTGCCATTGTCATCTGCCTCATTTTCGGTGCGATCGTCACCGTCCTTTACATCGGCGGGCAGGATGTGGTGAACCACCGCATCACCGCCGGTGACCTCTCCTCCTTCATCTTCTATTCTGTGATTGTCGCCGGTGCACTCGGCGCGCTGAGCGAAGTCTTCGGCGAAATGCAGCGTGCCGCCGGGGCCACCGAACGGCTGATGGAACTGATGCAGCTCACACCTGAGATCAAAGCCCCGCCGGAGCCTTACCATTTCACCAAAACCCCCGAAGGCCGCCTCTCCTTCGAACATATCACCTTCCATTACCCGTCCCGCCCCGAGGACGCCGCCCTCTCGAACGTCTCCTTCCGCATCGAACCCGGCGAGACCGTCGCCATCGTCGGCCCCTCCGGTGCAGGCAAAACAACTATCTTCCAGCTCCTGCTACGTTTCTACGATCCGCAGTTCGGCATCATCCGCGTCGATGGCCACGACATCCGCACCCTCAGCCCCCGCGAATGGCGCCAGCATATCGGATTGGTGCCGCAGGACCCTGTCATCTTCTCCACCACCGCCTGGGAGAACATCCGCATCGGCAACCGCACCGCGACGGATGAAGAAGTCCTAGCCGCCGCCCGCGCTGCTTCCGCACTCGATTTCCTTGAGGACCTGCCCGACGGCCTCAACACCTATCTCGGCGAAAAAGGTGTGCGCCTCAGTGGCGGTCAGCGCCAGCGCCTCGCCATCGCCCGCGCCATCGTCCGTGATCCTGCCGTACTATTGCTCGACGAAGCTACCAGTGCCCTCGATGCCGAGAATGAGACCGCCATCCAGGCCGCGCTCGAACGCATCATGCGCGAGCGCACCACCCTCGTCATTGCACACCGCTTGGCCACCGTTATCAATGCTGACCGTATCGTAGTACTCAACAACGGCAAGATTGAAGCCACCGGCACCCATCAGCAATTGCTCGAAACAAATCCGCTTTACAAACGTCTCGCCGAGTTGCAATTCAGCGAATAGCCATGACCATCACCATCCTCCCATTCGCGCCTGAATATGCCCCCATCTTCGACCGCCTCAACCGTGCCTGGATCGAGGAATTCTTCACCATCGAACCGTTCGATGACCTCGTACTCACCCAACCGCAGAAAATGATTCTCGATACCGGCGGCGAGATATGGTTCGCCGCCCTGAACGGCGAAGTCATTGCCGCCGCCGCATTGCTGCCTTTTGCTGCGGGCACCCTCGAATTCACCAAACTCGGCGTCGACGACAAAGCCCGCGGCCACGGCGTTGCCCGCACATTGCTCAACCACTGCCGCCTCCGCGCCCGCGAAAAAAATGCGGCCATCCTAAAAATATTCACCAACACCGCCCTTGGCCCCGCCAACGCCCTCTACCGCAGCGAAGGCTTCATCGAAACGCAAATGTCACCCGAACAGCGCCAGCGCTACGCCCGCGCCGACATCATGTACGACTACACTTTATAAAAAATGAATAGCTGATAATAGCCGTGCGTAGCGCTGTACGGCGCGAGCCGGAGCAAGGGGAACGAGAGGGAGCGGAGCGTGGGCGAGACGCCCCCTGCGGCGAAGCCGCCAATAAAAACTACTTCACGAACACATCGGCACGGTCAGCATCGCCACCCGGTACCTTATTGCCCATAGCCTGCACGCTGATATTCAGCTGGTTCACACCCTTAGAAATCAAGAGCGCACGAATCTGTAACGCCCGCGCTAGCGACGTGCGTTTGGCGACCGAGACTTCTTCCTCAGTGCCCGACGCATACGCCGTGATCCGTACCGAACCTTCCGAGGCTTTCACCTTTTCGGCCAGCGCCGAAAGCTCTGACTTATCGTCTTCCGACAGATCCGTCTTGCCTTTGCCGTATTTCACACCGCGCGCCAACTTCCCTTCGCCGCCCGCACTGCCGCTGGATACCGGCGCAACCTTCGCGGGCTCCGCTTTTTCCGAATCCGTTTTGGCTGGTTCAGCCTTCACTCCCTCCACGATTTTCTCTGCCTTCACAGGTTTCGCTGGCTCGGCTTTCGGCAATTCTAAAGGCTTGGCGAGTTTCGCTGGCTCGGGCTTTGTCAAGTCGGCTGGGTTCGCCAGTTTTTCTAGCTCAGCTATTTTCACTGGCTCCGGCAATTTCGGCATCGGTAGCGCTTCTTTTTTCAGTGGCTCTGCTTTCAGAGGCTCTGCCGACTTAGCAACCGGCGGCAGCGGCAATGCAATTGCCGCCGGCGCTACTTTTGCTGCAGGCACCACCGGCTTCGGCGGCGCAACAGCAGCGGCGACTTTCACTTCCGGCGGTTTCTCAGCAGCAACTTTCATCGGCGAATCATGCATCGGCAGCACGGGCAAGGCAGGTTTTGCAGCAGGCTTATCATCCCCCGGGAATTTCGGCAGGCTCGGTAACCCAGTCGGGGCAGCCCCAGCCGCCGCTAGGGGTTTCGCCTGAATTCCATCCTTCGGCTGTACAATATCAATCGAACTTGGCGGCTTCTCGCCCGTTATCGCTGTCAGTGAGGGCAACGGTTTCTTCGCAGGCACTTGAAGCCCGCTATCCGGCAATTTCGGCAACGTGCCACCATCCGCTTTCGCGATCGTCTTCGCCGGCTCCGGCAAGGTCGGCGCAGCATTCACCGGCGGCTTCGGCAATGCCGGAACCGGCAGCGCATCCGACGCCTTGGCATTTACTTTCGGCAGGCTGGCGATTTCCGTCTTCGGCAGCACGATCGGTTTCTGGTCAGCAGCCTTCGGCAGTAGCACATCTTCTATTGCTGGTTCTTTGACTGGCGGTGCTACTGGCAATTCAGCAGGTGGCATTTTTTCTGCTACTTTCGCCGGAGTCTCGGGCTTAGGCGGCACCACTGCTGGCAATGGCAACGCAGGGGCAGTCTCTTTCTTCGCATCCACCATTGGTTTCACCGGCTCCGGCAATTTCGGTGCTTCCACCGGTTTGGCCGCTGGTTTCGCATCCATCCCGTCGACTGGCTTCAGTGGCTCCAGTCCCTTCATCGGCGCAGGCGGTGGGGGCAGCATCGGCGGCAGTACATCCTTCTTCGCCGCCTCCGGCAATTTCGGCGCAACTGATTTCGGTGCTTCAACCTTTGGTAACTCCGCAAGCTTCACAGCCGCAACGGTTGCCGCTGGCTTAGGTTCCGGCAATGGCGAAGCAGTCGCCTTCGTATCAACCTTCGCTTCAGGTTTTGGCAATGGCGGCAATGCATCGATAGCTGGCATCTCGATCGGCTTATCTTCTACCTTTGGCAACGGCGGTAAGGTTTCTTTCTCTTTTTCTTTCGCCTTCTTCTCATCCAGCGGGTTTTTCACCATCTTCACATCGCTGACGACACCTTGCTGCTTGGCATCCGTATTGAACATCTTGTCCATGCGTTCTGTCACACTCGGCGGCAGGTCGGGCGCTGGCTTCGACACAGGGATCATCATCGGCGAATTGAGCGTTTTCGCAGCTGGAGCTTTAGTATCCGTCTTGGTTTCTTTTTCTGCTGGCTCAGGCTTCTTAACCTCAGGCAACGGCGCAAGTGGTGCAGCTGTTTCTTTTACCTTGGCAGTCACCACAGGCTTCGCTTTCGCCTCAGGCTCCGCCCCGGGTAACGGAAGCTTTGGCGCTTCCGGCAACAGCGCAGGAACCACCGGCGACGGTTTGATCGCAGCCTTCGCCGAATCTGTGCGCGGGAAGACTGCTGGCGGTAGCGCTGAAATATCGGAAGGTAATGTTTTCAAGCCCGCGACCGCAGAAACAGGTTTCGCCTCAACCGGCAATTTCGACGCAGGAACCACCGTCGGCAGCGGCGGCGTCTGCCATGCTTCCACCCCTTGCGGTTTCACAGATGGCTTCTCAACAGGCGGCAATGGCGCAGGCGGCGGCTCCACAGGTGTCACAAAAGGTGCAGGTTTCGCTACCATCACCACCGGCGGTTTCTCAACAAT
>JBMOIY010000078.1:0-9797 GCA_049317085.1 Rickettsiales bacterium | reverse complement strand
CAAGCCTTATAACACATCCTCAGAATCTATGCCGCCAGTTTATAGAGGTGCCCCTAGGTACTTCAGCTGTTGCTACCGCAGATAGCCTTATTCAACTGAATTTCAGTCTTAAAGATGAATGCGCGCGCCGTGCAACATTCCTGATGCATCGCACTACGGTGCAGGCGGTGCGCCTGCTCAAGGAAGCCACCACCAATCAGTATCTATAGCAGCCGAGTCTGACGGCGGAGACGCCGGATATTTTGCTCGGTGCACCCTAGGCCCTTGCCGCGGGTATGCCGACACTTGCTGCCTCATCGCTGTCGATTGCAGTTGGTGGTTTCACGCGTACTTATTTGATCGTAGACCGTATCGGCATCCGTACCCTGCGTGATCCGTCCCGGGCGAAACCGTTCGTGAAATTCTACACCACCAAGCGTGTCGGTGGTGAAGTGGTGATCACGGAGACATTTGAGCTGCTGAGGCTTCTCTAGTCGCTTTCCGCTTACGCATTCAGTGCGCCAACGGCTGTTTGTGCCCCACCCACCCGCTCGTGAAAAAGGCAGTGCTGAAGGGTGGGTATGCCGTGAGGCATACCCACGTACCCTTGATTTTTGTCACAAATGCTTGAAGATGGCTCTTTATTTGATGTAGAATGGCCTTTAGGTTTGACTTTGAACATAGCTCGAGCCTAGGGTTAGGCTCCATCAGGGGGGGCGCGTGAACGATTTAAGCCGTTCGGAAAAAATGCTGGCGGAAAAAACTGTCTGCGTGCTTCTGGTGCGCGGAGAGGACCCAGATGGTGCGCCGATCTATGCCTATGTTGGTGTGCGGGCGGACAAACTGAAACAATTCATGGAAGCACAGAGCAGCCCGATGTTCTATCCTGAGGAACACGGTGTCATTATCGAATCCGGTAGTGGTGAGCCAAGTGCTGAAGTGCGTGAGCGCATGGAGCGTGACTATAGCTTCAACCATGAGGGTATGCTTGATATTCCCAATTCTGAGAATGCGTCGCGTGTGGCGGCGGAGCTTAGCAAGAGAGCCAATAATAAAACAGATTAATCGCGTTTAGGCGCTTTCCTCTGATTCCTTATGCAATTCCATGTGTACCGCCCATTATATGGCGAGATGCTCCAATTCAGTGCGTTTGTGGCGCAGTATCACGAAATCATCGGGGCAGGTGAGGTCAAGAAAATGATCGGCCGGATTCGAATCGAGCGGGGTAGCAAACTTAGTTTAAGTAGGCTTTCTGCCAGTTTAGCAATTGTTTGGCGGTCGTTGGTAGTTGGGGATCATTGCATTTGGTGCGGCTGTAGAGCAAGGAATAGCTTGCGCCAGCGGCTTCAGCAATTTGGCGAACTTTGACCTCTGTTTCCTCCATCGATTTACCTAATTTATTACGATGGGCAAAGACAATGGCAGCACGGAAGCTGTCACGGTAGTCAAGAGGTTTGGTTAGTCCACAATTGAAGAGTACGTAACTGGTTGCCATGATCTGCTCGACCTGCTGGCGGACGGTTGTCTCGTTCAACTGATGGGTCAGGGATTGATCGGATGGATTGAAAAGTTCCAGGACAACGGTCGCTTTATCGTTTTTTGGGTTAAGCGCCTGCTGCATAATAGCAGCACTGATAGGGGCTGGTTGTGTTGGTGTAGTAGTAACAGGCGTTGGATCAACAGTTGGTGGTGTTTTGCTGATGATGGCGAAATAACCAATCGCACCAAGGCCAATGATGAGGGCCACGGGAAGCGCGAGACCCCATTGATTAAGGAGTTGTTGCAGCCGCTGGAGCATTCGTTGCCTCTGGTTTGGAACAATCAATGGACAGGCGTTCACCCTGATCGACGGTAATGCTGCGGAGGCGATCGACCTCGAAGCAGCGATAATTGACCACGAGTTTTTTGTAGCAGCTGCTCAATGGTTCAGTGCCAAGCGAATCGCTGGACGCTATCAGGTTGCAGCTATCGCTGCCCTCGCAGGCTTGTTTGGCAGCGGTGAGCACATTGTCAAGCGGTGCGAGTTTAATGGGTTCCTGAGGTATAATCTTGCCCTCTGCATCCTTGGAAAGACCAATATTGGCGCGGGTTCGAATGGCCTCCTCAATCGCCTGATTGCAGTTCAGCCCCCATGAGGCGTTCACGATGTGAACATAATTGCCGTTTTTGTTCTTATTGGTTTCACCCGTGGGTGCAGATTGTTTCGGCCCAATAATTAAAAATGCCAGAATAACTACCGTACAAATGGCAGCAATGGCGATGGCGTGGAATTTTATCTTTTTGGACATGGCACCCAACTTACGCGCAACCTGTGCGCAGCGTCAATGGTTGTGTTGAGTCTATTTGGCGGCGCTTGCGGACGGCACCGTAGTCTTATTGGGTAGGGAAGCGTCTGGTGGAGCTACGCTGCTAGCGTTCGCAACGGGCAAAGAGGATGTTTGGCCGGCGGCGTTGCGGGCGGCGGCGTGTGCTGAAGGTGTTCGTGTCGGTTCAACTGCTGAGGCGGTGCCGGGTTGGGTACCCTGTTGCGTGGCTGGAGGGGTTTCAACGGGTGTGCCAAATATTCCATCGACCGTCTTTTTAAACCAGCTTTGAATGTCTTTCAGCAAGCCAGAGACCCATCGAATCAACTGTCCAAACCATGAAGAACTGTCATTACCTTCACGGGTGATGGCAGCATGACTCTCAGTAGTAATCTGTTGAATAAGCGGTGTTTTTGCAATGTAATCGCCTGGTTTTAAATGACCAAGCAGTGGTATCTGATTGAGCATTCCTACGGCGGCGTTTTTTGTGCCGTCGACCAGCTGGTCGGCAATGTCTTTCCCGGTTATATTTAACTCACCAACCATAACTTCTCCAGAGTCTATCCTAGCAAAATATGGTATGGTAAAGTGTGAAGATTGTGTGACAGTGAGCAACTGTATTGCTTGTAACCTTCATCAAACTGTCACACACGGCACCCCGACTTTCACCTATAGTGCAGGGTGAAGGAATGTATGACGCATGAGTGATAACGAGCCATATAACCATTATCATGACGCTCGCCAGCAACGGCAGCATGGGTATCGTGTGGCTCATGACGATGGAGAGCATCAGAGTGATGGGCTCGATAAGCATGAGGCAGACCAATTTGCGAAGGACGCGTTCCGTGAAAGTGCTGCTGCACTAAGCAATACGAAAATTGGCGAGACGAAGAAATTCCTGGGTCTATTTTCGATGGATGCGGGGATCGTCGATATGTTCAACGGTGCCTATAACTTTGGTGCCGATTATGTTTCCACGAGGCTGCGTCCGCAAACATTCCGGATTGTTGAAAAGTTTGCTCCCCGCGTAGGTTTGAACGGAAATGCAGCAAAATCTGCAGCAGCGCTGGCGACCATCGGTAGCACGGTCGCTGTCAAAGCAGCTGGCTATTTTGGTACGATGTATGAGGATATTTCGGGCCAAATCAAAACACAGCAAGCACTGGCACATAAAATTGCACCGGTGCTGGATGATATCAAAGGCAATCATTCGCTCGCGTCACTCTACACAGTAAGCCAGCAAGATAACGAAGTTATTTTCGCACATCGCAAACGACTGGCGCGCATTGCCAATGCGACCAACCTGACCAATGCGGTGAACCTTGGGCTCAACGCTGGGGGCAGCTTGGTGTTTGACGTCAAGGGTTTGCACACTATCTGGAACAACCGTGCAACCTTGCACCATCAGGATGTTAATCGTTTGGCAGCATCGGCGACAGCTATCAAAACCGCTGACGAACTGCTGCGTGAACAGATGGATGCGAAGGAAGGTACATCGGTGCTCAAGGCCGGGGGGCTTAGTCTCTTGCCGCAATTCGTTTCGCGGCTTTCGGCGACGAACCAACATAAATTGCGGACTGAACTGTCGCCTTATTCGGCGCTGCAGATGATTCTTGAGTTGGGTGAGCAGGTGGCCAGCAGCCCGGATGCGCGTGGATTCTCGGCGCCTAAGAGTTTCCAGTCGCCCCATGGTCATCCTGAACAATACTCGCTCGAAGAATATGTGATGCGGATATTCATCCAGCACCAGAAGGATATGGCGGTTATCAGTACGGAGCATACGGAAATCCGTGATGCGCTGCGGCAAGACCTTGCTGTGGCTACCAAGCCAATCGTTGCTGCTATTCGTAATGGTGATATCAGTACGATGTCGCTGGTGCGGATGGTTGGTGAAGGCCATATCATCAAGAAAAAGGGACGTGCGATTGCAAGTGCCGACGAGGTGAAGGCGCTCATTGCCAAGGAAGCGCCTAAGCAGGCTACCTATGTCAATGTAGACCCGGCGGAATATTATAAGGATGCGGCGTTCACGCGTGCGCAGCTTAAAACGGCACTGAAAGCCTTGGATGGGGAAGAAAGGGCGGCGTTTGCGGCGATGTTCCCTGATGCGGTGCTCAAAGAAGCGGGCATGAGCGCCAAGGATATCAAAGGGATGCGGGATGCGACGGCCAAGCATTATGACACGGTCATCGCACAGGTCATTTCAGGGTTGAATGCCAAATCGGACGAAGCACTTAAAACGGATGGGCTGGCTGAGAATGAAGTGCAGCATGTGCGCGAGTCAGCTCAAAAAATTCAGGAATCCGGCGTTGAGGCGGTGAAACAGCTCAAAACCAGCGCGGCGAATGAGAATGGTATTGAGCATTTGCTGACCAATGCAGTGGTGCACCGGCCGGAATATTTTGGGAAATTGAACAAATCCGGGAAGGAATCGCTGGCGGGCGCATCTGCTGCAGATGGCGCGCTGAGCCATGTTGGGAGGTTGCGTGGTGCTGAATCCCAAGAGGACCTGGCAAGCGCACGCTAGTCTTTCACGGTGATTGTCACAAAAGGTTCATACTTTAACCACCGCGATTTTGCTATTATGTGGCTATGGATCAAGGTTTTGCACCTAGAGAATTTTCGTCTTCCGCTGCTAAAGAAGCGCAGGAAGTGATTTCACGTGCATCGCACAAGGCTGGCCAAACAGGACCAGTTCTTGAAAAATCCAAGGTTTCTGGCGGTGTTTCGCCGGCAGTAGGTGCGGTAGAGGGCAGTCTAGCCAAAGCCGGGCACAAAGCCACGATGCAGGACAAGACAATCTCGGCGCTCGAAGGCGTACGGGATGCGGGGTATTCGGTTTGGACGCTAGGCTGGATCCGGTTGCCTTTCTTTCCGGTACCTTTGCCGATTCCTGCTGGGGTGGCATGGTTGGCCCATAAGGTGGGTGCGAAAAGCCTTGCGACTGCTATCCAGATGCCGATCAAGGCGGCTACGCATAGCATCGAATCGCTTACATTGAAAGAACTTGGCAAGCTGCCGGGAACCTTCTTGCAGCATGCTTCGGTTGTTGCGGGGGAGGCTGAAGGGGCTGCGATTGTGGAAGCTGCAAAGCCGCTCGAAAATTATGCGAAGGCGGCCAATAGCTTTATGGCTGATATTGGCACTAAGCCTTGGGTTGCATCGCTGCAGAAGCTTGTTGGCGGTGCTGTTGGCCAATTGAATGAAACGGGTGTTGGCAGCCGTGTTGTTGCCGGATTGAAAAAGGTGGGCAGTGCTGCTGGCAATGTAAAAATTTTTACGGCGGTGATTGCTGTGGGTGCAGTTGCCGCAACGGCTGTTACATTCCTTTCGGCCAACCGGGAATCCAAGCAGGCCAAGGAAGCATTAGTGGATTTGAAGCACGAAATTGGTGCCGATCACCCGCTTGTTAAGATTGCTAGCCAAAAGGCGCATAAGCGGGCGCAAATGGGTGTGCTTGGTTCTGCACTATCAAGTGTTGGTGAGCTGGCTTCCGTGAAAATTTTCGGTGGGGGTGGCGCTGGCCCCAAAGTCAGTGGGAATAAAATGATGGCGGTCGTGGGTGTGCAGATGGGTCTCGGACAAGCATCATCCCTTATTGTGCCGGAGAACCCGCTGCTCAATGCATGCGCGATGCTGCAGCAAGAGGAACAAGGCAAAATCAAGCTAGAAACCAATGACCGTGCGCTGCAGGTTCTGCAGATCGTGGCTACCGTGGACAATGTGGCCAAGCATGGTGGGCAATACAATCTTCTGGCGCAGCAAATGTCGAGGTCGATGGTTGAGCAAGGCATGAACTTTAAGCAAATTGCGGCGTTGTGCAATAATCACGAGGAATTTACAAAGTTCGCTGACGAGGTTAGCGCCAAACAGCAGGCAGCCAAGGCTTCAGCGCAAGTTGCTTCAGGTGTCAGCACTGTTAGCGGCAAGGCACCGGCGGCGAATGATGCTGGCCAGGCGGTCGCGGCCTATGAAGCGGCACCTAAACCGGCATCCATTGCTGGTGGAGCGAAGTTGCATCAGGGCAGGGTGGTTGCGCAACGGGTGCAGCGGCAGGCCTAGGCCAGCGGCTAATTGTCACAAAAGCTTCATCTAACTTTCTGGCCGGTATGTTAGAATTCTAGCATGGATCGGACTATCAACATCGCTAAGAATCGCGTTACTGAGCCGCATTGGGGGCCGCCGCTGCGTCATGGGTCCAAGATACTCAAAGGCAGTTTGATCGCGGTCAGTATTGGCATCGGGATTGTCAGCCTGCTTGGCGCGATTCCGCTGGTGGGGCAGATCGCGTCTGTGCCGTTAATGGCGGTGTCGCATGTGGTCGATCGTGCCAGGAATAGCGTTACTGCCAGCGATGAACTGAACTACCGTGCTAACTATTACAGTTCGCAAATTTTTACTACGCTTGGAATGAAAAATCAGCACGGCCGGATAGCAACAGTCGATGAATTCAAGGCTGCGGCGGATATCAACCCGGAGCTGGCGAAGCTTTACAAAGCGCCCGTTAAAATGCGCGATAAAGAAAACCGGTCATCTTTGCTCAGCAGCGCTGGTATTGCGGCCTTTGGTACCATATTCCCGGGTGGGACAGCGCTTGCTGGCGTGGGTGAAATCGGTAAGGGCGCGATCGAGGCTGGTAAAATCATTAATGAAGCGGGCAAAGTTGCAAAAGTTGCTAAGACCGGGCTGCATATGGCTGTGCAAGTCGGTAGTGGGATGGCGGGTACTGCCATTGCTGATGCGATCAGCGGTGACGTGGTGGATCCACAGCATTTGCTGGAAGGCATTCATAAAACGGTGGCGGAAGCGAAGTCGCAGGGCATGAATATGCGCGAGGTTGTATCGCCTAACCTTATTTTTATGCTGCGCGTGTCGCAGGATGAGCCTTTCGCTAAGGCGCTGAAAGAGCAGTATGGCAAGGCGTTCCATAAGATGAACGAGGCTGAGCAAACGCAGGTGATGTTGTCGTATCCGGCGCTGGCGAATGCAGCGACGAGCGAAGCCTATGCAGTTGCCAATGGTATCGTGGCAGCGCAAGAGCTGGGTGCGAGCAAGCCGAACCTGAATTCTAACGCCAATCGTTATGCGGTGGGTGCGCGCAACAGTTCGTTTGCGGATATGGTGCAGGCGCGCCGTGCTGCGGTTGTACCGGGTGTAAACCAAGCAATCTAACTTCTAAGTACCAAAAATAATCATGTAGCCGCCCGCGTTTGCAAGGCGGCTTTTTTATTCATTTGGGGTAGTGCATTTTACCAGTGGCGCGAACAATGGGACGAGCATGGAAGTGCGGGATTTGAGCGGGGGTCGCTTCAGCCTGTTCCTGCCGATGGCGGGGGCGATTGCGCTTGGTGATACATTCACCGTGAGTGCGGGGTGTGACAAGCAGCTCGCTACCTGTATCGGACGATTCAATAATGCGGTGAATTTTGGCCGAGAGCCGTATGTGCCGGGGACGGACAAGATCCTCGAAATCTCGGCGACGCGAAGCTAATAACGGCCTTGCAACTGAGCAACGCTTCGCGCATGATGGCTTGCATGTTCCTTTTTACAGTTCTTCAGGGGTTGTCGTCGGGTCTGCGGGTCCATGAAAGCCCGCTTTACCGCTATCCTTACCGCTCGGCGGAGGAGGCGTTCCGCGGCGATGCCAAGAAGGTGTATCAGGATGTTGAAGCGAGCCTGGAGCGTGGCCATGAATGAACATTTTTCCCGTCGTCCGCAAGGCAAGAAATCCCCAGAAGGGTTGCCTTCGCCAGAGGTGCTCGAAGCTTATGACACGGTGATGCCGGGTGCGGGTTCGCGCATTGTCGATATGTTCGAGCGCGAGCAATTACATCGTCACCAATGGGAACACCGCGCGCTGAAGATTCACCAGGTTTCGACGATTCTTGGACAGTTCCTTGGATTCTTTATCGCCGTGGCGATTTTTGCTTCGGCGACGATCATCGGTATCAATGGTAACTCGACATCCGCGGCGATGATCTGGGTATTCGGGATGGCCATTGTGACGATGGCGGCAGTGGTGTGGTGGTATGCGAAGAGCCTTGGCCAGCGACCGTTGTTCGCGCGGCCCGCGATGCGGACGAATTTCCGTCCTGAGAAGACCCAGCAGGGCGAATAACCCTCTTTTATCGGTAGAGCAATGACTTCAGCAGGCGATGTAACCGCGTGTGCGCGGCGGTTCGTTGGCATGCGCTTTGCGCATCAGGGAAGGACAGTGGCCGGGTTGGATTGCCTTGGGCTGGTGATGCTGGTGGTGCAGGAATTGCGGTTAGAGTTCGGTGGCAAGGGTTTGCATGCGTTGGATGTGCCGCATTATGGAGCGCGGCCAGATGCATTGTTGCTGAAGAAAAAACTGGATTCGCATTGAATGTCTATCGACGTGGTCGAGCTGATGGTCGCAGATATCGTGTTATTGAAAATTGAAGGATTGCCGCAGCATCTTGCGCTTATTAGGGATTACACGATGGCGTGTGAACTGGGGATGGTGCATGCCTATGTACCGGCCCGCGGGGTGGTGGAGCATCGTTATGGCCTACAATGGCGTCGGAACACGTATCGCGCCTATCGCTTGCCGCATTTAGTGCATTAGAAGCTGAACATGCCCTGTATGCCGATAAAGCCTTTTTGAGATTTGGTGCGCGAGGCGATGAATTGAATGTTGTCGCCGTCATCGTTTTCATAAATCGCAGATTGAACGGCGTAGCCACCCTTCACGCGGCGAGCGTGGACGGAATAGGGCTCGCTACTACCGTTGAAATGGAAATAGACAACGCCGATGTCCTTTTTCTTGCTGGATGGTGCAAAAAAATTCTTGCCGTTGAAATTGTAATCGATAGAGCCGCAGGCACCCATGGCAAGGGCAAGAGCGGCGATGGCAAACAACCGCCAAAATGAGTGTGGCGGCATAGTCATCATGTGTAGATATCCTGCCATACACAAAATTTATCAGAAATATCTTAAGTATTCGTTAACATTTGCGCGCTATAGTCATTGGCTTTTAGCTGCGCTGCAATATGAGGGCGCATCGCATGGCATCCATTTTACTCTCAACGGTTGGTAGTGTAGTCGGGTCATAACCTAAAGCTCGTCAGTTCAAATCTGCCGCGACCGACCCGATGGGTCGCCTCGCCAACTATCTGCGCAGCAATAGCTACGGTCTCTTCACCGTCGGCGCCACCACCGTCAACCAACTCCCAAATCAAGTGGTGAGCAGCTTTACCTATACCCCGAGCTTCACCACCACCCAGACCTTCACACTTCAAAGCACCAGCCCGCTCAGCATCGGCGCAGGCACGTTCGATAGTATCGGTACCTTCGACAACGCTAGCAGCACTACCGAACAACCCACCACTATCCTCACCACCACCCACTCCACCACCCCCGGCAACGAACCTGTGCCTAATCCGTTCATTACCATTACGCCGGAACTGAGCGAGTGGTTGGATGGTAAGATTGGGGTTTAGGGGGATGCTCTATTTTCAGAACAGCATCTACAAACGCTTGTACTTATGTAAC
>JBMOIY010000077.1:0-9825 GCA_049317085.1 Rickettsiales bacterium | reverse complement strand
TCGTCGCGGCTATGACGGTGCGCAAGCATTCACGCAAGGGAGTAAACCATGGTCAGAATGATGAAGATCGTCCCCGTCGGCATCTTGGTTGCTGCCATCATCGGCGGTGGCGCAGCCTGGTACGTGCTCGGCGGCAAGGCCATCACTCAGGCCCAGCAGCTCATCGATGGCTTCAACACTAAAACCAGGCCCGACGGTAGCACCATCAAACTCACCTACCACAGCATGGAGCGCACCGGCTTCCCTGCCATCGGCGTGCGCCTTGTTAACCCAGTCATTGATATCACCGTGCCTGCAAACGGTGGGGAAACCCTGCCGATCACCGCCCAGTGGAAACGCGAAGGCACCGTCGATATCATCACTGACTACATCAGCCATGAATACCGCTTCAGGAACGATGGCAAAGGCACCGCCTTCCTGCAGGTAGGCGACGAAAAGACCAGCATCGCCATGGCGGAATCCCACAGCAAGGGCGTCCTGACCGCGAAGAACCGCGGTGCGTTCGACGCCTGGGCCACCCTCGACCTGAAAGATCAGGAAGCCGTCAAGCGCGCAATCCAAAACATTGCCGGACTGCAACTCACGGTCGGCCCGTTGAAAGTGACGGATGAAGCAGGTAGCACCGTGCTCTTCACGCAGGAGAAGGCGGATATCAGCATCGATAACCGCAGTGCGCCGGGCCAGATCACCGTCACCGCCAGCGCTGAAATGAAAGGCACGGAAGTGACCGAGCAATACAGCGTTTTCATGCAACGCGCCTCGCACATGCTTCGCCTGAAAGACAATGTTGGCGATCCCTCCCTGCCGCTCTCCATCGTGCGCGCGGGTAAACAGGATATCGAATTCGCGGCCAACGTGAACATGCCCGAACCCGGCAACGGCCCAATGCCGAATGCGCAAGTGCATGTCAGCAAACTGCTCATCAAAAATAATTTCTACAACATCAGTGCCCCGTTCGATATCGTACTGAAGGAATCGGCCGACCGCCGCGACGCCACCATCCACACCAACTGGTCGTTTGAGTTCACCCAGCAAGGTGCGGATGAAATGCGCAGTGTCATCAACAACAATGGCGGTTTTGCAAGCATCCTGCGGCGCGCCACGCCCGAAGGTGGAAATAATGTCGACCCCGCCACACTTCAGCAGAAAGTCGATGCCATCCTGCCGACCGTTTCGACACTTGGTCCCATCATGCTGAAAGCGAATATTACGGCCAGTGTCCCAGGGCCAAAAGCGCCTGAGCGCACCAAAGAAGACCCGGAGATCGACCAGGAGACGCTGAACATCGCAGAATTAGAGTTCGGGCATAAACGCTGGGCCATCACCGCCAAAGGCAAACTTGCGCGGAGTAGCAAGAATGGCAGCATTGCGAATCTCGATCTCATCTGCAAACAATGCCCGACCCTGACCAGCGACATCTACCAGACCCTGAATGCCGTGCAGGACGCCCTGAACCTGCTGAACCCTGCGCGCGTCCAATGGCCAGCGAACGATGCATGGCACACGCAGGTCGACAGCACGCTCGCGCAAGTTGGCACCAAGGACGAGGCAACTGGCGACATCACCTTCAACATCACGACGCCGAAACCCAACGACATCCGTGTCAATGGCCGCCCTTCCGGTGAGGTGGTACCAGCGCTGATGATGCTCTATATGTCCGCCGTCCCGCCGCGGCCGGAGCCAACACCACCCGCACCGCCACCCGGCGCAAAGCCCATGGAAACAATGCCGACCCTGCCGAAAAAATTGCCATAGGTGCCATTGCGCAGCATCGGCGAACCTGCTAATCGGCAAGGCAGAACGAAAGGTAACGGAATGACGCAAGCACCCTTCACGATCGGCATCATCCAGATGGCGATGCAGGCAGGCCCCGACGCAAACGTGAAACGCGCTGAGGGGCTGCTGCGCGAAGCCAAAGCCAAAGGCGTGCAAGTCGCTTGCCTGCCCGAACTCTTCCGCAGTTACTATTTCTGCCAGAGCGAGAACCACGATTATTTCGATTTGGCGGAACCCATCCCGGGCCCGACCAGCACGCGTATGCAAGCCCTTGCCAAAGAACTTGGCATGGTGATTGTTGCGAGCCTCTTTGAGCGCCGTTGCGCCGGGATGTACCACAACACCACTGTTGTTTTCGATGCGGACGGCACCGACCTTGGTATGTACCGCAAGATGCATATCCCGGACGATCCGCGCTATTACGAGAAATTCTACTTCACCCCGGGCGATCTCGGCTTCAAGAATTTCGACACCAAATTCGGCCGCATCGGCGTGCTGATCTGCTGGGACCAGTGGTTCCCGGAAGCGGCGCGCCTCACCGCTATGCAAGGCGCGAGCGTCATCTTCTACCCCACTGCCATCGGCTGGCACCCGGCGGAGAAGGCCGAATACGGCGACGAGCAGTGGAACAAATGGCAGACCGTACAACGCGGACACGCCGTCGCCAACAACGTCTTCGTTGCAAGCCCAAACCGTGTCGGCCTTGAGCCCGAAACAGATAACGGCGCGCTCGAATTCTTCGGTCACAGCTTTATCTGCGACACGTCCGGCCGCTATATCCAGCATGCCGACGAGAAATTCGAAGGCGTCCTCACCGCCGTCGTCGATCCAAAAAAAGTCGAGAAACAGCGTCAATACTGGCCTTATTTCCGCGACCGCCGCATCGACGCGTATGGCGGACTGCTGGAGCATCCAGCAGTTAGCAGTTAGGTTTTAGCAGCTAGCAAGAAAGAGAAACAACATGCGTACAGAGCTAACCGCTAACAGCCAACCGCTAACAGCTAGTTACCGCATGCCAGCCGAATGGTCCCCGCAGGAGCGAGTCTGGTTCAGCTGGCCGCATACGCGTGCCGACTGGCCTGGCAAGTTCCATCCCATCCCCTGGGTATTCGCCGAAATGTTGCGCGCCATCACGCCCACTGAGCGCGTCGGCCTGCTGGTCAATGGCCGTTCCACCCGCGCCGAAGCCATGGAAATGCTCGACCGTGCGGGCGTGAACCTGACGCAGGTCGATTTCCTCGACGTGAAGACCAACCGCGGCTGGATGCGCGATTGCGGGCCCATTTGGGTGCATGATGCGAACAATGAACTCGTCGCGCTCGACTGGAAATTTACCGGCTGGGCGAAATACAAGAATCACCGCCTCGACGATAATGTACCCGAACCCGTCACCAGATTCACCAAACACAAACGCGTCGTGCCAATGTACAAAGGCAAACCCGTCGTCCTCGAAGGCGGCGGCATCGAAGTGGATGGCGCAGGCAGCGTCATCGTCACCGAGGAATGGCTGCTGAGTGACATGCAGGTGCGCAACCCGGGCCTCACCCGTGAGGATTACGAGGCCATCTTCTCGCAATATCTCGGCGCCGCACGCACCATCTGGCTCGAATCCGGCATCGTCGGCGACGACACGCACGGCCATGTCGATGACATCACCCGCTTCGTCGCCCCCGGCAGCGTGGTCACCGTGATGGAAGACGACCACACGGATGCGAACTACAACTTGCTGCGCACCAACCGCGCCATTCTGGGCCACACCTCGCTCAACGTCACCGAGCTACCCATGCCGCGCCCCGTCATCTTCGAAGGCCAGCGCCTGCCCGCCAGCTACGCCAATTTCCTCATCTGCAATAAAGTAGTGCTGGTGCCAACCTTCAACGACCCTGCCGACCATGTCGCATTAACGGCATTACAAAAATGCTTTCCCACCCGCGAAGTCGTCGGCATCTACGCGCGGGATTTAGTCTGGGGATTGGGGACCATTCACTGCCTGAGCCAGCAGCAGCCTGCAGCCTAATCTTTTTGTAAGTGTTCATTAGCGGAGTTTTCGCGACCATAGCGCATCGCGAAGAGGACACAGCCATTGAAGCCGTAAGCCTGGGTGGTACTTGAACGCCAACTAAATTAGTGATTTGACGCCAGCGTCACATCCACCCCGTTCGCACTCAACGCCAGATGCATCGCGTGCATTACTCTGGCGAGGTTGTCGGCACAGCGTGCCTCCGCCCGAGCCGAAAGCGCCGCCTGCGTGTTGCTGGCGCGGATCAACCACCAGCCATCCGGCGTGGTGACGCGCACGCCGTCGAGTGCCACCGCATCCGGGAATTGCTGTTGCAGCGCTTCGACGACGCCGAATTTCTTGTCGTCTGCACACTCGATACGAATCTCCGGTGAGGCAAAGATCTTGGGCAACGCATCGATGATGGAACTCAGTTTCTTGCCCGATTGCGCCACGATGCGCGCGAGGCGCAGCGCCGCATAGATACCATCGTCATAGCCGTAATATTCATCGGCAAAGAAGATATGCCCGCTCGCTTCGCCTGCGAATTTTGCGCCCACTTCCGCCATTTTCGTCTTAATATGCGCGTGCCCCGTCAGCCACATCATCGGGTTGCCGCCCGCCGCTTTCTCGCGTGCGAAGAAATGGTCGGACGTCTTCACATCCGCAATCATCACCGCCCCCGGGCTACGCTTCAACACATCATCCGCGAGCAGCATCAGCATATGGTCGGGCGAGATCACCCGTCCCAGATCATCCACCGCACCCATGCGGTCGCCATCCCCATCGAACGCCACACCCAGCGCAATTTTCCCACGTGCACCAAGGATGGCATTCTGTAAATCCGCAAGATTCGCCGCGACTGATGGGTCGGGATGATGGTTCGGGAACCGGCTGTCACTCTCGAGATAAAGCGTGGTATGTTCCTGCTTCACATTCTTCAGCAACTCGTGGACCACGATGCCCGCGACCCCATTACCCGCATCCCACGCGATATGCAGATTCTCGAGCGCATCGGTCGAGCCGAGCGATTTTTTCAGTTCGAACACATACTCATCCAGCATGTCGATCTCTTCACGCTTGCCCCGTGAATGCAGCAGATTGTTATGTTCAATGCGGGGACGAAGCGATGCCAGCTCCGCGCCAAAAAGGCTCTTCCCGTCGCACATGAACTTTGCACCATTATGCGTCGGCGGGTTATGTGAGCCGGTGATCATCACGCTACCATCCGCATCGAGGTGATGCGTCGCGAAATAACACAGCGGCGTAGGGCCAACACCCGCATCCAGCACATGCGCACCTGCGCGCATCATGCCCTCGATGAACGCCTCGGACAGGTTCGGCGAACTTTCGCGCCCGTCCCGCAACGTGACGATTAACGGCGTGCGTGTCTGGCAGGTATCGGCCACATGGCTGGCGAATGCCTGACCAATAGCAAGGAAGTCTGCGGCATCGAGTGTTTCACCAACGATACCGCGCACGTCATAAGCGCGAAAAAGCGATCTGTCAGGAAGATGCATAAGGGTGCCTTGGAATCGTTATGCGGCGACCGTATCGGCCGAAGCCGGGGTCGTGGCGGGTGGCGATGTTTCGACCGGTGGGGAAACATCAGAAGAAGAAACGCGAGACTCGGTCTGTGCCGGCGCTGCCGCAGGTTTTGCAATCGGCGCAATACGCGGGTCGGTCAGCACATCGCCTTTCGCACCGGTACGAATATAGGCAATACGCGCATCGATATCAGGAATCTGTAACGATTTCAGCAGATCACGAACTTCCTGGCGCGCGGCAAGGTGCGACATCGACAACGTACCAGCCTTATTGGTCTCGACCACATCCAGCACCGTCAAGCCCAGAAGGAACAACTCGCGGAAAATTACCCGCTCCGAGAACCCCGGCGCCAGGCGGAAACCCAGGCGGCGCGTCAGCTCTTCCATCACTTTCGTGATCATCCGCTTGTTGCGCGCATCGATATTCGAAAGACGATTGCGCATGACGACCCAGTCGATGCTGCCCTTGTCGCGCCGTGCGCGCTGCATTTTCTGCTCCCACAGCATCTCGCTATAGATACTGGGTTTGAGGACTTTCATGCTGATGCCGTCGACCGATGCGAGGACGTCAAGATCGACAAAACTGTCATTCACCGGGGTAATGACGGTATCGGCATAGGAATGCGCGAGGCGTGAGAGATACGTATCCGACCCCGGCGAATCCACTACCACGAAGTCGCAATTCGCCAGCAACCGTGCCAATGCACGGGTGAAGCGCTCGCGCTCATCCGCCTCAGATTCTGCGGTGGTCAGGAACGGGCTGCGGTTGATGACCACATGTGCGGGCAGGGGGAGGGTGGTATTTTCCGACGCCATGGTCGATTTGCGGTTCTCGATATAACGGCTTAAGCTACGCTGGCGCGCATCAATATCCATACTGCCGACTTTGAACCCAAGGCGCAGCAGCGCAACGATAAGATGCATCGACGTCGTGGTTTTGCCCGAGCCGCCCTTCTCGTTGCCAATCACGATAATGTGGCCACGAGGTTGCTGCGGATCTGCTGTAGGGCTAGCGTCAGTCATGGTGCCGTGTTGTTTTTATGTTTGTTTGTGGCAAAATAGCCCATGCTGCACTGCATGACAAGCGGATAAGATGCCAGTGACCGCACAAAGATTGCTTGACGCCGCAACTGATGGTAGCCGTAGTTTCATGACCATCGACGTGTTATCCACAGGCCATTTTTACACCATCGCCCTCGCCCTGTGCATGGTCTGGGTTGTGGTATCAGACACATGGAACTACATCATCAGTAACACGCTGAACGCCTTCATCCTTGCGCTTTACATCATGGCCGTCATCTGCCTGCCCATCCATGACTGGCCAACCGCCCTCGGTGCAGCCGTGCTCATCCTCATTGTCGGGCTTGGCCTGTTCGCCCTCGGCCTCATGGGCGGTGGTGACATCAAATTGCTGGTGGTGCTCAGTCTGTGGACCGGCTGGGGCATGCCGACGCTAGAATTCATTTTCATGACCGCCATTTTCGGTGGCTTGCTTGTCATCGTCGTCCTCATCGCCCGCGCCATTCTACCCGGCATCTGGCTTAAAGCACGCCCCACCAGGAATTTGCCACGCATCCTAACCCGCAAACAGCCAGTGCCCTACGGGATTGCCATTGCACTCGCCTTTAGCTGGCTACTTTGGGGCGGGCGGGTCCCCGGGCTTGTAGCCCTCTAGCGGCGGCGCATCCGGCGCGGGTGCTTCCTTCTCGACAATGCGCTTGCCCGTCATACCCATCAGCTCATGGTTGAATTCTGCGCCATAAATGAAAATGACATTCATTACATAGATAAAGATGAGCGTGGCGATGAACCCCGACAATGAGCCATAGATAAGCGTCATATTGGTAAGGTCATTGAGGTAAAAACTGACCAGCGACGCACTGCCGATCCATAAGACCACTACAAGCAACGCACCGGGCATGACGCATTTGAAATCCTGCTTGATGTTGGGCAGCACGTAATAGAACGTCGCGATCACCCCAAACAGCACCACCACAGCCACATACTTGAAATAATGGCTCATGAATTGGTCAAGCGCGAACGGAATCGTGATACCCGTATAGTAAGTAAAGCCATTGAACACCGCAGGCGCAAACACGAACACCAGCATCACTAGCAAAATAAGTGTGGTCAGCACCACGATCTGCGCAATGGAAGTCAGTCGGCGTTTGAAATAGGCGGGCGGCTTGCGCACCCGGTTGGCGCGGTTCAGCATACCGCGCAACGCTTCCACCGCGGAGGAGGACGTCCAGATCGCACCAAGGATAGAAAATGTGAGGATGCTCTGCGGAGGGCCGGAGGTGATTTCCTCGATGCGTGGCCGCAATGTTGCAACCGCATCCTGTGGAAGATTTTCAAGCAGCAGGGAAATGAGATGGCGCCCCGTTTCGCCCTGTCCCACCAGGCCCAGTGCCGAGACCATCAGTACCAGATACGGAAATAGTGCCAGCAACGCCAGGAATGTCAGGTAACCTGCCATTTCCATACCGTAATTATCGATCAGGTTATCCCCCGCCCGATAGCATAACAATACCCAACGTTTCAGTGTTTTCTTCATGGCAGCGAAGCTAGCGAACTCGGCGACGCACATCAAGCCTTGCATTGTTGGCGATAAGCACTAATTTTTCTAGGAAAATAGAAACAGGAGAGCGATATGATCAGCACCGCCGCGAAAACCACTTCAAGCGTCAACCTCAATGCAGCAGTGCCAAAGGACTCGGAGTTCCTCGTCTCGCCCGATGCACTCGCCTTCATCACCGCGCTTGCCGAAAAATTCGGTTCCCGCCGCGACTACCTCCTCACCAAACGCGCTGAACGCCAGAAGCAATTCGACAAAGGTATCCTCCCTGATTTCAAACCCGAGACCAGACATATCCGCGAAAGCGAATGGAAAGTGGCGGACGTGCCCGCCGACCTGCTCGACCGCCGCGTTGAGATAACCGGCCCCGCCGAACCGAAAATGATCATTAATGCCCTGAACTCCGACGCCAAAATCTTCATGGCCGACCTCGAGGATTCGCTGTCACCGACATGGGAGCGTGTCATCGAAGGCCAGAAAGCGCTCTACGACGCCGTGCGCCTGCAACTCGAATACAACAGCCCGGAAGGCAAATCCTACAAACTGAACAAAACGAACCTCGCCGTCCTCATCGTCCGCCCTCGCGGCTGGCATTTGCCAGAGCGCCACGTCACCCTGAATGGCAAACCCATCGCCGGTGCGCTATTCGATTTCGGCCTCTACTTCTATCACAACGCCGCCGAGCGCATCAAACGCGGAACGGGCCCCTATTTTTACATCCCAAAACAAGAGAGTGCCGAAGAAGCACAACTTTGGGCGGACGTCTTCGCGTTCGCGGAAGAATACTGCACCATCCCCCACGGTAGCATCAAGGCCACCATCCTTATCGAAGTCATCACCGCCACCTTCGAGATGCACGAAATACTGCACGCGCTGAAGGACTATGCCGTGGGCCTCAATTGCGGCCGCTGGGATTACATCTTTAGTGTCATCAAGAAATTCCACGCTTTGCCGGAATTCAAAATGCCGGACCGCACGCAGATCACCATGGGCACCCACTTCCTGAAATCCTACTCCGAACTCCTCATCCAAACCTGCCACAAACGTGGCGCCTTCGCCATGGGTGGCATGTCTGCCTTCATCCCGGTGAAGAACGACGAAGCAGCGAACGACAAAGCCTTCGCCGCCGTGCGCGCCGATAAGGAGCGCGAAGCAGGCAACGGTCACGACGGTACCTGGGTCGCCCATCCTGGTCTCATTCCCGTCGCCATGGAAGTATTCGACCGCCTGATGCCCGAAAAGAACCAGCGCAATAAATTGCGTGATGACGTAAACGTTACTGCAAAAGACTTGCTCACCGTCCCGCAGGGAACCATCACCGAAGCCGGTGTGCGCAACTCCATCGGTGTCGCCATCCAATACATGGCGCAATGGCTCAACGGCATGGGCTGCGTTCCCCTGTTCAATCTGATGGAGGACGCCGCCACCGCAGAAATTTCGCGCAGCCAGCTCTGGCAATGGCTCCATCATGGCGCAAGCACAACCGAAGGCCATCCCATCCTCGAAGAATTAGTGGCCAGTTGGGCTGACCAGGAGATGGACAAACTCCGCGAACAAATCGGCGAAGCCGCGTTCAACGCGGTGCCGTATGACCGCGCGAAAAAACTGGTGCTGCAACTCACCTTCGACAAGAACTATGTTGAATTCCTAACGCTTCCCGCCTACGAAGCCCTCACCTGATGCGGCGGTTTGCTGCAACGCTTATTGCGCTGCTCTGCTGCAACATAAACGCAGCATACGCCGCCACCGAACGCGTTACCGCCGTGTTAGCAGACGGCTCCATCCAGCTTTCATCCAGCGGCAAATCCCTTTTCACCAACACAGTCTTCGTACAGCCAAACCTCGCCCAAGCATGGCTCACCGAACACGCCTTATACCAAAGCAACTAAGTAACATTACAATGTAAGTATGGGAAATTGGTGAGG
>JBMOIY010000076.1:0-9890 GCA_049317085.1 Rickettsiales bacterium | reverse complement strand
TTCGATCTCCTCCGGCGTCGGGTTACGCCCGCGTTCGCGGCGAATGCTGGCGACGCGGACCTCCGTGAGTGTGGTCACCGCCTGCTCCGGTCCCATGATGGCCGAACGTGAATTTGGCCAAGTGAACAGGAAGCGGGGCCGCCACGCGCGGCCGGTCATGGCGTAGTTGCCGGCACCTTGCGACGCGTTGACGAAGACCGAGAACTTGGGCACCGTCACATTGGCCTGCACCATCAGCATTCGTGCGCCGGCCTTGGTGATGCCGCCGCGCTCGTATTCGATCCCAACCATGAAGCCGGTAACATTGTGCAGAAATAACAATGGAATACCGTCGCGGTCGCACAGTTGCATGAACTGCGTTGCCTTGTTGGCCGCGTCGGTGAAGAGCACGCCGTTGTTGCCTAGGATGCCGACCTTGATGCCGACGGATTCCTTCTCCCGGCTCGCCAGCAATTCCTGAATATGGATAGCGGCGCGATCGGTGATGGTGACGGCTTTGGATGTAGACGATGTTCTCATTGCTTCCTTTGTAATGTCATCCCGAACTTGCGCCGGGATCTTCTTATTAACTGGGGAATCCTGGCATTCGCCGGGATGACCGTTAACTCGCTTTCGCTTCACCGCTTTCGTGCTTGGTTTTATAATCCGCAATCGCGGCTTTAATCGCATCTTCCGCAAGCACCGAGCAGTGGATCTTCACGGGGGGCAACGCCAGTTCCTGTGCAATCTGGGTGTTCTTGATGGTCATCGCCTCGTCCACATGCTTGCCCTTCACCCATTCGGTGACGAGCGAGCTGGATGCAATCGCGGAGCCGCAGCCAAACGTCTTGAAGCGGGCATCCTCAATAACGCCTGCGTCATTGACGCGAATCTGGAGTTTCATCACGTCGCCACATGCAGGCGCGCCGACAAGTCCGGTGCCGACATGGTCGTCGTCCTTGTCCATGCTGCCCACGTTGCGCGGGTTTTCGTAGTGGTCGACGAGTTTATCGCTGTATGCCATGGCAATCTCCTTATTTTAAATTAACGGCAATATCCGTTGTTATCTATCGACTGAATATTATTTTTTCCTTTATAAAGCGGTTCCATCACTCGCACAGCAAGGGCGCCTACTTGCTCATTTGTCATAGGTTTGCCGCGCTTGAATTCCTGCTCTGCAATGACCATCGCAACAGTAAAAAGAAGCGCCTTTTCCTCTTCGTTTCCTAGTTTTTGTGTCAAATCATCTGTCATTACAGGCTGCTTTTGTGTGTGATTATAATAATAGACCTGATGTTTATGAATGACGCGTGCGGCTTCTTGTATTACTGCGCCATTGTTTAGGAGCTGCTCAGTAATTTCCATTAGGCGTGGCATTTGTTCATTTGTAATTGGTTTGTCCCAAGTTGAAATCGGAACATAGGCTTCTTCAACCGATTCATAGTGCTCTTTTGCAATCCTGTTGGCTTTCATAACCATTAATGCGCCGCCCATTGGATTTTGCTGATGTCGATGCCTTCTTGTACCATTTCCCAGAGCGGGCTCATGGCGCGGAGTTTCTCGATGCTGCCACCGACGATGCGAATGGCTTCGTCGATCTCCGCTTCCGAGGTGAAGCGGCCGATGCCGAAACGGATGGAGGTGTGCGCCAGTTCCTCGCCAACGCCGATGGAGCGCAGGACGTAGCTCGGCTCAAGACTTGCGCTGGTGCAGGCGGAGCCACTGGAACAGGCGAGGTTCTTGATGGCCATGATCATGCTCTCGCCTTCGATATAGGCGAAGCTGAGATTGATACAGCCAGGAATGCGTTGTTCGCGGTCACCGTTCAAATACACATCTGGCACATCGTCCATCACTGCTTTCAGGAATTTATCGGCGAGGCGGGTGATGCGTGCATTGTCTTCGGCCATCTCTAAGCCCGCGATGCGGGCGGCTTCACCGAGGCCTACCACCAGCGGCGTTGGCAACGTGCCGCTGCGCATGCCGCGTTCCTGACCGCCGCCGCTGAACAGCGATTCGAGGCGGATACGAGGACGGCGACGCACATACAGCGCACCGATGCCTTTGGGTGCGTAGATTTTATGGCCGGAGATGCTCATGAGGTCGATGTTCATGGCTTCGACATCGAGCGGTATTTTGCCGAAGGCCTGCGCGGCGTCGGTGTGGAAGAATACATCATGGGCGCGGGTTATCTTGCCGATCTCGGCCATGGGTTGAATCACGCCTAGTTCGTTGTTCACGGCCATGATGCTGACCAGCAGCGTGTTCGGTCTGATGGCGGCTTTGAGAACATCCAGATCAATGAGGCCGTTCTTCTGCACTGGAAGATACGTCACCTCGAACCCGTCCATCTCCATATGCCGCGCGCTATCCAATACGCATTTATGTTCGGTGACGACTGTGATGATATGGTTCTTCTTCGATTTGTAGAAGCTGCCGACGGCTTTGAGCGCGATGTTGTTGGATTCCGTCGCGCCGCTGGTGAAGATGATTTCCTTGGCATCGGCATTGATGAGGCGCGCGACCTGAGTACGGGCGAGTTCGCATGCCTCCTCGGCTTCCCAACCATAAGCGTGGCTGCGCGAGTGCGGGTTGCCGAATTTCTGGGTGAAATAAGGCAGCATCAAATCCAGCACGCGTGGGTCGACCGGGGTCGTGGACTGGTAGTCCATGAAGATCGGGAATTTGACCGATGCGGATTCGTTACTCAGTTTCACAACGTTGCTCATTTATGGAGCCTTTCTGCCCTGCGCGCTGCTGGCGCGTCATTGTAACCTGTTCTCTGGCTGGGGCATAGAATAACATAGTGCACTAGTCAACTATTACAATACTATGAAATCGCAGATTTATGCAGCTTTGCGAGTGATTCGCAAGTACATCGCCTTCCAGGCCGCCGCGAACGCTTCAATGTCACGGTGTTCGGTGGCCCAGCCCCAGCTAATGCGAATGGCGGCTTCGGCCTGTTCAAGGGGCAGGCCCATTGCCAGCAGCGTGGCCGATGCGGCAACGCGGCCAGATGAGCAGGCAGAGCCTGCAGAAACAGCGAACCCGGCAAGGTCGAAATTCATCAGCTGTGTCTCGCTTTTCACGCCAGGCATGCTGATTTGCAAGGTATTTGGCAAGCGTGTTGCCCCTGACCCGCAGACCACGGCATCAGGTGCGGCGGCAAGCAATTCCTTCTCCAGCCATTCCCGCCATTCTAGCCATTTTTTTGCATCCGGGTAGTGGGCAACATCATATATCAATTGGCCGAAGCCGACGATGGCGGGGATATTTTCGGTGCCTGCTCGGCGCCCCAGTTCCTGTTTTCCGCCGGTGATGAAGGGTTTGATGGGCAGGTCATTACGGATAAGCAATGCGCCAGCGCCGACCGGCCCGCCTGCTTTGTGGGCGCAGATGCTGAGCATGTCCACCCCAAGCAGGCCCCAATCGAGCGGAATTTTACCCAATGCCTGCACCGCGTCGCAATGCACCAGCCCGCCATGGGCATGGGTGATGCGGGCAATCTCGGCGATGGGCTGGATGACGCCGCTTTCATTGTTGGCGAGCATAACGGAGACAAGGGCCGGTTTGCCGAGTGCGGCGAGCTGCTGTTCCAGTACGTCGAGCTTTACTACGCCATTGCCATCGACCGGGATGGTCACGCCGCCCAATAGACCGGCAGTTTTCGCAACGGACGCATGTTCGACCGCTGAGACCAATAACGGATGCGTCGGCGCAAATGCGCGCAGCACCATGTTGTTGGCTTCGGAGCTGCTGCCAAGGAAAAGCACTTCGTTCGGGAAGGCGCTGAGGGCGGTTGCGATGCGGGTGCGGGCGTCCTCCATCAGTTTTTTTGCGTGGCGGCCTGCGCCGTGCATGGAGGCAGGGTTGAGCGGCATACCGTCGAGCGCATCCATCGCTGCCTTTACGGAGGGCAATAGCGGAGAGGTCGCGTTGTAGTCGAGGTAGATCATTGCTGGGTCGCACCTTTGCTGCTGCTCATTTTTGCGAACATCATCATTTCCGGCACAGCATGGGCGCGAGGGAATTTTTCCTGCACGCGGCGTTCGCAGACATCGGCGAGCGTGATGGTGCCGAGGAAGTGGCGCATCTGCGCGCCGAGGCCTTCCCAGAGGTCATGGGTCAGGCAGCGGGCCTTTTTTGCCATGCAGCCTTCGTGGCTATTGCTTTCACAGCGGGTCATTTTCATCGGCTCATCGGCAGCGAGCATGATGTCAGTAATGGTCATGTCCGTCGCCGCACGGCCAAGCTGGTAGCCACCACCCGGCCCGCGGACGGATTTGACGAGGCCCGCACGCTTCAACCGCGCAAAAATTTGTTCGAGATACGCGAGCGGGATTTCCTGGCGCTCGGCGATCGCGGCGAGGCCCACAGGCTTATCCTGCGGCTGGGTCGCAAGGTCCACCATCGCCATCACCGAATATCGTCCTTTGGTGGAGAGGATCATGGGGTCACACTCATTCGTTCAGGTGCAAGGCTTTGAGTTCTGCGTTCGCGTGGTTAATTTTAAGGTTACAAAACACTACAATCAACCAGCAGATAAGGCCCACATATGCTATAGGAATGAGGCTAGGTGTCAGGTTACTGACCAAACCTACCTTTGCTGTAGGGATAGTAACCAGACATACACAGGCCCAAAAAGCAAACAGCACCATGGCAAGCCTTTTAATGAACAAATAGCAGCGTTTTATGACTCGTATCGATTCAATGCCGGATTCTAAATACATATCGCGCATTTCGTCCTCACGCATCGAACTTTGAGGTGGCGGCGGGCTTGCTGCCACTTGCGACGGCATTCTCGAACTGCGCGAGTTTCGCTTCCAGCACGGCGACGCGCTCCAGCAATGTCGTGCTATCTGGCTCACCTGCTGCAGGCTTCTCACGGGCAGGGATGCCGACCATGATCTTGCCCTCTTCTACGTCCTTCAGCACCACCGCGTTCGCGCCGATGCGGGCGCCGTTGCCGATGGTGACGGGGCCGAGGACGATGGCACCGGCACCGATGACGACGTCGTCACCGAGAGTCGGGTGGCGTTTCACTTTGTCGAGGCTGATGCCGCCGAGGGTGACGCCCTGATATAACGTCACGCGGTTGCCGATGATGGTGGTCTCGCCGATGACAACGCCCATACCGTGGTCGATGAAGCAATGCTCGCCAATGATGGCCGCCGGGTGAATTTCGATGCCGGTGAGCAGGCGCGCGATGGCGGAGAGGAGCCGCGCCAGCAATTTCAGTTTCGCGTTCCACAACCAGTGCGAGGCGCGGTGGATGGTGACAGCATGGAAGCCCGCATAGGTCAGCGCCACCTCGACGCGCGAGCGCGCCGCAGGGTCACGGGTGACGATGGATTGCAGTTCACTTCCGAGGGATGCCATGGGCGATGCTTACCTTTGTTTTTAATAAATATCTTGTATCGCCCGCGCGTTTGGTGCTACCACCCAACCTTCGAACAACCACCTGCCGATACAAGGATTTGCCGTATCATAAGGTAGTCGAGCAAAAGGGTCAACAATTACGCGCCTCGCGCGAACCAGGAATTTGAAGGAGTTACTGAATGCCTGAAGTCATTTTCCAAGGCTCCGAGGGCCGCATCGAAGGCCGCTATCACCATAATCCCGATAAGCAATCGCCTGTCGCTGTCATCCTGCATCCGCACCCGCTCTACGGTGGCACGATGAATAACAAGATCGTGTACCGCATGTATTCCAGCTTTGCGCGCGCGGGGTTCTCGGTGCTGCGTTTCAATTTTCGCGGTGTCGGCCGTTCGATGGGCAAGTTCGATGATGGCCTGGGCGAGATGACCGATGCGGCGAGCGCGCTCGACTGGGTGCAGCTACAGAACCCGGACGCGTCGAGCTGCTGGATCGCAGGCTTTTCCTTCGGTGCGTGGATTTCGCTGCAATTGCTGATGCGTCGCCCAGAGATCGAGGGCTTTCTAGCGATTTCCCCGCCTGCGAACATGTATGATTTCGGCTTTCTAAGCCCCTGCCCGGCGCATGGCCTTATTACGCAAGGTGATCGCGACGATATCGTGAGCGAGCCTGCGGTGCAGACGCTCGTCGACAAATTACGCGCGCAAAAAGGCACCAACGTGGAATATAAAGTTATCCCCGGCGCGGACCATTACTATCGCACACAGATGGATGCACTGACCGGTTGTACCGACGAATTCATCGCCCGCAAGCTGGAAGAGTTCAAGAACCGTCCGCGTATTCGCCCGGACCGCAAGCGTCGGCAATTGCCGACGGACATTCCGGCTTAACGTCCGATTCCCAGTATTTTGTTTTTGATGGTCGCGGCATGCACTGCCAACGCCTCAGCGGCAAGGCGTGCATCCTGCTTGCCTTGCGTAATATTCAGTGGCGCTTCTTTAATGTAGAGCGAGGCGACAAGGTTACGTGAGGCCGCATCCAGCCCTTTACCGCTCCAGACGGCATTCGCCACTTCCGTAAGCCTATGAGTGATGATTGTATAGCGTTGTGAGAATTCCGATGTTTGGTCTGTTTTTGGTGCATCGCGCATGCGTTGATACGCCTCGTCCATCGCGCTAGCGGCTTCGCTTATGCCAAGGAAACTTATCGTTCCCTTACGATTGACTATTACGCGCTTCTTCTCGTCTTCCAGTTTTTTACGGAAGACAGGGTCGGTCACGCCCTCCTGCGTTTCGCGGGTCGTTTTCATGTGTTCCTGATATAGAATCGGTGAAACCGAGACTTTCACTTCGTTCAACGTCTCGTTGAATGCGTCGATAAAATTGCAGTAGAGTTTCCACGATTCCTTATCGTTCTGGCCGATCGGCATGTTGCGTCTCACTGAGTCAAGTATACTTTTGCGTTTTTGTTGTTTCGCCATGCACATCTCCCTTATTGATGACCATACTACGCAATCCTTGCGATTTTCTTAAAGCATAAGCCGCTGGTTATTATGCCGCTATATAAAGGATTCCGCCGCAGGTCGGCTCTTTCACCCCTGTCGTCGTCGGCAGACTTAGCGGCAAGCCCAGAACGCTACGGGCTGCGAGGTACGCGAAGGCCTGCGCTTCCAGCATGTCTCCATCCCATTTCAATTCATCGACACTAAGCACGGGCATGCCAACGCTGGCCTGCAGCAGGCCCATCATGGTGTCGTTCTTGCGGCCGCCGCCGGTGACCCAGATGGTCTTTGGGTTCGCGGGCACCGCGCTGAAGGACATGGCGATGGAGCAGGCCGACATCGCCGTGAGGACCAGCGCGCCGTCCTCCACGCTCCAGTTATGGCGGGCGATGAGTGATTTGATGAGTGCGGCGAAATGCTGGCGGTCGAGGGATTTGGGTGCATCGAGCGTGAAATACGGGTCCTGCAGGAACTCGCTGAGGGCTTCGGTGTCCATCACCCCGCTTGCGGCAGTCTCGCCGTTTTTGTCATAACGCTGGCCGGTTTTTTCGAACATCCAGTCATCCAGCGGGGCGTTGCCGGGGCCGCTGTCGAAGGCGATGATGTTCGATATTTCTGCGGGCGGTGACTGGTTTTGGAAATTATTGATGGCGAGTGGGATGATTTTTTCGCTCTCCTGCAACGGCGTCGGGGTTTTTGCTTCCCCGATCCATGTCACGTTGCTGACGCCGCCGATATTCACCAACATCAACGGTTTGGGCAATTTTTTGGTGAGCACGGCGTGGTAGAGCGGCACGAGGGGGGCGCCCTGCCCGCCGGCTTTCACATCCGCATTGCGGAAATCTGCGACGACGGGGATGCCGAGTTCCGTTGCCATGCGCTGCGCATCGCCAATTTGTACGGTGATGCCTTCCGCGGGGGCGTGGCGGATGGTCTGGCCGTGAAAGCCGATGAGCGCGATATCCTGTGACTGCAGATTGGCTTTTTTCAGCAACTGGCGCACCGCGTCGATATGCACATCGGTCAGCAGGTTGGCGGTGCCGATTTCGTTTCCCTCACCGCGCATCAAGGCAAGGATATCGCGGCGCAGGAAATCGCTGTAGGGCACGAACAGGCTCTCGCCCGGCTCGGCCACGTCCATCCCGTCCGTACGCAGGATGGCGGCGTCCACCCCGTCGGCGGAGGTGCCGCTCATCAGGCCGATCACGGTAGCGGGAAATGCAATCGCACTTGTCATGCGCGGCATTATGCGTGATATATGCGGACAAACAACAACTAATCGCTATAACGCAGCAAAATATGGACTTCATTAATATCATTAAAGAACGTGGATTTCTTCACCAGATGACCGATGAGGAAGGACTGCGCGCGTTGCTCGCGACGCCGGGGCAGACCGCCTATATCGGCTTTGATTGCACGGCGAAATCGCTGCATGTGGGCTCGCTGCTGCAAATCATGCTGCTGCGCTGGTGGCAGAAATGCGGGCATCGTCCCATCGTGCTACTGGGCGGTGGCACCACGAAGATCGGTGACCCGAGTGGCAAGGATGAAAGCCGCCCGCCGCTGACCGACGCACAGATTCAAGAGAACATGGATAGCCTGAAGCAGGTGTTTGCCAAATTCATAACATTCAGTACTAAAGAAAATCCTCATATCGGGAATGATGCCATCATGGTGAATAATGATGATTGGCTGAAAAACCTCAACTACGCCCATTTCCTGCGCGATTATGGCCGTCATTTCTCGATTAATCGTATGCTTACAATGGATTCGGTAAAGCTGCGTCTCGAACGCGAGCAACCGCTAAGTTTCCTTGAATTTAATTATATGATTTTGCAGGCATACGATTTTGTTGAACTGAATAAATTGTTTAAATGCCAAGTTCAGCTGGGTGGTAGCGACCAGTGGGGCAATATCATCAATGGTGTTGAACTGGGACGCCGAATCAATGCGCGCCTTTTGCCACAAAACAATAATTTAGAATAGGTACCATACGAAAAAGAATTGTTCGGCATCACCTCACCCCTCCTCACCACTTCCTCCGGCGCGAAGATGGGTAAAACGGCCGCAGGCGCGGTGTGGCTGAATGCCGACCTGCTCAGCCCGTATGATTACTGGCAGTTCTGGCGTAATACGGAGGATGGCGATGTCGAGCGTTTCCTGAAGCTGTTCACTGAACTGTCACTTCCTCAAATCGCTGAGTTGATGAATGGCAATATCAATACCGCCAAGCAAGCACTCGCTACCCATGCCACGGCCCTGTTGCACGGGCAAGCCGAAGCTGACAAAGCCGCTGCCACCGCCGCTGCTATTTTCAGCGGTGCGGGCGTGAGCGAAGACATGCCGAAAATTCATGCGCCACATGGTAACATCGCGGTATACGAACTGCTGGTGCAAGCCGGTTTTGCCGCAAGTAATGGCGAAGCGAAGCGCCTCATCAAAGGTGCGGGTGTGAGTTTGAACGATGCCAAAGTCACCGATGAGAACCAACGCTTAAGCACGGCGGACTTCAAAGAAAATGGATTTGCTAAACTCAGCAAAGGCAAGAAGCAGCACGTGTTGGTCGGCGCAGCCTAGCTACTTATTCATCCTACTATCAATCAACTTCTGCACCACCTCAGGGTCGAGCAGTGTGCTCGTATCCCCCAATGCATCCACCTCGTTCTCGGCGATTTTGCGGAGGATGCGGCGCATGATTTTGCCACTGCGGGTTTTAGGTAAGCCCGGGGTGAGGTGCACGAAATCTGGTACGGCGAGGCCGCCGATAAGCATACGCACATGCTGCTTCAATTCGCTGGCGAGGGCCTCGCTATGGTCAACGCCCTTGTTGAGCGTGACGTAGGCATAGACGCCCTGCCCCTTGATATCGTGCGGATATCCCACTACGGCGGCTTCGGCGACATGCGGGTGGGCGACGAGGCTCGATTCGATCTCGGCAGTGCCGAGGCGGTGGCCGCTGACATTGATGACATCATCCACCCGGCCGGTGATCCAGAAATCGCTATCGGCATCGCGGCGGCAGCCGTCGGACGTG
>JBMOIY010000075.1:0-10210 GCA_049317085.1 Rickettsiales bacterium | reverse complement strand
ATCCTCCCTTGCAACCAACTATACATCGTACCATTATTATGTCAAACGGTTATAAATGGCAGATGGTGATTGCGATTGCGTCGTTGATCGCCATTGCTTTGCATTTTATCGTGAATGACACGCAGCTTAGGGTTGGTCTGCGTCTTGCGGATATTCCTTTATTGGCTCTCATCATCATTGGCGGTATTCCGCTGGTCCTTCAGGTTGCTGCCAAGCTAGTCAGGGGCAGTATCGGTGCGGATTTTTTGGGCGGCATTGAACTGGTTGCCGCTGCCGCACTTGAGCAATATCTGGCCTCGGCATTGATTGTTCTCATGCTCGCGGGTGGGCAGGCGTTAGAGGTATACGCCATGCGTAAGGCATCCGCCGTGCTGCGTGCATTATCGGAGCGCATACCCGCTTCCGCGCACCGCAAAAAGGGTGATGGCATAGAGGAAATCACCCTTGCCGATATTGCTATTGGCGATGAAATTCTGGTCTATCCGCATGAAACTGCGCCGGTCGATGGTGTCGTAACCGAAGGCCATGGCTCGATGGATGAATCTTACCTGACCGGTGAGCCATATCAGGTATCTAAAGCCCCAGGTGTTGCTGTGCTCTCAGGTGCGATTAACGGGGAATCAGTACTCACCGTCCGCGCCGAAAAACTCGCGCATGATTCGCGCTATGCGCAAATCATGGAGGTGATGCAGGAAGCCGAGCAGAAACGCCCCACCATGCGCCGCTTGGGTGATCAGATTGGTGGCTGGTTTGCCATATTGGCTCTTATAGTAACAGGTTTGGTTTGGTTCTTCACGGGTGATGCGCTGCGTGCCCTTGCAGTGCTGGTGATCGCCACCCCATGCCCTCTGATTATCGCGATTCCCATCACCATCATCGGCGCGATTTCGATGGCGGCACGGCGGGGTATCATCATCAAAGACCCTACAGTGTTAGAGCGCCTGCCCACTTGCCGCACGGCGATTTTTGATAAAACCGGGACACTCACCTACGGCAAGCCAGAACTTACCGAAATAGTGCCTGCCGAAGGCATCACGCAGAATGATATTCTGCAGCGTGCCGCAAGCCTCGAGCGCTATTCCAAACACCCGCTTGCAAGTGCCATTATGCAGGCAGCCGAAAAAGCCAAACTCAGCTTAATCGAAGCCGATAGCGTTTCTGAAAAACCGGGACAAGGCTTAACGGGCATGGTGGCCGGGCATGAAATTGCCGTCACCAGCCGCAAGAAACTCCTACAATTACAGCCAGCGTTACAATTGCCACCCACCGCTGCGGGGCTGGAGAGTATCATCATGATGGACGGCAACTACGCCGCCACCTTGCGTTTCCGTGATGCACCGCGCTCGGACGGAAAATCCTTCATCAGTCACCTCGCACCATCGCATCAGTTTAATAAAATCATGTTGGTATCGGGCGACCGCGAATCGGAAGTGACGTATCTGGCGGAGTTGCTGGGTATTAAAGAAACACTCGCCTCACAAAGTCCTGAGCAAAAAGTGGCGATTGTACGTGCTGAAACCGCCATTGCTCCTACGCTGTTTATGGGTGATGGTATTAACGATGCACCCGCGCTGGCCTCTGCCACGGTGGGCATTGCTTTCGGCCAGCATAGTAGCGTGACAGCGGAAGCCGCAGGCGCTGTCATCATGGAAAACTCGCTGGTGAAGGTGGATGAGCTGATTCACATCAGCGCTCGCCTACGCACCATCGCGCTACAAAGCGCCATCGGTGGCATGGCGTTTTCAATCATCGGCATGGGCTTTGCCGCCGCTGGGTATATCAGCCCCGTGCAAGCAGCATTATTACAGGAATTCATCGACGTTCTCGCTATCGCCAATGCTTTGCGGTTGACGTTAGGGAACAGCATAAAAATTGATCTGAATGATCAGAAGGCAGCATAATTCAATGAACATAATGCAACGTATTCGTGTGTATCACGCCACCCTCGCTACATTGGCGATATTGGCCTATCTCACAGGTGAACTTGGCCTTGTTCACGCATGGCTGGGTTATGGTGTTGCTACAGTAATTGCCTTGCGCCTTCTCTGGACGCTCAGTGGCGAACGCCAAGTGGGGCTAATGCGCTTTTATCCATCGTTTGAGGGACTGCAGGTAAATAACTTGTTTACCCATCCTGCTATCAGCAAAACTTTGATGCTTGGCATCGCGCTGAGTTTACTTGCTGTAACAGGTACCGGCATCGCCATGGACAAGGGAAAATCCATTGGACTTGCCAATATACAGACGATTTCCGTTGCTTATGCGGATGATGATGATCGCGAAGGTGGGCGCGAGAAAGAAGAAGGATTCCTTGGTGAATCGCACGAGCTATTTGCCAATTTGTTGCTGCTGTTTGTGGGGATGCATGTGACCTATATCGTGCTGTTCAAATTCCCACTGGCCAAGTTCATGCTGTTTGTACCGAAGGGCAACAGTAAAAGATAAAGACTCCTTACGCAAACCATGCGCCAACCGTGCATTCCCGCATCGCATACTTATTGGCAATAGCGCATGGATAGGGAGGGGCATTAGCCTTTCTATCAGGAGATTTTATGGTAAAAGCGAAAGAAGTTACACCCGAGAATCACACCGATCACCCGTATGATAATGGTGCGATTGGAGCGATTGCGTCCGTCACATCGGCTGGTGTTGCAGTAGGCGCTGCGCTTGGTGTTGTAGCAGAGCTTCCGGGATTACTTATTGGCGCGGCGATTGGCGGAACGGTTGGCGCAATAGGCAGCTTAATCGTTGCCGAAGAGTTGGATCACCCAGCACGCATCCCGCCCAAGAAAACTGCGTGATAGCAAAGTGAAAAAATCCTGATTATAAATGGCCACCCCGCCCGTGAGCGCAAGACGCTCTGTGCTTCGCTTGCAGAGGCCTATGAAAATGGCGCAAAGGCATCAGGGAATGATGTGAAATCCATTGCGCTAACAACGCTTACCTTTGATCCCATCCTGTATGAAGGATACAACAAAGATCAACTGCTTGAGCCTGATCTGCAAATGTTGCGCGATGCGATGGTGCAGGCGGAGCATTGGGTGCTAGTGTTTCCATTATGGATGGGTTTACCGCCTGCACTGGTGAAAGGATTTCTTGAGCGCACGATCACACGCGGTTTTGCATTTGAATATAAAGGCTATTGGCCCACTGCACTGCCTGTTTTCAAAGGAAAAAGCGTTCACATCATCATCACCTGCGGTATGCCGCGCTTCATTTATCGCTGGTTCTCCGGCCAACCAACCAGCAAGGCACTTCGTACTCTGTTTAAACTCTGCGGCATGAAGGTCACCGGCATCACCCTATGCGGTCTTGTTATCGATCATTCTTCTAAATCCTCAAAACGCTATGGCCGCTACATTGATGCCGTGCATCAGCTGGGCAAAGCGGTAAAATAGAATTAATCTTCCGTCGCCATCGCCGTTGCAGGTGTTGGTATTCGTATTGCCCTGAGCGCGAGAAAGCAAAAGAAGATGAGCGCAAGCTACAGGAGAAGATTCGCAGCTTCAGATGGACGGGCTGGATGTGGAAAAAGTATATATATCAGTATTATATAGCTTAACTTCCAGTCATAATAGACTTGGAGACTTTACAATGTAAGCCCTAAAACTTTACAATGTAGCTTTGGGAACTTTACAATCCTGCTTCTAAAGCTTTATAATGCAAGTTCTAAAACTTTACAATGTAAGCCCTAAAACTTTACAATGTAGTTTTGGGAACTTTACAAACTTTAGGTGGAAACTTTGCAATGAAGGATTCCGACAGAATTAAAGACTACCTACTTCGTAACGTAGGAAAAAACCCCAGTGGGATAACTGCACAAGCGATGCAGGAATTCTCACTGAGTCGACCTGCGATATTGCATTACATCAATCAAGCCATCACAGAAGGATTGTTGATCGGCGAAGGTGCAACGCGCGCTAGGCGTTATAGATTGAAAAACACCCTAGAAATCAGAGAGGAAGTGGAATTATTCCCAGACATAGAAGGCGCTGTATGGAAGTATAAGATTTTTCCAAAACTAAAATTGCCAGCCAACATTTTAGGTATCTGTGAACACGGTTTCACAGAGATGTTGAATAACGCGATTGATCATTCCGAAAGTAAAGAGGCGGTAGTCTATGTTAGACAAAATTACGCCTGTATCGAAATCTTTATTATCGATAAAGGCGTTGGAATTTTTGAAAAAATTCAAAAAGCGCGAAATTTAGAAAACCCGCAAGCGGCCTTATTAGAACTGTCGAAGGGCAAGCTAACAACCTACCCTGCGAGACATGCAGGTGAAGGTATTTTCTTCTCCTCCCGTATGTTTGACCGATTTATAATTCGATCCGGCACACTTTTTTACGAACGCAGCCGCGAAGACGACGACGAATGGCTCGTAGAAATGGAAGAGCGGCGCTATAGGCGCGGAACGCTAATCTATATGGAGATTGCGACTAACGCGTCATGGACAAAACAAGATGTTTTCGCAAAATATCAGAATGATCAGCTAAGATTCCGCCGCACTCACGTACCTATAGCGTTAGCGCGTGAACCCGGGCAGCAACTTGTCTCGAGATCGCAAGCCAAAAGGATTCTATCTAGGTTCGATCAGTTTGCGGAAGTCCTGTTGGATTTTAAAGGCGTTGAAGATATCGGCCAAGGTTTTGCTGATGAAATCTTCAGGATATTTCCGGAAGCGCACCCAGATATTCCACTGCATACAATTAACACGAGTCCTACAGTCGAAAAGATGATCGCGTTCGTTAAAGCTAATGCGCCAAAGTTGCCACCCGGTTTAATTCCGGACAACTAGTAGGAATTCCCAAAGTACGTGACCCGTAAACTACTGCTACTACGGCACTTAACCATGTGACCTATTCAGATGGCTCAAAGTCATCAGTATCCACAATTTACTTGTGGGACGGATTGTGGGATAACGGAGGACTTCGAATTTATATGCTTGAAATTCAAGCTAATTATATGCGGAATTGGTGGAGCTTAACGGAGTCGAACCGTTGACCTCTTCCATGCCATGGAAGCGCTCTACCAGCTGAGCTAAAGCCCCATCCCAAAGGTGAGGTGGCGTTTCTAGCAGCTTTTCGCCCAAGTGCAAGCCCGCTATTTAGCGGGCGGTTCCCCCAGCAATTTTTCTATCACGGCCACGATATGCGCCGTTTTATGGCTCCGATCAAAGCGCGCCAGTTCCGTCTTTTTATCCGCCTTCAGCACCGCCACATACCCCGTCGCGCTGCCTTGCGCCTGCACAAACGGCGCAATGCCAAGCGTTGAAGCCAGCATCGTCGATTGATGGATCGTCGCCGAATCACTCAAATCCAGCGTCACGAACAGCACATCCTTCGTATCCAGAACCTTGCGTGCCTCGATCAGTTGCGGCGTCAAAATCTTACAATTCGGGCAATAGGAGGACCAGAAATACACCGCGATCAGTTTCGGCTTCGGCAGCTCGAACGCATGCACCGGCACCGCCAGCATCATATATACTACAAGCGCCACAAGCGATTGGGTGAGCCTGCGCATCACTGCTTACCCTTGAACAGCACCAGGTATTTCTCATACCCCTCTTTTTTCATCTCACTCTTCGGAATGAATTTCAGCGCCGCCGAATTGATGCAATAGCGCTTGCCGCCCGTCTCCTTCGGCCCATCATCGAACACATGGCCCAGATGCGAATCACTATCCGCCGATTTCACCTCCGTGCGCGCCATGCCCATCGTCGAATCCGTCTTCTGCTTCACGAAATTCTCTTCGATCGGCCGCGTAAAACTCGGCCACCCCGTCCCCGAATCATACTTATCCGTGCTGGAAAACAGCGGCTTGCCCGAGATAACATCCACATAAATCCCCTCCGCATGGTTATCCCAGTATTTATTCTTGAACGGCTGCTCCGTGCCGCCATGCTTCGTCACATATTCCTGCATCGGGTCCAGCTTCGGCATCTCCTTCGCCTGGCTCGCCCATGGCAGCGCACAGGCTAACAGCATGAGTTTCCAGCTACGCATATGAACTCCTTGGTTAAGCAGCTAACGACTTCATATCGATGACAAAGCGGTAACGCACATCACTCTTCAGCATCCGCTCATACGCCTCGTTGATCTTCTGCACCGGAATCATCTCAACATCCGACACAATGCCATGTTTCCCGCAATAATCCAGCATCTCCTGCGTTTCCTTAATGCCACCGATGAGCGACCCCGCAAGTGTCTTGCGCCCCATGATAAGTGAGAACGTCATGATATCACTCGGCTTATCCGGCGCCCCCACGACCACCATCTTGCCGTCCCGCTTCAGCAGGTTGAGATACATCCCGATATCATACTGCGCCGAGATCGTGCTGAGGATGAAATCGAACGATCCGGCATGCTTTGCCATGTCCCCCTCATCGCGCGACACCACGATATCCTTCGCTCCAAGCTTCTTCGCATCCTCACGCTTACTGGGTGAGGTAGTAATGACATAGGTCTCCGCCCCAAACGCCGCTGCGAATTTCACACCCATATGGCCCAAACCGCCAAGCCCCACGATACCAACCTTCTGCCCCTTGCCCACTTTCCAATGCTTCAGCGGTGACCACGTGGTGATCCCTGCGCACAACAGCGGCGCCACCGCATTCAGCGGCAAATTCTCCGGCACCTTCAGCACAAAATCCTGCGTCGTCACGATATGGTCGGAATACCCGCCGAATGTCGGCGTCTGCTTGTCCTGCTCCGTACCATTATAAGTACCACTGAACCCATTCTCGCAATATTGCTCAAGGTCATCTTTGCACGCCGAACATTTCCGACAGGAATCGACCATACAGCCCACACCTACTACGTCATCCACCTTGAATTTCTTCACCTTCGCCCCGACCGCAGTCACCCGACCCACAATCTCATGTCCCGGCACCATGGGATACATGCTCCCACCCCATTCATTGCGCGCCTGGTGGATATCCGAATGGCACACCCCACAATAATCAATGGCAATCGCCACATCATTTTCCCCCACCGCCCGCCGCTCGAAACTGAAGGGTGCAAGCGGGCTGGTAGCATTGTGCGCGGCATAGGATTTAGTAATGGTCATTGGATGCTCCTCGGGTTAACGCCAGTTACATAAACCCGCATACGCGAAATGAAAGGCCTGAAGAAAATTTAGTGGGTATTACTTCTCGTCACCCATCTTCAGCGCGGCAATGAAGGCACCCTGTGGAATTTCCACATTCCCCACCTGCCGCATGCGCTTCTTACCCTTTTTCTGCTTATCAAGCAGCTTGCGCTTGCGGCTGATGTCACCCCCGTAACATTTCGCCGTCACATCCTTGCGCATCGCCGAAATCGTCTCGCGCGCAATCACCTTGCCGCCGATGGCAGCCTGAATCGCAATCTGGAACAGATGTTTTGGAATCAGGTCCTTCAACCGCGCACACAGCGCCCGCCCGCGCGGGTCCGCCTGTGTGCGATGCACGATCATCGAAAGCGCATCCACCGGCTCCCCATTCACCAGAATCGAAACTTTGACGAGGTCCGATTCCTTGTAATGATCGATATGATACTCAAAACTCGCATAGCCCTTGGAGCCAGACTTCAACCGGTCATAAAAATCGAACACCACCTCGTTTAGCGGCAATTTATATTCCACCAGCGCCCGCGTGCCCACATAAGTCAGGTTCGTCTGAATCCCGCGCTTCTCCGTACACAACGCCAGCACATTCCCAAGATAATCATCCGGCACAAAGATCGTCGCATGGATCCACGGCTCTTCCATCATCTTGATGAGCGTCGGGTCCGGATAATCCGCTGGGTTATGCAGTTCCACCACCTTGTCGTTCTGCATCGTCATCTTATAAACAACAGAGGGTGCAGTCGTGATCAGGTCGAGGTTGAATTCGCGCTCCAGCCGCTCCTGAATAATTTCGAGGTGTAGCAACCCAAGGAACCCGCAGCGGAACCCGAACCCAAGCGCTGTGGAACTTTCCGTCTCAAAACTGAAACTAGCATCATTCAGCCGCAACTTCGCAAGCGAATCCTTGAGCATCTCGAAATCCGATGATTCCGCCGGGTAAAGACCGCAGAACACCACCGGCTGCACCGGCTTGAATCCCGGAAGGGCTTCCGTCGCCTGGTTGCGTTCGTCGGTGATGGTATCACCCACATTGCACTCTTCCACCAGCTTGATACCCGTCTGGATGTACCCCACTTCGCCGGGCCCGATGCTCAATGTCGGCACTTTCTTGGGCGTAAAGAACCCGGCAGATTCCACCGTCTGCGTAATCCCGGCATTCATGAAGCGGATTTTTTGCCCCTTTTTAATCGTTCCTTCCATCACGCGGATGAGGATGACGACGCCCAGATACGTGTCGTACCAGCTATCCACCAACAACGCCTTCAGCGGCGCGTTTGCATCACCTTTGGGGTGGGGAACACGCTTAACAATTGCTTCCAACAAATCAGGAATGCCAAGCCCGCTTTTCGCACTCACATGCAACGCCTCGGTGCAATCGATACCGATCATATCTTCCACCTGCTGCGCCACACGCTCCGGCTCCGCTGCAGGCAGGTCGATCTTGTTCAGCACCGGCACAATCTCGTTATTATTGTCGATGGCTTGATACACGTTAGCAAGCGTCTGCGCCTCAACCCCTTGGCTCGCATCCACCACCAGCAGCGACCCCTCACACGCCGCAAGGCACCGGCTCACCTCATAGGCAAAATCTACATGCCCCGGCGTATCCATCAGGTTCAGGATATAGGTCTTGCCATCCTTCGCCGTGTAATTCAGTCGTACCGTCTGCGATTTAATAGTGATGCCGCGTTCCTTCTCGATATCCATGTTATCAAGCATCTGCGCGGTCATGTCGCGCTCCTCGACCGCAAAGCACGCCTGAATCAGGCGATCGGCCAGCGTCGATTTCCCATGGTCGATATGCGCGATAATGGAGAAGTTGCGGATGAGCGTAATGTCAGTCATGCGCGCGCTTTTAGGCATTTTCTGGCCAGCTTGCAAGCGTTCTTGCACCCGTTGCCCAATAGGCCTATAGCAATGGCACAAGAAATAACAATAACAACCCCACACAGGAGAGTTCCCCATGCGTCAATTGCTGTTCGCCACCGCCACCATCCTCGCCTTCCAGCCTGCGTTTGCGGAAGATAAACATCCCACCACCGAGCCACAAGTCACCACCGACATCGCCAAAGCGCCTGCAGGCAACTACGTTGTCGAGAAAACCCACGCCAGCATCGCCTTCAAAGTCCGCCACATGGGCTTCGCTGACTACGCGATGCGCTTCAATGATTTCGATGCCACCATCACCCTCGACCCAAAAGCCCCCGAAAAGAGCAGCGTGAAAGCCACCATCAACCCGGCGAGCCTAGACTCCAACAATCCAAAACTCACCGAACACACCTCGGGCAAGGACTTCTTCAACGTCGCCACCTTCCCAACGATGACCTTCACCTCGACCAAGATCGAAAAGACCGGACCTACCACGGGTAAAATCTACGGGGACCTGAACCTGCTCGGCACTGTGAAGCCCATCGTGCTGGATGCCACCTTTATCGGCGGAGGCGAACATACCTTCTTCAAGAAATACGATATCGGCTTCAACGCAAAAACGACCATCAAACGTTCCGAATTCGGCATGAGCTACGGCCTGCCGATGGTGAGCGATGAAGTCGCCGTGGAGATCAATGCTGAATTCGTACAACAGTAATGACACCCACCACAAAATCGCGCTATGACCCGGTCGCAGTCACCCTGCACTGGGTCATCGCGCTCTCCATCCTCACCATGCTCCCGCTTGGGTTCTGGATGGAAAGCCTGCCCATCTCCATCCGGTTCGATGCCTTCGCCTTCCACAAATCCCTTGGCATCACCATTCTGGCACTCAGCATCTTCCGTCTCATCTGGCGGCTGATGAACCCACCGCCCGCTCTGCCGGAAATCATGACATGCCTAGAAAAATTCACCGCGAACACTGTCCATTGGCTGCTTTATTTCTTCATGATCGCCATGCCTCTCACCGGCTGGCTGATGGTCTCTGCCGACCGCAAATACCCCATCGAATTCTTCTGGTTCAGCACTGCTCCGTTCATCCCCATGCCCACCGATATCGACCCCAAAGCCACCCACGAAGCCTTCGAGGACCTGCACTACTATCTGGGCTGGGGCGCTATGATCCTTATTTTTGGCCATGCCGCCGCTGCGCTCAAACATCATTTCATCGAGA